>NYVB01000014.1 GCA_002684315.1 Planctomycetaceae bacterium | reverse complement strand
GTTGACTCCATCGATGATTCCGTTGAGGACGTCGCACGGTCGCATGGCCTCGGCGGCCTTTCGTGGATCGGGCTGGAAGTATCCGCCGATGTCCATCGCATCACCCTGGGTCTGGTTCAAGGCGGCCACGATCGTCTCCTCCTGTGCTCGAAGCTGTCGTGCGGTTTCGGTGAAGCGGCCCGCCAGTTCAGCATCTTCGGTCTGTGACGCGAGTGCCTCGGCCCAGAACATCGCCACGTGGAAGTGGGTGGTTCGGTTGTCCGGTTCTCCGCACTTTCTGGAGGGAGCCTTGTTCTGAAGCAGATACTGGGTGGTGGCCTCATCGAGCGTTCGCCCGAGGGTGCGGGCCGAGGGCAGCTCGAAGTGGACCGCGAGTTGCTCGAAGCTTGCGGCAAGTGCGAGGAATTCTCCGAGTGAATCCCATCTGAGATGGTTCTCCTTCTCGAACTGCTGGACGTGCTTGGGGGCGGAGCCGCCCGCGCCGGTCTCGAAGAGTCCGCCGCCGTTCATCAAGGGAACGATCGAGAGCATCTTCGCACTGGTGCCCACCTCGAGAATGGGGAACAGGTCGGTCAGGTAGTCACGCAGGACGTTGCCGGTGACGGAAATCGTGTCTTCGCCGCGTCTGATCCGCTCCAACGAGAAACGACAGGCTTCGGTGGGCGCCATGATGTGGAATTCGAGTCCTTCGGTGTCGTGGTCCGCGAGGTAGGTGTTCACCTTGTTCATCAGGTTGGCATCGTGTGCCCGCTCGGGGTTCAGCCAGAACACGGCGGGATTTCCGGTGGCACGAGCACGCGTCACGGCGAGCTTGACCCAGTCGCGGATCGGCGCGTCCTTCACCTGGCAGGCTCGCCAGATGTCACCTGCTTCGACGGCATGTTCCATGAGCATGGTGCCGTCGGCGTCGACGATCCGCATGGTGCCTGCGGAAGGGGCTTCGAACGTCTTGTCGTGCGAGCCGTACTCTTCCGCCTTCTGTGCCATCAGGCCGACGTTGGGCACGCTGCCCATGGTGACGGGGTCGAGTGCGCCGTTGGCCTTGCAGTCGTCGAAGACCGCCTGGTAGACACCGGCGTAGCAGCGGTCGGGAATCACGGCCATCGTGTCCTGGGTGTCGCCGTTCTTGTTCCACATGCATCCCGACGTTCGCAGCATGGCGGGCATCGACGCATCGATGATCACGTCGTTTGGAACATGAAGGTTGGTGATGCCATTGTCGGAATCGACCATCGCGAGGTCGGGTCCGTCGCGGAAGGCCGCTTCGATGTCGGCTTCGATCGCGGTCCGTTCGGCCTCGGGCAGATCGGCCATCTTCTCGAGCAGATCACCGAAACCGTTGCGCACGTCGACGCCGATTCCGGCGAGCGCTTCCGAGTGCTTCTCGAAGACGTCGGCGAAGAAGACGGTGACNGCGTGTCCGAAGATGATGGGGTCCGAGACCTTCATCATGGTGGCCTTCATGTGAAGTGAGAACAGGATCCCCATCTCCCCGGCTTCGGCGATCGCCGCGGCAAGGAAGGTGCGAAGGGCGTTGCGACTCATGAAGGTTCCGTCGAGGATCTCNCCGGCCTGAAGTTCGATGCCGTCCTTCAGAATGCTGGTGGTGCCGTCGGTGGCGACGTGTTCGATGTGCACGGTGGTGGCGTCGGGGATGACGACGGACTGTTCGTTCGCGAAGAAGTCACCCGCGCTCATGCTCTTGACGTGGCTCTTCGAATCACTGCTCCATGCGCCCATGCGGTGGGGGTTCGCTCGCGCGTAGGCCTTGACCGCTTCGGGTGCCCTTCGATCGGAATTGCCCTCGCGAAGCACTGGATTCACCGCGCTGCCCTTGACGGCGTCATAGCGATGCTGGATCGTGCGTTCCGCGTCGTCGGCGGGTTCCTCGGGATAGTCGGGCAGGTCNTACCCCTGCGCCTGAAGTTCGGCGATCGCGTCCTTCAGCTGAGGGACCGAGGCACTGATGTTCGGAAGCTTGATGATGTTCGCATCGGGGCGCTGGGCGAGCCGTCCGAGTTCGGCGAGCGCGTCCTCGATCTTCTGATCGTCACGCAACNGTTCGGGGAAGTTCGCGATGATCCGTCCGGCAAGCGAGATGTCTCGGGTCTCGATCGTGATTCCGGTGCCGGCGGTGAATGCCTTGATCACCGGAAGGAAGGAGTAGGTGGCGAGCGCGGGAGCCTCGTCGGTGTGGGTGTAGATGATCGTGGGGTTCGAGGCTGTGTTGTCTGACATCGCGTGTTCCATTGTTCCTGCTGTGCGGTCGATACCGGCCGTTACCGGGTCGGCCAGTGTAGACGACCCCGCAGGAAATTTGGTGTGAAACAAGCGCTTTGGGACTCCGAAACGCATTGAGCCCGCTGAATCAGTCCTGATCGATCTTGTGGGACGCTTTGGTGATTTCCGGAATCTCCTGAAGTCGGCTGATGAGAGCCTGATTGGTTTCCGGTTCCAGATTCATGGTGCTCAGCATGATCGTCCTGGTGCCGGCGTTTCGATCGATCTCGGTCGCGATGACACGATGTTTGATCCGGAGTTCATCGAGGATCGTCTTCCAGGTATCGTCTTTCGTGTCCCCCGGAGAGAGCGTGATTCTGAGTTTGCCATCACTCCTGTCCTTCTTCAGGGAATTCGAAGTGAGTATCAGGATCGTGATACCGACGATCACCGTGCCCACGAGGGCGACCACGTAGTTGTGGTTGCCGGTGGCCAGCCCGATCACCACCGAGAAGATGACGAAGACCGCGTCGAGGGGGTTTCTGATCCGGGTGCGGAAACGAACGATCGCAAGCGTGCCGAAAAGAGTGAACGCCGCCGCCAGATTCGTGCCCACCGCGACCGTCGCCATGGCGATGAGGGGTGCGATCAGGATGAGGGTCCGCCAAAGCTCCACTCGATCCCGTCCGCGGGTGGCGAGCAGGTGCAGGCAGGCCACCACGATTCCGAAGATCGTGGCGAGCAGTACCGAGATCACAGCGTTGCCGAATGGATCAGGGCCGAGGTCGGGTGGATTGGTGGTCAGCAATTCGTTCAAAGTGGTGTCCTGTCTTTTCAGCGTGCGTCGGATGAGTCCTCATCATCATCGTCAGGATCCGGGTTCAGTGAGTCATGTTCGAGAAGGAATTTTCTTCGACGCGCCACGATTTCAGTGAGTGACGTCTCATTTCCTTCGAGACTTCGAAGAAAATCACTTCGAGCAGGTCCGAAAGGATCCTTTGCCACGGCATCACTGAGAAGAGCGCGATACGCCTCGATCCTTGCCCGGAATACGTCGGCAGCAAGTTCCTCTTCTGCGATCTCTCGACAGACCTCGAGGTATCGCGCACGCCAGGCGGGCACCGCGAGAATTGCGGCGATCAGTGGTCTGGTGTCCTTTTGGTCCTGCAGTGCAAGGGGTGCCTGGGTCGCGGGATTGCCGCCTCGGCCACCGCCTCGACCGCCACCTCGACCACCTCGTCCCCCACGCTGCGGAGGTCCATCGTCGGCTTGACCTTGATCAGGTCGGCCCTGACCTCCGCCTCGTCTGGGGCGGTCCAGACCGGGACGGTCTCGAGGCTCTCGACCTGGGCCTCTTTCAAAGCCCTCGGGAGGTGGACCGAAACCACCGGGCCTGGGGCCATCAGGGCCTCCGAATCCTTCCGGTGGACCGCCGGGACCGCCAGGGCCACCGGGACCACCACGACCACCCCGCGGGGGATCGAAGGTCTCATTGTTGTCGTAATGAAAGAAGTGGAATCGGCCATCCGGATCCTTGTAGACGTAGTAGTCGCTTCCGCGGCTGTAGTAGCCGTCCTGATCCATGAAGATGTTGTCGAGTGCGAGAAACCGAATCGTTTCCTCGACGTCGATGTACTTGGGAAGAACCTTTTCAAGGCGTGCTTCCGGAGTCCGCTTGAGAATCCGGCAGAACGCGACCAGCTCCTTCCAGTCCTTCTCCTTGGCCGAGCCCGTCTTCAGTTCATACTTCTCCTTGTAGACCGAGCTGCTGGAGCCCTGATCGGAGAGGGCGCCACCACCACTGAAGTCCGGGGGCACTTTCCAACGGACACCCTTGCGGGTGTCGTAGTGCTCCTCGATGAAGTCCTTGTTCAACTGCTGGACGTTGGCGTAGACCCCGAGATAGACGCCGTTGACGACGACCTTCACGAAGTTGGCCCTCGGGGCGGGCATGTGCTCCGACGCGATGTTCGAAAAGAGAACTTCTCGCATCATCGAAGGATCGCCATTCGCGTTCAGCAGATTCAGGGTGTTGTAGCCGCCCAGGGAACGGTCATCGTCGTAGGCGTCGATCGAGACACCGAATGACTTCTTCTCCGGGTGGTCGAAGGAGGTGTTTCCTCGGTAGGAGATGCCGACTTCACCGACCAGTCTGCCGTCGACCCGCAGGGTCCCGGGAACCTCGACGTCCGTTCCGTGAAAGGCGACCATCTCCTCATGCCAGTCGCTCTCGGGGAATTCGAAGAAGAATGTTCTGAGCGTCTCTCGATCATAGAGCTCGCGATCGGGGAACATCTCGACGTCCGCTTCCTTCAACCGCAACGCATCCGGTCGATTCTGAGGACGAGTCGCCTCCTCTCCCTGTTCGCGGGGTGGACCGCCTCGTCGCTTGCGGCCTCGCTGGCCTTCCGCCTTTCGTTCGATCGCCGCGGCTCGAGCCGCGTCCCGTTCCTCTCTATCCAGTCGCCCATCCTTGTCCAGATCGAATTGCTTCATCAGTTCGACGTCACTGAACCTCTTGCCTCCGGGGCCGCCTGATCCGCCCGGTCCTTGCGGAGGGCCTCCGGACTGTGCCTGAGTCCCGGTGGACATGAGTCCCACGATGGCAATGCTCGAAAGTGCGGCAGTGATGCGTCGGCCCTTGTTCAGCATGTCTTCTCTTCTCCTTGGCAGGATTCTCAGTGGAAAGGTTTTTTGAACAACGAATGAAACGTGGTCTTCATGCCTGATAGATCAAAGAAAATCGTGATTTTCGAGCTCGCCTGCTACCATCGAACCACATCGGAGACCCCCATGTTACGAGCTTCCATCGCCATTCTGTTCTTGTTGTTGACGTGCAGCTTCACCTGGTTCAATCAGGCGTTTGGGACTCAGGAGGCAACTGCCCCGCTGAAGCCCGATTCCGGCTGGACATCACTGTTCAACGGGAAGGATCTGACCGGCTGGACGCCCAAGATCTCGGGTCAGCCATTGGGGGTCGACCCCTGGAAGACCGTGCGAGTCGAGGACGGTCTGATTCGGATCGACTACGACAACTACGAAGGTCCTTTCGCGAACCGGTTTCTTCACCTCTTTCACGAGCGACCGCTTGATCGATACCGTCTGCGCGTGGTGTACCGTTTTCGTGGTGCGCAATGCGCCGATGGCCCCGGATGGGCCTGGCGCAACAGCGGGGTCATGCTGCATTGTCAGGATCCGAAGACGATGGGTCTGAATCAGTTCTTCCCGGTTTCAATCGAAGGCCAGTTTCTCGGTGGAGACGGCACGAGCGAACGGCCGACCGGAAATCTCTGCACGCCCGGCACGAATGTCGTGATCAAGGGAACGCTCGAACAGGCGCACTGCATCAATTCATCCTCGAAGACCTGTCATGGTGATGAGTGGGTCACNGCGGAATTCGAAGTCGACGGAGCCGGTGGCGTCAGGCATTTCATCGATGGGACGCTGGTTCTCGAATACGAACAGGCTCAGTTCGATCCCCGCGATTCCGATGCGAAGTCGTTGATCAAGGATGGTCCGCTGCTCATCGATGGCGGTTGGATCGCCCTGCAGGGTGAGAGTCATCCCGTCGATTTTCGCGAGGTTTCGATCCAGCCCCTTCCCGAGAGGACGGCGCCCGATTCTGAATGAGGAATCGGTTCGATGAAGAGACTTTTTCAGTCGTGTCCGATCATCTTTCGCCAGAACCAGCACCCGTCCCCGTCACGATCGGATGAGCCGTCGGCGAAACCAAGCGCCTGGTAGAGCCGTTGCGCGCCGGTGTTCTCCCGATCCACCTCGAGGGTGAGCTTGCGACAGCCCATCGATCGCGCCTTCTCCTCGAGTCGGGCGATCATCCGTCGCCCGACACCCTGTCCCCGCAGCGTCTCGTCCAGATAGATGTCGTGGAGGTTCACCGAGGGCGCACCTTCGAAACTCGAGATCGTCTTCTGACAGAGTGCGTAGCCGACCGCACGCCCCTCGTCATTCCGGGCGAGAATCAGAAACACGGTGGGGTGGGTCTGGAGCAGATGGTCGAGTGCCTCCGCGTGCCCTGGTCGGAGTGTCACCTTGCTGACCACCGCAAAGGCTTCGACGAGTCGGATCAGGTCGCTTCGGACCGAGGCGTTCGAGAGGTCCGCATCTTCAATTGAAATCTTCGGCGGCATCGTCATGCGTGGATTCTCTTTTCGGTGTGTTTTTCGTGTTCGAGGTGATCTGCACCGGATTCTATCGGTCCTGCCGGCTCAAGGCGGCGATTCACACCTCGTCGGCTGGTGGAGGCCTCTTTTGGGGGCAAACTTCAGAGTTGGAATCGTTTTCTCTTGAGCGACAGGCTCCCAGCCGGGACACTTGAGGTGACACGAACCCACGATTTCAGGAGTGAAAGAGGACCATGCCCAGAATTAGAACAGTCATGAACGCTCTGGCGGCTTTTTCCCTGCTTGGGAGCACCGCTTTCGTGCACGCGGATGTTCCCTCTTCGGTCACCGTTGATGGCGGCTCTTCCGCGGCGGTCGCGCTTCAAATCTCACTCACCAGCGAATTCGGCGGCGACACCCAGACCCAGGTCCTGAATTCCGCGGTCACCGGCGGCGGCATCGTCGTCTTTCGACCCGATGCCGAACCCTTCAATGAAGTGCAGCTTTCAACTCTCGAATTCCAGATCGGTGGAGGCTCGCTGGATTATCAGTTCCTCTGCGGTGGGATCCTGGGCTGTCTCGATGTGAACGTCACGTTGACCAACGTTCGGGCGATTCTCGATTCACCCACCGTCGCCGGTCTTGATGGTGGAGGCAATGCGGGATTCAATTCGAACTGGCGTCTTCTCGCCGACTACACGATCACGTCGTCGCTCTCGAACAGTGGTGGTGCCCTGGACACGGTCTCCACCGTGCCTTTCGGAGGTCGTTTCATCGCCAGCGAAGGTGATGTCTTCATCAACCAGCTCTCACTTGGTTCGATCTCCAGCTCCCTCGGGGAAACCGCTGGATTTCAAATCGAACTGGTGACTTCGGCCGATCTCTCGAACACGTCTTTGAGTGGGAGTTTCGATCCACTTCCCCCGAAGGCGTGTGGCAGCGGGGGGTATTGCGGAAGCGTGGGTGCCCCGGGCTGTGACGACTTGAACTGCTGCATCGCCATCTGCGAACTTGATTTCTTTTGTTGTGAAACGGAATGGGATTTCTCCTGTGTCGAAAAGGCGATCGAATTCTGTGGAGTGACCCCCGACAACGACGACTGCATCAACGCCCGTCCGCTTGATCTCGGCCGGCATCCGTTCACGAC
Organism: Planctomycetaceae bacterium; assembly: GCA_002684315.1. Next base: position 826 of record NYVB01000014.1, on the reverse strand, counting down.
CCGGAACAGTTCCCCAGACGGGCCCGGTCTGATCAGCGAGTGCGCCAATGAGACCAACGGAGGCGCTCTTCAAGGTGACGTCTGGTTCACGCACAGCCCTCAGTTCGACAATGGTGTGCTGGTATCCACCTGTGGCCTCGTCGATTTCGACACCCAGATCACCATCTACGATGGCTGCAACGGTCTGCCACTCGCCTGCTCGGATGACGTGGACGGATGCGCCGGTGGTTCGTCTCGAGTCGGCTTCCAGGGTGTCGCGGGTGAGACCTATCACATCCGCGTCTCTGGAATCTCAACCAGCGGTGCCGGTGAGATCGATCTCGCCTGGGGGGACCTTGACGACCCGTACTCGGCACCAGCGGTGGAATGGTCGACCGCGTCCGGTGGCAATGGTCATTTCTACGCGGTGTACGCGATTGGCACCGACCGATCCTTTGCCGCGGCCGCGCTGGCCGCGGAGCGTTTCGGAGGCTATCCCGCGACGATCACGAGTCCCGAGGAGCAGGACTTCATCAATCGAAACATGCCGGCCGTTCAGAACGGCGGCAACACCGTCATCGGACTTGTGCAGGATCCCACCGCCTCCGAACCTTCCGACGGTTGGGGATGGGTCACTGGAGAACCCTTCAGCTGGTCGAACTGGCGAAGCGGAGAACCGAATGACACTGCGGGCAACGAAGACTTCGTCATCATGTATTCCGACGGAACATGGAACGACAACAGTGAGGATTTCACCTACGTCCTGATCGAGTTCGACGAAGACCCGGGTGTGGAGGAAGTCGTGTGGTCCGTCCAGGACGGTGGTGAAGGACAGCGCTACGAAGCC
>NYVB01000095.1 GCA_002684315.1 Planctomycetaceae bacterium | reverse complement strand
TCAGAGAGCGAGTGCGGCAGCGGGATTGAGCTAAACTCTTCTGAGGTGGGATTTAAACAGGATTTGCAAGCCGCCGTTTGAATTCTTGACTGAGTCCAGAATCAGGGCTATAAAGTCCGTCAGTGCACACCAACCCACAAAAAGTCCTTCGCGAGCGAGGTCTTCAGGTCACCGCGCAACGCGTGGCGATCCTGGAGTCAGTGGCCGAACAAGCCCACTGCACGGCGGAATTCGTCGAGTCCGATGTCAGCGGGAAGATCGGTTCGATCTCTCGACAGGCGGTCTACGACGGACTGGGAACGCTTGTCGAACATGGACTGCTGCGCAGGATCCAACCCTCTCGTTCACCGGCTCGTTTCGAGACCAGAACCGGAGACAACCACCATCATCTCATCTGTCGGTCCTGCAGCAGCGTGATCGACGTCGACTGCAGGGTCGGACACGCACCCTGTCTCCAACCCTCCGTTCCCGCAGGGTACGAAATCCATGAAGCGGAAGTCATCTACTGGGGACACTGCCCGGACTGCCGCACGAACGAAACCACATCCAGATCACGCGAACGCTGACACTCATTCCAGAGGAATTCCATGTCCGAATCAAAAACAGACTGTCCATTCATCTCGACCACCACGAGTTCCACCCAGGGTCGTCGGACCAACCGTGACTGGTGGCCGAACCAGCTCGACCTCTCGGTTCTTCATCAGCATTCTGAGAAATCCGATCCCATGGGATCGTCCTTCGAGTACGCGACCCAGTTCGAGACCCTCGATCTCGACGCCGTGAAGAAGGATCTCTTCGCATTGATGACGGACTCTCAGGAATGGTGGCCTGCCGACTACGGACATTACGGCCCCTTCTTCGTCCGCATGTCATGGCACGCCGCAGGGACATACCGCATCCACGATGGTCGAGGTGGTGCAGGATCAGGTGATCAACGGTTCGCACCTCTCAACAGCTGGCCGGACAATGTGAATCTGGACAAGGCTCGACGCCTGCTCTGGCCGATCAAGCAGAAATACGGTGCGAAACTCTCCTGGGCGGATCTTCTGGTCCTGACCGGAAACTGCGCGATCGAATCCATGGGACTGAAGCCCTTCGGATTCGGTGGCGGTCGAGCCGACGTCTGGGAACCAGAAGCGGACATCGACTGGGGCCCGGAGACGGAATGGCTTGGTGACGCTCGATACTCGGGCGATCGAGTCCTCACCAGCCCTCTTGGCGCGGTTCAGATGGGTCTCATCTACGTCAATCCCGAGGGTCCGAATGGCAACCCTGATCCGATCGCGTCTGCACGTGACATCAGGGAGACCTTCGCACGAATGGCGATGAACGATGAAGAGACCGTGGCACTCGTCGCGGGAGGTCATACCTTTGGCAAGGCACACGGTGCGGCACCTGACTCGGAGTATCTCGGGCGTGAGCCCGAGGGTGCACCGATCGAACAGATGGGCCTGGGGTGGAAGAACTCGTTCGGCACGGGAAGCGGAGACGACACGATCAGTTCCGGTCTCGAAGGTGCCTGGAACAAGACCCCGACGACCTGGGACAACAGTTATTTCGACACACTCTTCGGATACGAGTGGGAACTGACGGAAAGTCCCGCGGGATGCAAGCAGTGGAGCCCCACCGATTCCTCCGCGGAAACGACCGTCCCCAGTGCGCATGACGCGACTCGAACGCATGCACCGATGATGCTGACGACCGATCTCGCACTGAGAATGGATCCGATCTACGAACCCATCGCCCGCCGATTCCACGAAAACCCCCAGGAATTCGCGGATGCCTTTTCACGAGCGTGGTTCAAACTGACCCATCGTGACATGGGACCGAAAGCTCGTTACCTCGGCGCGGACGTTCCCGACGAGGAACTGATCTGGCAGGATCCGGTTCCCGAAGGAAACGACAGGCTGATCGACGAAGCTGGAATCACCGAACTCAAGAAAGCCCTTCTGGACTGCGGCCTGTCCTCGCAACGACTTGTCCTGACCGCATGGGCATCAGCGTCCTCGTTCAGAGGCACGGACAAACGTGGTGGCGCGAATGGAGCCAGAGTCCGCCTCTTCCCTCAGAAGGACTGGGAGGTCAACGAGCCGACCGAGCTGCATGCGGCACTCGGTGCCATCGACAAGGCCAGAACCGCCTTCAACGAAGAACACGAAACGGCAGTGTCACTGGCGGACTGCATCGTTCTCGGTGGCTGCGCCGCAGTTGAACAGGCGGCGGAAAAAGCGGGCGTGAAGATCACGGTCCCCTTCACCTCTGGACGCACCGACGCCACACAGGACATGACCGATGCGCATTCGTTCGCCGTTCTCGAGCCGGCTTCGGATGGTTTCAGAAACCACGCGAACACGCAGGACCCACGTCCGGGGGAGATGATTCTCGTGGAAAGAGCCTGTCTTCTGACACTGACATCGCCGGAAATGACGGCATTGATCGGTGGCATGCGAGCGATGGGTGCGAACACCGGCGGTTCCGAACTTGGCGTTCTCACGGATCGAGTCGGCACGCTGAGCACCGATTTCTTCGTGAACATCCTCGATCCGGAGATCGAATGGAACGTCTCAAAGCGCTGCGAGCATTTCTTCGAAGGTCGTGACCGGGCAACGGGATCGATCAAGTGGACCGGCAGCAGAGCGGACCTCGTGTTCGGCTCGAACTCCCAGCTTCGGGCTCTGTCGGAAGTCTACGCAAGCGCTGACGCCAATGAGAAGTTCGTGACCGACTTCGTCGCCGCCTGGGACAAGGTCATGAATCTTGATCGATTCGAGTGAGTTGAACTCGTTCGACGGATGATCTGCAGGAACCCCCTTCGCCGACGGAGGGGGTTCTTCAATGCCATGCCGAGAGAAAGCGGAGGAAAGCGAGCGAAACTCACTTGGGGGCGGGAATGCTTTCCAGCTGTTTCCAGGTGAAGGGTTCGACTCCGCAATCGATGTGGATCGTGAAGAATCCTCCACCGCGATGCTTCTGGACCGCTGGCCACAAGGCCTGACGATCGGTGTCGGGAATGTCGAGTGATTCGACGGACTCGATGGGAATCCACTCCAACCGACCTTCCTCGAATTCCATCCGGGGGATTTCATCGTGGGAGATCGGACGTGTGACTTCGAAGAGGAAGATCAACCAGTGCGTGGTGTTTTCGTAGGAAGCTTCCGAGACCATGCCCATCAGTCTGATCTCATCGTCCGAAAGCGTGAGTCCCGCCTCTTCCTCGATCTCTCTGATGGCACACGCATGGGGGCTTTCACCCTCGGTCAACTCGAGCTTGCCACCGATCGGAGAATGTCGCCCTGAATTCGGTGCCTTGCATCGATGCAGAAGAAGCAGTCGACCTTCCTCGTCGTAGAGGTAGCAGAGCACTGCGACCCTGTAGGGAAGCACGTTGGCGTCATAGGGCCCGGGGATCTGATCGTTCGTTGAGTCGCTCATGAGGTCCTTTCGGGCGTCTTGTTACTGAGTCCGTTGGCGATGGCGGTCTGCATCTCGCCGACGGCGGCACGCACGCCCACGAAGACAGCTCGGCTGATGATGGCATGGCCGATGTGAAGCTCCTGAAGATCGGAAAGTGCCGCGATCGGGGCGACATTGTCGTAATTCAGGGCATGACCGGCATTGAATCCCATTCCAGCGTCGGTGATCGCTCGCCCCGCTGAAGCCACTCGCTCCAATTCACGAAGAGAACGCTCCGACAGGTCGTCCGTTGAATCCTCATGGCGGGCATGCGCATAGGGACCGGTGTGCACTTCGCAGACCCGGGCCCCCACGGCGGCCGCCGCCTCGATCTGACGAGGTTCGGCATCAATGAACATGCTGGTACCGATACCGGCGTCCGCAAGGCGTGAGACGATGTCGGAGAGTCGACTCCGGTCCGCTGCGACGTCGAGCCCACCCTCGGTGGTGATCTCGAGGCGGCCCTCAGGAACGAGCATTGCGATGTGCGGTTGGATGGCACCCGCGATTCGGACCATTTCGTCCGTGGCTGCCATTTCAAGGTTCAGCTCGACCGTGACGACCTCGGCAAGTCGCCTGACATCATCATCCTGGATGTGTCTGCGATCCTCCCTCAGATGCACGGTGATGCCATCGGCTCCGCCGGCAACGGCTTCATGGGCCGCCAGAACGGGGTCGGGTTCATGAGTCATTCGTGCCTGACGAACGGTGGCGACATGATCGATGTTGACGCAGAGGCGGGGCATTGCAACAGCGTAGCAACAACCCCCGATCGAAAACGAGTGTGGGGCGGTATACTTCATGAAGAACACGGGAGATCACAGTGTCCGAATTTCAAGACAATCTTGCGAAACTGCATACGACCCTGACCGAGCAAGGCCGCAGAGTGCTGCTTGCCGCGTTGGCAGGAGTGGATTCGTACTTCGACGGGGATCGCAAGAAAGCCGCCTCGGTCATCGAAGAGGATCGAATCATCGATCGGATCGACGTCGAGATCGAATTGAAATCAATCAAGTTGCTCGCGATGGGAGAGACGGAGCCCTACGCGATCCGTTCGGTTCTGACGATCGTGAAGGTCAACAACGAACTCGAACGAATCGCGGATTGCGCCGTGGCCATCAGCGAATGCGTCAGAGAGCTTGAATCCGGATACATCGTTCCTCAGACCTTCAGGGTCATGGCGAACAGCGTGATCGGCATGATCCGAGACGCCAATCGAGCCTTGCGAGATCGAAATTCAGAACTGGCACGACAGGTCCTTCTGTTCGACGACACGGTGGGGAATTTCAGACGCGAGATCGTCATGGACGCCCAATCGAAGATCGCTTCGAGAGAATTCAACGTGGAATTCGGCATCAGCCTGCTGACGGTCACCCGTGCACTCGAACGAATCGCCGACCACTCGACCAACATCTGCGAACAGGTGATCTATCTGGAGACCGGGCGAACGGTCCGACATGATCCCGACGGCTGGTCGGAACCATTCGAACCGCTTGATGAATCGGAGTCGAAGTGATGAGTCAGATGCCCGCGGACGCAGAGCTTGCCGGAAGACTTCAGGCCACCAGAAAGACCCTCGAATCGATCGATCAAGCCCACCTTCTGGATCATGCGGAGGAATGCTCCGCGGAATCCCTGGAAGCTCTGCTGGACCAGTGCGATGACATCGATCTTCCCGCTGCACATCGGTTCATGATGGAGGCGGCGGGCTCGGATTTCAAAGCCCCTCCGCTGGAATCGATCAGCCCGGCAAAAAGCGTCGCTCGACACCCGGATGATGAAAGCGCACTCAGAACGCACGGCCAGAAGGTGATCGATGACGGCAAGGTGGCGGCGTTCACCGTCGCCGGCGGTCAAGGGACCAGGCTCGGGTGGAATGGCCCAAAGGGGTCCTTTCCTGCGGCACCGCTGACAGGAAAACCACTGTTCAGACTGTTCGCGGAGCAGATTCTCGCGGCAAGTCGCAAGGCGAACCGGAACATTCCCTGGTACATCATGACCAGCCCGATCAATGACGCGGAGACTCGTGCGTTCTTTCGTGACAACAATTACTTCGGCCTGGATCGAACCGACATCTTCATGTTTCCCCAAGGTGTCTTCCCTTCCTACGACGATGACGGGAAGTTCATGCTCGCGTCACCCGAGAGCATCGCGGTCAATCCGGACGGCCACGGCGGTTCACTTCGGGCGCTTCGAAACAGTGGCGCGATCGAGGACATGAAATCCCGCGGCATCGAACAGATCAGTTACTTCCAGGTCGACAACCCCAGCGTCCGCGCACTCGACCCCCTCTTCCTCGGGCTTCACCTTGATGCGGGAAGAAGTTCCGGTGAGATGTCGAGCAAGATGATTCCCAAAAGCTCACCCGGCGAGAAAGTCGGCGTGTTCTGCTCGATCGACGACCGAACCTGCGTCATCGAATATTCCGATCTCCCCGAAGAGCTGTCTCAGGCGACGGAAGATTCGGGGGCCCTTCGATTCATTGCCGGATCGATCGCCATCCACGTTCTTTCCGTCCAATTCGTCGACCGGATCACTGGAAAGGATTCGAACGAGAGTCTTCCGGTGCACAAGGCATACAAGAAGGTTCCGAGATATCTCCCGGACGAGCACCGGGTCGTCTCGCCGGAGACACCGAATGCGACCAAACTCGAGATGTTCATCTTCGATGCCATTCCACTGGCAAGTCGCTCGCTCGTCTACGAAACCGACCGCGTGGAGGAATTCGCGCCGATCAAGAACTCGGAAGGCGTTGACAGCGCTCGTTCCAGTCATGAGCTTCAACTGGAACGCGCCGCACGATGGCTCGAGACTGCAGGCCACGGTTTCCCGCGGGATGAAAACGGCACCCGCCTCGCGAATGTCGAGATCTCGGCATTGACGGCGATGGAACCCGCCGATCTCCGGTCGTCACCCGACGTTCCTGAAACGATTTCACCCGGCGACCAGCTCGCCATTTGAATCAAGCGCCTCGGCCACGACGTCGATTCCGACATCGAGGATCTTGAGCTGGACACGGGGCTCGCGCCAGCGATCGACCTCCGGCTCGGCCACGATGTCGATCAGGGTCTCATTGGTCTGCGCATCGAGAAGTCTTTCCAGAACTTCAGGAGCACGCCACCAGACCGCCTTCACCTGAATGCCATCCCGGCTGAGATTCATGCGGAGGTGCTCTCCGTTCTTTCCCATCTTGATGACCTGATTCACCCGAAGCCCTGAAAGGGCGAAACAGGGGTATGGATTGCCGGCACCGAAAGGATCAAGTCGCTCGATGTCCTCGATGACGGCAAGACTCAGATCCCGCACGGTGACGACATCATCCACGTCGACCGCGACCATCAGCTGGGAGGGATCGATGTTCTCACCGGCGTGTTCACAGAGATGCTCGACGAGCACCTCGAGAGAATCAGCCTTGATGGACAGCCCTGCGGCCGCATCATGACCACCGAATGTCATGATGGACTCATCGACGTTCAGCTTTCGCGCACACACCTTGAGCCCTTCATGAATGGAGTAATCACGGATGCTTCGAGCCGAGCCTCGGCAGACGTCACCGACTTTCTGCAGAAGAACGACCGGTCGCGCGAATTGCTCGACCAGACGGGAACAACAGATTCCGACGAGTCCGGGATTCCATGAGTCGTCAGCAAGAACGATGGCCCGTCGGGATTCGATGTCGAATCCCTGTTGGACCACCATGGCACTTGCCTGTTCCGTGATCTCGCGACACATCTTCTGGCGCTGACGGTTGAGTCGGCCGAGCTCGGCGACGATTTCAGCGGCTTCCTGGTCATCGGCACGTGTCATCAGATGCATCGCGGTGTCCGCGCTGCCCAGTCGACCTGCGGCATTGAGCAATGGGGCGAGGCGAAACGCCACATCACTGGCCTTGGGGATCTCTCGATCCTTGAGCACGCCACTGGCCTCCACCAGAGCGCGCAACCCGGGATTTCTGCAACTCTTGATCAATCGAAGACCGGCGGAAGTCAGCACTCTGTTCTCACCGTGCAGAGCCACGACGTCTGCGATCGTCGCCAGAGCGGCAAATGGCAGAAGCTCGACCAGAAGATTCTTTCCTTCGACGGGAAGCGGTCGTGAGGAGAACCAGCGTTCAAGAAACGCCCAGGCGACCTTGAATGCGACACCACCGCCACAGAGTTCGGTGAAAGGCGCCTTCTCATCGCCCGCCGATGGGTGGACCAGAACGGAGACATCGGGAAGCACCACGGCGCCGAGATCATCCACCACCGCGGTGTGGTGATCGGTGATGATGAGTTCGATCCCGAGTTCCTTGGCCCGCAGGGCGGGCTCCATCGCGGTCACACCGCAATCAACCGAGATGAGAACCTCGACCCCCTCGGAGGCGAGTTTTTCCACCGCTGGAATGTTGAGTCCGTAGCCTTCATCGATTCGATGCGGGACGTAGATGCGCGGAGGATTCTCCGGATCGACGAGAGCCAGAACGTGATAGAGAATCGAGGAGGACATGATCCCATCGACGTCGTAGTCACCGTAGATGGCGATGGTCCGGCCACCGCGGACGGCTTCAACCAGCCTGACGGCGGCAGCTTCGGCTCCGGGAAGCGTTTCGGGGAAATGAAGGTCAGCCATTCGTGGCGAACGGAAGGCCGCCCGAGCCTCCTCGTTCATGAGCCCGCGCGCCCGGAGAAGTCGGCTCAGGACTCCAGTGGACTCCACCTGAGGGACAGCGTCCGAGGAATTGTCGGCCTCGGCGCTCGGCATTCCGGTTGTTTCCGGACGCATGATCCATCTGCGGGTCCATCCACGCATGACTGCAGACTACGAACCAGGCAAGAAATCCGCCAGTCTCATTCGTGATATTTGTCACGATCTGTGAAGTTCGTCATACTGTTGGCGACACTCATACCTGGAGACGCCTCATGCAAGATCGGTATCAAACAATCCTTCTCTTCGGAGCCCCCGGAGCAGGAAAAGGAACTCAAGGAAAGATTCTGGGCCTCGTACCTGGCTTCTTTCATCTTGCCTGTGGTGATGTCTTTCGTTCACTCGATGTCAACTCGACGCTCGGCAAGGAATTCCTCGAGTACTCCTCTCGTGGAGAGTTGGTCCCTGACAATCTGACCATCGAGATGTGGCGGCAGAACGCACACGCACAGACGACACTCAGTCTGTTCAAACCACAATCTGATCTGCTGATTCTGGACGGCATCCCTCGAAACCAATCGCAGGCCGAAGCGATGGACGAACATCTCGACGTCCTCCTGGTCGTCCACCTCGTCTGCCCCGACCTTGATGAAATGGTGAGGCGAATGAAACGCCGTGCCGTGAAGGAGAACCGCCTGGACGACGCGGACGAACAGGTCATCAGGCATCGGTTCGAGGTCTACGACAGAGACACGAAGCCCGTCCTGGAACACTACGACCCCAAGATCATCAAGGAGATCAACGCCCTGGGGTCTCCCGCGGAGGTGTTGCAGCATGTCCTGGAGGAAGTGGTCCCCGTTCAGAGTGCACACTTCAAGAACCCGCTGGGCCAGCGCTGAACGGAATCAGCCGTCCTGCGAGGGCAGAAGAGATTCGTATCGTTCAAGCACTCGCTCGAACCATGCCCGTTCTTCCGGCTCGAGTGATGGAATCTCGACGTCGACTTGCAGGCGCCCATGGCGCATCATCATCTTCATCCGAAGCTGCTTTGCGCGGGCATGGTCGAGATGTGGAAAGTCCTCGACGGCACCCTTCAACCAGACGATGTCCGGATGCAGTTCGATGTCGCGTGCCGCGATCGAAGGGCGGTCATCCACGGCGTTGATGAGTTTCATGCGCAGCCGACGAGGGGGCAACAGGAAACGGCGAATCAGATCTTCAGCCCAGCGTCTCCGAACGGAATTCACGGTGCTGCTGAAGGCGAGATTGCCGTTGGAACCGAATTGCTTCATCGAACCCAGAGCCATGTCCACCGTGACGGAATCGTAGAGAAGTCGGCCGTCGGGGCCGGTGCGATGAATGCCGTTCTCATCCCGAAGGGCGCGCCACAGTTTGATTCGTATGTTCTCACCGGGTGATTTTCTCTGGACTTCGACCACCAGATCGTTCACCCGCAGCGCAGGAGTGCCGCGGACTCCGCCGATTTCATAGATGACATCGCCGGTTTTCAGCAGACCTTCGGCAGGCATTCCGGGAATCACGGAATTCACGAGGACCCCGGGGTTGGCTCGCACGGACTGACGCATTCTGATGCCGAGTGCACCACGAGGTGCGGTGGTCTTGCGTGCGATCAGGGATCCCAGAAGTCGCGCACGGGCTTCTTCGCTGAGCGACCGTTGTTCGACGACCGCCATGAGAAGCTCGGATGAAAAAACAGGATCGAGAAGACGTTTCGAAGCAGCCTCGCGGACGGCCCATTCCGCGGAATCCAGATCTGCCAGGACGGCTTCGAGAGATTCGGGTATTTCGATCGCCAGGAGCCGCTCGCGAGACGGCAAGGTGTCGTCCTCGCCGGATGCGGCAGAGTTGAAAAGCAGCGCCTGAAGAAACGTCAGTACGATCAATCCTGACAGTGAAACCATATGGCGGGGACGGTATGAAATCACGGACATCCTGACTGGCAACCATCGAAGGCACATCGCCGCTGCCAGTGAAAGCATACGCGACGAAACGACGATTGCCGGGATTCAAGACCCGATCAAATCAAGATCCCGCCTAGTATTCACTCAGGAGAATCACCATGGGCACGACCGCACTCATCAGAACGTTCGCCACCTCGATCCTGCTGCTCGGCGCGGCGGTGAATGCCGGTTCGCATCATCAGGACATGCCCACCAGACAGAGGGCCACCGAGGATTTCAAGTGCTCGGACCTCATCGAGGGGGAGGGCGCACCGACGATGGCCGCGATCGTGCAAGCCGTCCGCGTCGCGATCGACAAGGATCCTCGTGCCACGCTGGCCGTCGACGAAGAATCGAAGTCGATCCGAGTCGAAGCGAATTCATTGGGCCTCGCGAAGACCGATCGGCTCTTCAAGTCGATGCGGGATGCCGGCTCGCCGGCGAAAAGACTTGATGACGTCCAGCTCTACATCCTGAAACAACCGACCAGAGATGGAACGGGAAAGGAATTCTTCGGCCGGGAAATCTCGCAGGTGATGGGACACCTCGGCGCGGGATGGCTTGAAAGACCGACCAGGGAGAGGGAGGAACGCTCGTCCAAGATGATCGATCTTCTCGGAATCTCGGACGGCGACGACGTGGCGGACATCGGAGCCGGTACCGGTTATTTCAGTTTTCCCATCGCACGACGCACTCCGACCGGAACGGTCTTCGCGGTGGACATCCAGCCTGAGATGCTGGAGTTCATCGAATCGAGAAAGCGTGTCGACAAAGTGACGAACGTCGTGGGAAAACTGGGAGACATCCAGAACATCAGGCTTGAACCCGATTCGATCGACCTCGCATTCGCGGTCGACGCGTATCACGAATTCTCACATCCCTGGGAGATGCTTGCCTCGATTCGAAAGGCTCTTCGTCCCGGCGGAAGGATCATTCTGGTGGAATACAGACTCGAGGATCCGGAGGTGCCCATCAAGCGTCTTCACAAGATGAGCGAAGCCCAGGTGCGCACCGAGCTGGAGGCGGCAGGATTCGAATACGTCAAGACCGAGCGGGAACTGCCGTGGCAGCATGTGCTGATCTTCAGGAAACCGCTTGCGTGATGCTGGTCGTGCGGGAGCCGGGCAGGACTCACTCCGCGTTCGCGGACTGTTCCTTGATCCGATCGATCAAGCCCTTGATCTCGACCACGTTTCGACTCGTCTCACCATCGGCGGACTTGCTGGCGATGGTGTTGGCTTCGCGCAGCATCTCCTGAGCGAGAAAATCAAGCGTGCGGCCGACTGGTTCCGGGCTTGTCGCTCCGATCAACTGACCGAACTGCTCGAGATGACCTCCCAGTCGGACGACCTCCTCGGAGATGTCGGTTCGTTCCGCATAGACGGCGACCTCCTTGAGAAGGTCCTCGCTCTGGACGGACGCCCCCACTTCCTCCAGCAGGGTCGCCATTCTCTGACGAAGTCGTTCCTGATAGTGCTCGACCACCAGAGGTGCCCGATCGGCGATGACCGCAAGACGTGATCCGATGGACTCGAGAAGCCCCTTGAGATCGGCGCAGAGAAGTTCACCCTCTCGCTCGCGCATCGCGATCAGTGCGTCACAGGCTGAGTCGATCACCTTGAGAACCGCGGGACGTGCTCGATCCACGACGTCCTCGACGGGCTCGTGAATCAACATTCCGGGGATGTCGAGCAGCTTGGCGAGATCGATCTTGTACCGCGACGAGCTTGGCGATCCATCGGGATCAATGGGCACCGCTGAATCGATTGCGGAGACAATGCGAGACATCGCTTCGGCGTTGACGGTGACACCACCTTCGGAGGCTGACGCGAAATGACGGACGGTCGCGGTCAGGCTGCCGCGGCCGATTCGTCGGCTCAACGATGATTCGATTTCCGCTTCGAGCGCGAGAAGATCATCAGGGACCCGAACCTGTGCCTTGAAATACTTGCTGTTGACTCCACGAATTTCGACGGTGTATCTCGCACCATCGATTTCCTCGGTCGCCGAGCCAAAGCCAGTCATTGATCGCAGCATCTGTCAGGCTCCAGAGTCAAATGANTACAAGTGGACCCGCGTTCACTCCTGACCGGGGAGATCGTTCTCGGTACTTCCCAGGGGTGCGACGCCGGGTGACACCGAAGCGTCCACGGGTGGAGCGACATTGGCGGTTTCCGCGACGAAGTCCGTGGGGACCGTTCGAAGAGCCTCTTCCGCAAGTGGACTTCCGACGACCGCTTCACCAGCTTCGATCTCCGCAATGTCGCTGGACATGAGACGGTTGTCGAGGATGTTCAGAGTGATCGCGATGAAGACGTATCCGATGAACGCACCGATCGTGGCGTACGTCAGAACATCACCGGTCCGACCACCGAAGGCGGTATCAGTGCTGCCGCCGCCCGCGCCACCGAAGGCACTGGCAAGTCCGCCACCTTGAGGTCTCTGAGCAAGAATGATCAGGACGAGGACGACAGAAGCGACGATGAAGAGAAATGTTCCGAGGATCAGCCAGGTCATGAGGTGTTCACCATCAAGGGGACCATTGAAGAATCAGGTAGACGACCGGTTCATCCGATCAACCCTGTGAAGTGCCGGCAACAGCCCGACAGATCGCCACGAAATCGTCAGTCGAAAGCGAAGCGCCTCCGATCAGACCTCCGTCGATCTCAGGGGACGCGATGAAGGACGCGGCGTTGCCGGGTTTCATCGAGCCACCGTAGAGAATACGGACACCCGAAGCGAACGGAGGATCATACAGGCTGGCGACCAGACTGCGGATCGTTCGGTTGACGTTTTCTGCGTCATCGATCGATGGAGTCATGCCGGTTCCGATGGCCCAGACGGGCTCGTAGGCGATGACAAGGGACTCGGAGCTGTCAAAGGCCGCACCGGCCAAACCAGCTCTGAGCTGGGCTTCGATGACGTCATGCGTCCGTCCAGCATGCCGATCTTCTTCGGTTTCACCACAGCAAACAATGGTTTTCAGCCCCTGAGCCCGTGCTTGAAGGACTTTTCGACCGATAAGTTCGTTTGATTCGGCAAGCCCATGACGACATTCAGAATGTCCGATAATGACCCATTCAACCCCAAGATCGGCCAACATCGCGGCAGAAACCTGCCCGGTGTAGGCGCCATCTGGCTCATCCGAGCAATTTTGAGCGCCAAGCATGACCCCGTGATTTTTGAGGACCTGGCCGACCGAGTGGAGATATGGGAACGGTGGGCAAAGAAGAACGTCACAGCTCGCGAGATCCGAATCAAGTGAAGAACCAAGCGCTTCAGCCAGGTCGACTCCCCCGACGAGATCCGTGTTCATCTTCCAATTTCCACCAACGAATGGTGTTCGAGTGCTCATGGGCACCTCCTTTTGACACTGTACACCCCAGAAGGCACCAGATGCCAATCATCAACCCTCGGTGCAGCTAAACTGGGACGAACCCCCGGAGCCCCCAAGATGCATCCTTCAGCACGTGACATCAGACGCCAGTTCATCGATTTCTTCGTCGACAAGGCGGCACACACCGAAGTCCCCAGTGCCCCGGTGGTCCCCCACGAAGATCCGACACTGCTCTTCACCAACGCAGGGATGAATCAGTTCAAGGACGTCTTTCTGGGACAGGGCACGCGCCCGTTCACACGGGCGGTCGACACTCAGAAATGCATTCGAGCCGGTGGCAAGCACAACGACCTCGAGGACGTGGGGCGAGACACATACCACCACACCTTCTTTGAAATGCTCGGAAACTGGTCGTTCGGCGACTATTTCAAATCTGAAGCGATCGGATGGGCCTTCGAACTTCTGACCGAGACGTACGGCATCGATCCCGATCGACTCCATGCAAGTTATTTCGGCGGCAACACCGCCGCCGGCCTCGAGGCTGATGAAGAAGCGAAGGAACTCTGGCTGCGCCACCTCCCGGAATCACGGGTCCTTCCCTTCGGCATGAAGGACAATTTCTGGGAGATGGGCGATACGGGGCCCTGCGGCCCATGCTCGGAACTTCATTTCGACCGCATCGGAAACCGGGATGCCCGAGAACTGGTGAACGCCGACGATCCGAACGTGATCGAGATCTGGAATCTGGTGTTCATCCAGTTCAACAGAGAATCAGCCAGCCGCCTCGTTCCCCTGCCGGCACGACACGTCGACACCGGAATGGGATTCGAACGGCTGGTGTCGGTGCTGCAGGACAAGGGCAGCAATTACGACACCGATCTCTGGGCACCGATCTTCGAGAAGATCAGGGAGACCTGTGATGCGCCCGCCTACGAAGGCGTTCTTGAAGCACGCAACGACATGGCCTATCGAATCCTGGCCGACCACGCGAGATGCCTGACGGCCGCCATCACCGACGGTGCGATGCCCGGCGCGGACGGTCGGGGCTACGTGCTGCGCAGGATTCTCAGAAGAGCGGTCCGCCACGGACGCCAGACCTTCGGTGTTCAGAAGCCGTTCCTGGCATCGATCATTCCTTCGGTGGTGGATGTCCTGGGTGATGTCTTCCCCGAGATGAGACAACGCCAGGATCAGGTGATGACCGTCATCAACGAGGAGGAGGAAGCCTTCCGGCGAACGCTGGATCGAGGCCTCGAACTCTTCGATGATGCCGCCAAGCGAACCTCCGGCGGACGCCTCGAGGGAGAGGACGCGTTTCGTCTGCATGACACGTTCGGTTTTCCCATCGACCTGACCACCGTGATGGCCGAGGAGCGAGCCCTGACCGTCGATCTCGATGAATACGAGCGACTGATGGAAGCCGCGCGTGAACGGAGTCGTTCCGGAGGTGATGAAACCGATCATGTCCTGATGATCCCTCCGGACGGACTGGCGAAACTGACTTCGCTGGGAGTGCACGCGACTCGTGATGAGCACAAGTTCGAAGGGACCGCCAACACCGCCAACGTTCGAGCGATCTGGAACGGACGAAGCTTCGTGGAGCATCTCGAAGCCGGGGAACGAGGCGCCGTGATTCTCGACAGGACGAGCTTCTACGGCGAGCAAGGCGGACAGGTGGGCGACACCGGAACCCTTCATGTCTCGAGAGTCAAGGAACACCACGCGGCTGAAGGTGGCACGGTGGTCCATGTGGAACAGACCACCAGGGTCGGCGACCATGTCCTGCACATCGGCGTCGGCAAGGAAGGCCGCCTGCATGTCGGTGATGAGGTCGAAGCCTTCGCGGACGCCACCCGACGCGACGCCATTCGTGCCAACCACACGGCGACGCACCTTCTCAATCTTTCACTCAGAGAGGTCGTGGGAGAAGGCTGTGACCAGCGAGGTTCGATGGTCTCTTCGGATCGCCTCAGATTCGATTACGCCGCAAAGGGCGCCCTCGACGCCGAAAGTCTCGCGTCGATCCAGGAAGGCGTGAACCGGAGAATCAAGGAGGGACTCAAGGTCCATACCGCGGTCGTCCCACTGGATGACGCGAAGGCGGTCAACACCGTGCGAGCGGTCTTCGGCGAACAGTACCCCGACCCGGTGAGGGTGGTCAGCATCGGACCATCGGTGGACGCTCTGCTGAGCACGCCCGACGCGGCGGACTGGATGAACCATTCCGTCGAGTTCTGCGGAGGGACCCATCTCGATGCGACCTCGGATGCGGGTGGATTCATCCTTCTCAGCGAACAGGGACTCGCCGCAGGCATCCGTAGGATCGTCGGCGTCACCGGTGCGGAAGCCGAGACGGCTGTCAAGAACGCACACAGCATCAGAGCACGGCTCGAGAAGATCGAAGCTCTCGGTGATGATGAACTTCCGGAAGCCTTCGACGAACTGAATCGGGACTTCGAATCGACGACCCTCGGCGCGACCGATCGTCTCTCGATGGAGGAAGCCCTGCGCATCCTTCGCAAGCGGGCCAAGAGCGCGCGCAAGCAGGCTCGCTCGCACTCGAATGACGCACTGCTCGACCAGGCCCTCGAGATCGCATCCAAAGCCGATGGGCCGGTGGTCCTCGCCAGGCTCGACGGCGCGGACAAGGACGGTCTGCTGGCGGCGATGGATGCCATCCACCGTCAGAACGAGGACGGTGCGGTGCTGCTGGTGTCCGCCGATGACTCCACCGGAAAGGTGCTGATCGTCGCACGCGTCTCGAAGAGCCTGATCTCGGCCGGACTGAAGGCGGGAGACTGGGTCAAGGTCGCGGCCCAGGCATGTGGTGGCGGCGGTGGCGGCAGACCGGACTCGGCACAGGCCGGGGGCAAGGATCCTGCACGTGCGAACGANGCACTCGAGGCGGCACGTGAACATTCGGGGCAGATGATCATGTGAATGTGAACGCCTCCGGGGATCNGTTCAGAGTGCATCGTCGCNGCTGATCTGTGTTCGCCATCGCTCTGACGGAAGATCATGATTGGTCGGGGTTTCGCCTCATCCCGATGGCCGAAGACTGAGACGAAGAGCGTGGGAACGGTGTCGCACACCTGTTGGCCGGTCGCATCAGGCGTTTCCGCCTCGGCGCGGATCCTCTCGAGATCAAAGGGAGCGTCCTCGAGTGATTTCTCGTTCAGGGCGGATTCGAGGATTCGGGCGACACGGGCAGGATCAGGCTGTGACTCAGGTTTCCCACACGTCAGATCCCACCTCGCCTGGAGTCGGAGGAAATGGTCTCCGCCTCGTCGACAGGAAAGGAATCCCGGAAGGAATCTCGGGGCTACACTCAGGGGTCATGGGAGTGACGGCAAGGAGCCTATGAAGACTCAGATCGAAAGCGGGACCGTGTCACGGCCTCGAACGTGGAAGGAAGCAAGATGACTCAAGAAGGTTGCATCGTGGTGATCGGCGGAGGTGGCGGGATCGGCCGTGCCCTGCTCGAAAGGCTCTCACAGGACGGAAGACCCTGCGTCATCGCAAGTCGTGACGGTCAGAATCACGAACACCTGGACGGAGAATGCCAGCTCTGCGATGCCAGATCCTTTGATCAGGTGGAAGCCCTGCTCAAGGGGGCGACGGAACGTCATGGCTCCGTGTCNGGACTGGTGAATCTCGCCGGCTCCATCATTCTCAAACCAGCCCACCTGATCAGCGAGACGGAGTGGAGCGAGACGATCGCGACCAATCTGACCACCGCCTTCGCGACGGTGCGTGCGGCCGGAAAGACGATGCGCCAGGGCGGAAGCGTCGTGCTGGTCTCCACCGTGGCGGCCGCCACGGGACTTCCCAATCATGAAGCGATTGCCGCGGCCAAGGCCGGGGTCGAAGGCCTCGCCCGAAGTGCGGCCGCGACGTATGCGGCTCGCAGACTCCGTTGCAACGTCGTGGCACCCGGACTGGTGGACACCCCCCTGGCGGAACGGATCACCAAATCCGAGAAGACACTCGAGCATTCACGCAAGATGCATCCGCTCGGAAGAATCGGTGAGCCGGACGATGTCGCCGCCGCGATTGAATTCCTGCTTTCGGAACGAAGTGACTGGATGACCGGCCAGGTCATCGGAATCGACGGCGGACTCGGCAGCACCCGAGCGGGAGCCGTCTGATGAAGGATGCCCGCCCGTGGATGAGCAAGGTTCTCATCGCAGCAGGACTCTACAACCTGATCTACGGCGCATGGGTGGTGCTCTTCCCGGCCTCGACCTTCGAGATGCTCGACATGGAGCCGCCTCGATACATGTTCCTCTGGCAATGCATTGGAATGATCGTCGGGGTGTACGGTGTCGGATACATCGCCGCCGCCAGAGATCCTCTCCGACACTGGCCGATCGTTCTCGTCGGTTTCATGGGCAAGATCTTCGGCCCGATCGGTTTCGTCCAGACCGTCCTGGCCGGAGACATCCCCTGGGCGTTCGGGATCATGATCATCTTCAACGACTTGATCTGGTGGATTCCGTTCGCCGCCATGCTCGTCGCCGCGTGGAAACACCATCACCGGAGCCCGAGGGCCAGTGAGGGTTCATGACCACCCTTGAGACGATCCTCCTGATCGCGCAGCTCGCGTCGACGCTGCCCCTGATCGGTCTGATCTGGACGATCCAACTGGTGCATTACCCACTGTTCGAGCTGATCGGCGAGGACACCCAAGTCGCGTACCAGAAGGCGCACATGTCCCGGATCACGTGGGTCGTCGCCCCCTTGATGCTGGTCGAACTCGTCGCGGCGGGCGGACTCTGGCTGGTCGCTCCCACTGATCCCTGGACGATCACGGGGGCGGTGCTGGTCGCCATCATCTGGGTGTCGACCGCGCTCATCCAGATTCCCTGCCACAACCGGCTGACCAGCGGGTTCCACCAACCAAGCCATCGGCGGCTGGTGGGCAGCAACTGGATCCGGACGAT
>NYVB01000094.1 GCA_002684315.1 Planctomycetaceae bacterium | reverse complement strand
CGTCGCGGATGTGGCGGAATTGGCAGACGCGCTAGATTCAGGTTCTAGTGGGAGTAAAATCCCGTGGAGGTTCGAGCCCTCTCATCCGCAATGATTCAACACAACGCCCCGATCTCTCTCGATCGGGGCGTTGTTGTGTTGAGTGGGTCTTTCTTGTCACTCAATATCCTGCAGCGACACCGAGTTTTCGGGGATCCGAGGCAGGATCGAACCCATCCGGGTGCACCCTGATCGCCTGCACCACGGCCACGCCGCGAGGTGCCTCGTCGAATGTGTGGCCCATGTTCTCAAGCGATGTTCGCCAGTCGGAGTCCGCTTGTGAGTGGTCTTCTTCATATCGAATTGAATCGGGACGCCATTGATGGTGGACTCTCGAGCGATCGATCGCAGCCGCCGCATCAAGATCCCCGTAGCTCATTCCGAGAAGGACCTGAAGGGTCGCACTGATGATTCTGGGCCCACCTGAGGCTCCTGCGATCGCTTCGATCGATCCGTCCTCATCGAGCAGGATGGTCGGAGACATGCTTGAAAGCGGACGCTTCCCCGGTACGGGCAGATTCCAGTCCGATTGCCTCAGGCCGTACAGATTGGCTTCGCCTTGAATCGTCGTGAAGTCATCCATCTCGTTGTTCAGCAGGATCCCACTCTCCGGATCGCCCACCAATGACCCGAACGTTCCGTTGATGGTCGAGGTCCAGGCGACCGCTTGTCGCTGGCCGTCGATGACGCAGAGATGACTGGTTCCTTCGTCGTCCGGAAGCTGGAGTCCATCGTCGATCTCCTCCGCCGTTCGCGCACGATCCGTTTCGATTTCGGACACCATTCTTTCGACCAGTGCCTCCTTCAGAAGGTCATCGACCGGAACCGGTGCGAAGGCAGGGTCCGCCAGGTATCTGGCTCGCAGGGCGAATGCCGGTTTCATCGCTTCGATCAGTAGATGACGACCCATCGCGGAGTCCAGGGAAGGGCGGCCCGCCGCCTCGAGGAGACGTTCGTAGGTGGCGAGGATCTGAGCGATCGCGATGCCTCCGCTGGAAGGCGGTGGCATCGTGACGATGGTGGCTCCGAAGAAACGGTTTTCAAGTGTCAGGGGCTTGATTTCATCCGCCCGGTACTCGGCGAGCGACGCGACGTTCAGCTTCCCGCCAGATGCTCGTGCCACTCGAGCCAATCCCGTCGGAATGGTTCCGCTGCGCCAGGCATCGATACCGTGTCGTCCCAGTGCATCGAGGGTGTCTGCAAGCGCCTGGTTAGAGAGTTTCGAGCCGACTTCGACCGTTCCCTCAAGGCACCATTGTTTCCAGGTCCATTGTGAGATCGTTTTCGTCCACGGCAGACGCGCTCGAACACCGGCTAGCGAGTTCACGGCGCCGACATGGCTGGCGTCCGCTTCGAAACCGTCGCGGGCGATCTCCGCCGCCGGTGCGAGCAGTCTCGACATGGACATCGTTCCGTGCGTTCGGTGCGCCAGAAAAAGTCCATTGGGGGTGCCCGGCACGGCCACCGCATGTCCGCCATAGCGGGAGGCACCTTCCTGTCCGCCTGACGATCTCAGGTCCGTGAAGTAACTTTCCCAGACCCCTTTGGGAGCGGTCTCACGGGCATTCATCGCCCAGCTGCGGCCTGTTCGCTCGTCATGTGCGACGAGAAAACCTCCGCCACCAAGTCCACAGGAGTAGGGGCGCACGACACCAAGCGTGGCATTGACGGCGATCGCAGCATCGATTGCGTTGCCTCCGGCCCGCAGAACATCCACCCCGACTTCGGAGGCCAATGGGTGGTCGGCTGCGACGGCGCCGTTCTTGTATCGCACGGCATGGTGCTTCCGGCGAGAGGCGGCCGCGCCCCTTGGTGCTCCCTGGCAGGCTGCAAGCGTGCTCAATCCCGTACTGCCCAGTCCCAGCAGTGCGAGTCGAGCGATGAGTTGACGTCGATCCATTGGTTTCAGCATGATTGGGCTCCCGTCTCAAGATACTTCACAACGCGTCCTTCTTGCTTCGGGTACAAACTAAACCCATGGACAAACTCTCCGAACACGCCACCAGCGCCGATCCTTCCGAACAGGACGACACTCGGGAAGTCTGGAACTCCGGATTCTGCTCCCTGATGGTGATGCAGTTCGCGGGTGCGATGAACGACAACATCCTTCGAAGCCTGATCTCGGTGTCGGTTGCGATCGGCGGAATCTGGGCCGCCACCAAAGTCGGCACCACCGTGGGCACCCCGATCGTGGGGCTGTGTCTGACGATTCCATTTCTGATCTTCTCCGGTTGGGGTGGTCAGATCGCGGACCGGTATTCCAAGCGGACGTTGATGATCATTCTGAAAGCGATCGAGACACCATGCGCCGTCCTCGCGCTCTTTGCATTCGCCTACGAAAGCGTGACGCTGGCCTTGCTCACTCTGGTGCTCATCGCGACGCAGAGTGCGTTCTACGGCCCGGTGAAGTACGGGGTGATCGCGGAACTCGTCGACCGACGTCGCCTGGGCCCGGCCAATGGGTGGATCTCGATGTCCACTCAGATCGCGATCGTCACCGGCAGTCTGATCGGTGCGATCGTCTCCGAACTCTACGCTCCTCAGGGAACGAGTTACGACCTGGTCTGGGTTCCCGGAATCTTCATTATCTTCTTCGCACTGCTGGGCCTGGTCCCGACGTTCTTCATTCCTCGGCTCACCGCCAAGGATCCCGGACTTCGCGTCGGCTGGAATCCCTTCGCGACCTACATCCCATCCCTGCGTGAGATGTCGAAGGGACCGATCCTCGGGGTCGCCCTCGCCTGGGCCGGCTTCTGGCTCATCGGGATGATTTCGTTGTCTGCATTACCCGACCTTCAGAAGGCGCTCGCGCCTGCCGGGGTGAGTCTGAGCCCGGTACGAGCGATCGCACTCGTCTCCGTGCTCGGTCTGTTCAGCGGCATCGGCTCGGCACTCTGCGGCTGGCTTTCAAAAGACGGCGTGAAAGCGATCCACGTTCCCCTTGGTGCCGCCGGCATGACGGTCTTCTTCTTTCTGATCGGAATCGTTCCGGTGCATTTCTGGCTTCTGGCCGGACTTGCCGCGGGCGGCGGATTCTGTGCCGGTTTCTACCTGATTCCGCTCTGGACCTTGATCCAGGCTCGTGCTCCGGATGACGAGCGGGGACGGTATCTGGGAACCGCCAATGCGATCTCCTTCGCCTTCATGACCATCGGCGCGGTGTTCTATGCGGTCTGGACGAAAGTCTTCGGGTTCGGCGTCTCCGAGGTCTTTCTTTTCAACTCCGGACTGGCCTTCATCGGGTGCATGATCTTCCTGATTCGTCGTCACCGATTGGCTGGCTGGGTTCAAGAGGCCTGAGCACCCGCGTCATCACTCGTAGCACCACTTGTCGCATGGAATGGTTCGGAATGAACGGGTCCACCCGAGGCTCAGGCTTTGCGCCAGGGCCCCTTGATGGCGAAGGTCTTGCCCGGCGACTGGATGTTCACGAACAGTGTGCCACCGTCCGGACTGAAGCAGACCCCGGCAAGCTCGCTGTCGTTGAATCTGTTGGCCGCGAACCGCTCGATCTCCCCGGTGGGGGTGATTCGAGTCAGCCCATCCTGAGCGGCGCTGTCTTCGCAGACGAAGATGTCCCCGCTTGGTGCGATGGTGAGGTTGTCCGCATTGCCGATCAGATCTTCATCGCTTGATTCGACGAAGAGCTCCAGGCGTCCGGGGGACTGATCCTCCTGCGCGGTTCCTTCGTAGGGACTCGGCACGTATTTGAAGATCTGCCCGAGTTGTGCGCGCCCACCGGTGGTGCATGCCCAGTACACCCGGTCACCTCCGTGCCAGATGCCTTCCCCACGTGCGAAACGAGCCGCGCCAGCGGCGAACGCCCGATATCGGAGGTCATCATCGGGTGCCTCGATGTTGTCGAGGTCGAACCAGGCGGTCTCGAAAGACTGCCCTTGAAGGAACGCGGGCCCCGAGTCGGTGGTCCAGTTGCGCGTGTCGAAGCTGGGGTGCTCTCGAATCATCAGCGCCTGAAGTCTGCCACCTCCCGCCAGCTTTCCGGGCGTATCGGGTAGATATCGATAGAGGGCGCTGTCCCCTCGGTCCTCGGTCAGATAGACCGCATCACCCTTTGGAGAAACAGCGACCGCTTCATGGAGAAAGCGCCCCATGCTCTTGATCGGAACTGCAGGGACCAGACCCATTCGCGTCGTGGCGGGAACCTCGAAGACGTAACCATGGTCGCGGGCATGCAAGGCATCGCGCTTCTGCGTCCATTCCTCGCAGCTCAACCAACTACCCCAGGGTGTCGGTCCGCCCGCACAGTTGTGACCGGTTCCCGCGAGCGAAAGCCATTGTTTCACCGGCGCGTTCGCTTTCAGATCGAAGATCACGGTGGAGACGCCACCGGGGACCGGAGTTCCATCCTTCGTCCCGAGGTCGTAGATCAGATTCGCATCAACTCGGTCCAGGCGTTCGTTGTTGAGACCAAACGCTCCGAAGCGGCCGGTGACGTTGGTATTGAGTTCGTGATTCCTGAGAAGCAGGCAGTGTCTGTCGTCGAGGGGAAAGGCACTCATGCCATCGTGATGCGCGGGCACCAGGAGCCCGTCGTCCATTTCTTCTCCGAAGGCGCTGAAGGCTGTGTACTGAAAGCCCTCGGGAAGATCCAGAATGCCCGCGGGATCCTTTTTGAGGGGGCCGTACCAGTCGTTGACGGATCGAGCGACGGCCGGAAGTTCCTGCAGGGACAAGTCACCTGCGGTGGAACTTCGTAATCCTGCGAAACCCATGCCGAGAATCATCCCCGTCAGTCCGATGAACTGTCGTCGGTCGACCGGGGGGATGCGCTCCTCAGGCAACGCGCGCTTGGATGGTTCCACCGATGCCATGGTGTTGGTACTCCTTGAACATCATTTCCGTTCGTCTGAACGATGGCAAGTCAGGAGTTTCAGTTCAGACGATTTTTCCGTCGTGACATGCGACCACCGCCCGGTTGAGGCGGGGGTGGGGGAGGCGCGGTGAGAATCTGCTTCATTCCTCGCCGGAGACCGTGTCCGGGCTGTCTTGTGGATAGAGCAACACTCGATCATGTGCCAGCAGCACGAGATCATCCCGACCGTCACCGGTGAGGTCCACGACCTGGACTTCACGAGGCTCGAAATTACGTGGTTCACCGCCGCTGAAGATTCGAGATTCGAAGATTTCAAAGGATGTGGCGGGCAGAATCTGTCGTGCCTCGGACAGCGCGAGGATGCGTGCCGTCTGCGTGCCGGCGTCCAGCACCACGATGTCGGTCAGGCCGTCGGAGTTGAGGTCTCCGGAGCCGAGTTCGTGCGGAAGCTCCCGGATCTCCTCCGGTCGCCAGCTGCCCACTTCGGCGAGCTTGGCCCGTGAGCCGGACAAACGGACCACGGCGAAGCCGGCATCACCCACCGCCAGCAGCTCCTTCTTGGCATCACCCTGACCACCCGTGCGCAGGTCGTCGAAACGGAAGCCTCGCAGGGTGATGGTGTCGCCGGCCTTCCAGGCGCCGGCATCGTCCTGCTCGAAGAGCACGATGTGTCCGTTCTCCTGATCAGCTGCCGCGACGGTCTGGTCGTCGAGGACTTCCAATGCGACCAACGCGATGTCGGTCCGAGGAGCGTTGATCTGATCCACCACTCGCCAGCCACCGGCGGTGGCATCGGGTTCGTTGCGATCGTAGCGAAGCGCCCGAATGAAGTTCCTGTCCGCAACGAGGAGTTCCTTGCGCTCGTCACCGTCGAAGTCCAGGACACCGGTGTTGAGCGGTCCTGCCGAGCGGAGCAGTTTCTCCTGGCCGGGGGACTCGACCAGTTCGTAGCCTTCTTCTTCATCGGTGGCGAGAAGAAGCGTGGCGTCTCGATCCGGTGTCAACAACAGCAGATCGCTTCTTCCGTCATGGTCGGCGTCGACCCCGAGAATCGTCTCGGGTGCGCGGCTCATCGATCCGAGGTCGATCTTTCGTGGCTCATCAGCGGAACCGATCAGTTCCAGAGCGTATTTTCGACCATCCTTCGTGACCACGGCAAGCATCTGCGCGCCGTCCAGTTCGACGAGATCGATGGCCACCGGTTCCCAGCCGTCGGAGAGTGAGATCGCCTTGGGAAATGCAAGCGTGCCGTCCTTGATCGCACTGCGACCCACGACGCCTTCGGCTTCACTCAACATGTACACCTCCGGCTGGCCGTCTCCGTCGACATCGCCCGCGGTCAGACCGCTCAATTCGGCGTAGGCGGGCGCGAGTGTGGGGGCACTGAGACCCTCCTCCGGGGATTGCCGGTAGATCGAGACCGCATTGGCTTCACGGTTCGTGGCGAGCACGTCGGGAGCACCGTCGCCATCGAGATCCACGATCGCGAGCTTTCGCTCGCGGTTTCCCGGATCCTCGAAGGTGAAGACCTCATACGCCGCCTCGCGATCGCCACTCAGTTCGACTTCCTCGCTGGAGAGTTCGACGAGGACGACTCGCTTGCTCGCTTTTTCAATCAAGGCGAGCATCGAAGCGTCATCCTCAGGGGTCTTGATGACGGTGCCCTCGCGAAGCGGAGGCATTTCGAAACGAAGCTGGGCGCCAAGGCGTTTCGCTCCGTCTCGTTCTTCCGCGAGCCACATTCGGACCGGTGCGGTGTTGTCGGGTGAGATTCCCGTGATGTCGAGCGTGCCGTTGCCGTCGAGGTCTTCGGCCATCACGGCGGCGAAGATGGTGTCACCACCGGACAGCGTGGTGGGCTGTCCGAGCGAGTCGCCGTCGAGGGGCCAGATGACGATTTCACCCTTGACCACGCCGACGAGCTCGGGGGTGTCGTCTCCCAGCACGTCCGCGATCATGAGCGAGTCACGCGAGGGCAGCAGGCCGTTGATGAACTTTCGATTGGCGACTTCCCAGGTGCCGGGTTGCGTCTGGCGCAGAAAGACGACGGCTCCGGGGTCCGTGCCCGCATAGACCAGGTCCATCAGGCCGTCCTGATCGAAGTCGTAGGGGATGACCGCACGGACTTGATTGATCGCGGGAACTTCGACACGTCTGAATCGCCAGTGTTCGGGAATCTCGTTGGTTCGCATCGGTCTGAAGTCCTCGACCGATGGTTTGGCATCTCGTTTCTGGAGGTGCAGTTCGATCCTGTTTTTCCGGTTGTTGACCACGATGAGGTCGTTCAGTCCGTCACCCTCGAGATCGGCCGCGGTCATCGGGCCGGCACCCGGATCGATCCTCAGGATCTCCAGATCCTCGAACCCATAGAAATCATCCAGTTGCGGGCTCTGGGCGCATGCTGCATAGGTGCAGAATCCGAGTGCGGCTGAAATGAGGACTCGACGAGGTGTGCAGGGGAAGGTCATCTGAAGGGTTCCTTTCGGAATGTTGGCTGAAACGAACTGGCATCCGTTCGAGGTCGTATAATAGCCATCTCAAGAAGACGGCGTGTCCCGGTAGGAACATCGACTCGTCGAATACGCATCACAGCACACGCCGGATCGCTCCATTCCCAAGATCCCAGGAAGGTGACTCCCCGATGATCTCCGCACGTTTGAAGACAGCATGCCCGCTGTTCATGGCAACGACTCTGACGCTCGTTGCGGCCTTCCTTCACACCGACAGGACGGCCTCCGCGGACGAGATCATTCTCGACAGCGGAGTTCGCCTTGAAGGATCGGTCCTCAAACGAAACGGCGAGACCGTCTGGCTGGACATCGGTCCCACGGTGGTCGAGATCTCGATGTCCGACATCTCGGAGATCACCTCCGCCAAAGGGGTGCTCGAGCCGGTCAAGGATCTGTCCGACGACCTTTTCTCGATCGCTCAGGATCCCGTCGAACTCAGCCCACGTGAGCATGCCAAGACCATCGGCCCCGCGGTCATCAAGGTCGGAACCCCCGGTGGCCTCGGCTCTGGTGTGATCATCGATGATCAGGGGTATGCGATCACCAATGCACACGTCATCCAGGGTGAAGCCTCCCTGCGTGCCACGGTGTGGTTTCCCCAGCCGGATGGCACCCTGAAGCGCACGGTCATCGAGGACATCGAGATTCTTGCGGTGAACAACCACCTCGATCTGGCTCTGATCAAGATCGCGCATCCGGAGGACAAACCATTCATCTATGCCACCGTGGAACCACGGGACATGGTGGAGGTCGGTCAGCCCGTCTTCGCAATCGGCAATCCACTTGGACTGGAGCGAACCCTGACCCAGGGCGTGGTCTCAACCCGAAATCGTGGCTTCGATGGTCTGTCCTACATCCAGACCGACACTCCGATCAATCCCGGTAATTCGGGTGGCCCGTTGTTCAACGACAAGGGTGAGGTCATCGGTATCACCAACATGATCATCGGTGGCGGGCAGTCCCTCGGATTCGCCATCCCCGCGCGCTACATGAAGGATTTCATCAGAAATCGAGAAGCATTCGCCTACGACAGTTTCAATCCCAATTCAGGGCGAAACTACCACGATCCACCGAGGCGAAGGATCTTCGAGGATCCTCCGATGCTTCGAGATGGAACCTCCATGCAGGAGTGAAGTCATTCGCCATTTTCACGCAAGACCACTCCTTCGAGTCCCAAGCACACTTTAGATTCCCTCGAAACACAGACACGCAAAGACACAGCACCGGCTGATCAGGTTCATCGACGGCCCTTGCAAGAACCGTCCCCAACACGGAGTACCGACATGATTCAAGCATTTCTTCTCGCAGGTTCCATTCTCTGCACACCAGCTGCCGACGATGTCACTTCCACCGACATCATGCCNGAGAACAGTTTCCTGTTCTTCGAGGCGGACGATCTCAGCGGCATGCTCGAGCGAATGTCGAAGACACCGGCNGGCAAGATGATCTTCAAGGGCAAGGATCCCAACGAGATGCTCAAGCCGATGATCGCCGACTCGCTTTCGGNGCGTGGCATCGAACTTGATGACATGCGTCTTCCGGATCATGTCGCNGGAGCCCTCTACTGGACTTTCGATGACGAGNTCGGNGTGGAAGTGCCTGCCTGGATGGCCCGCNTCGGTTGGAANGANGATGAGGNGATGGCCAAGGGGATCTTCGAAGAGATCATGTCCGATCTCGANGACNAGGCTGANATGGANGAACTGCGGGGGCGTGACATGATCGTCTTCGAGAGCAAGCTCGAACTCCCCGACATGGATGCCATGATGATGGAAGTCGCNCCCATTCCGATGATGGGCGACACCAGTCACATGGATGATGCCATTCGACGNGTCTTNGTCGTCCGNNACGGAAGCGAGCTTCTCATGAGCTCCGANCCGGTCTCACTCGACGACGCNCTGAAGATCNTGGATGGCGGCAANGGNAAGATGCTCAGCGAATCCGAGGCCTACGAGATGTTGGATGGCATGATTCCNGTGGAGTCCGCCGACCTNAGCGCGGTTCTCCTNACCNGTAATTTCGCGGATGANATGAAAGCGGTCGTCGGGCCNATGATGGGCATGGCCACTCCGCTCATTCAGTCCGCCTTCGGTGACATCGCCGGGTACGGCTTCTGGATGAANGCGGCNTCCGAGNGNAACCTCCTCGAATANGGCACCAACATCGGNATGAACGGNGACCCCGTCGGACTNATGNAGCTNGTNTCGCTGGCGAAGCCCATGAGTGACATCCCCGACTACGTCTCGGCTGAAGCGGTCACCTACGGTCGAATCGACTTCGACTTCAAGAATCTCGTCCCCACGATCCAGCAGATCATCTCATCTCTCCCCGAGGCACAGGCGGCGCAGATCCAGCCGATGCTCCAGATGTATGCACCGATGATGCAGGGGTCGCTCGAGACGATGGGTCCCGAGGTCCACATCTTCACGACGATCACCGACGACGAGCTCGCGCCCACCCGGATGACGATGGCCATTCCGACCAGCGATCCCGAATCGATGAACCAGCTGCTCTCCATGTTCGGTCCGATGATGAGCATGCAGCCTCGTGACTTCAAGGGTGACACGATCTATTCCGATCCGCAGTCCGAGTTCTCGCGAACCGCGATCGGGATCGGTGCCGGTGCGGTTCTCTTCGGTGACATCGATGGTGTGGAAGCCGTCCTGCGGAGCTCGGGTCAGTCCGATCTTCCGACGATGGCACGATCCAAGTTCGCACGAAGCGCGATGGCGTCCGCCAACATTCCCTCCGGTGATCTGCTTGCCTGGGGCCTCTTCGACACCGCACGAATGATCGCCGATCTCAAGGATCTCGAAGGAAGCATGGGCTTCAACTTCACGGCCATGGTCGACTCCCAGGACGTCGAGGAATTTTCAAAGTCCATCGGGCCGGGTTGGATGTACGGAAAGCGTGTCGACAACGGCCTTCAATTCCACTTCGGCTACCTCGAACCGGCCGAGTGATCAGCCCTTCAGGATCCNACGACAGAACAGACCAGACGCGCTCCTCTCGCAGGGGCGCGTCTTTTTTTCTGTCTTTCCACTTGGGAGCGGGTCACATCATGAGTCATTCGACGCTTCGTTGATCGCGTCCTGGAGATGCCTGGCCAGCAGGGGAGCGCACGCCTCCGGAAGACCGACGTGACCGACGTCTTCGACGACGTGCACGGCACCATGAGGCGTGGCTTCGGCGATGGTNCGTCCGGACTCCGGCGAAGCGATCCTGTCCCGTGCTCCCACGTAGACGTTCAACCGACAGGCCAGTGTGCTCGCTGTCTGCGAAGTCGAGCGTCGACCGTTCTCACGACTCGTTGCGAACAGGGTGACGAGTTTCGCGGTCAGTCCGTGTGGCATCTGGCGACTTCTCAGGGTGGCTGCGATCGGGTGCAGGAGCCGTTCATAGGGCGCGAGTGCAAGCACCGCGGAAATCGACTCCGGCTGTTCGGCTGCGACCGTGATGGCGGTCACACCGCCCAGGCTGAATCCCAGCAATGTGACCTTGCCGGATCCTGCCTGCTCGATCAACGCCTTCACGTCTTCGAGGTCCTCCTGTCCGAGCGTGGTCGACCCGGAAGAGGCTTCTCCATGTCCGCGCAGCTCGGGGATGATGGTTCGAAAGGAGCGGTCGTACCCATCCTGCTGTCCTTGCTCCAGGATCATGTCGAGNAGGCCGAGCATTTCAATTCGTGATTGTCCCCAGCCATGAAGCATGATCAGAATCGGACTTTCAGGGGACGGACTCCGCTCCGGAATCTCCCACACGGGAAGTTCGATGCCGTTGGGTCGTTCCAGAGTCCAGGTTTCGAAGGGAAGTCCGGCTTCGCCCGGATCCGCGGCGAATCCTCTGGCAAGCGCCCAGCCGGTCGAGCGGCGTGGTGGATTTCTGACCTCGCGTGCACACAGGACGGCCTGTGCGATGAACACCACCGCGGCTGCCGAACCAAGCAACAGAAGAAAACCGAGAAGTCCGATGAAGAGGTTCAAGGTGTGTGCGCCTCAGTGAACTCAATTGGTGTCGAAGACATTTCGGTTGGTGCCTCCCGGGCCGATTCCGGCTTCGATTCGTGACCCGCACTTGGGGCAGCGTCCTGCATAGCGTGTGCGTTCCGAGTCTGGATACAGACGGCCATAGGTGTTGCAGCATCGAAACAGCACGGACAGGAATCGACGTTCGTTGTCGTCATTCTTTCCGGTTCCGCGTCTCTCATCGTCGCGGTCGTCATTCCGAAACCCGTCGATGTCCACGATGTCTCTGTGATCTGCAGTCACTCGAAGCCTCGCTCTTCAGTCGTTGGTGGCGTTCATCGCTTCCATCGAGCCACGTGCCATCGTGTCGATCCGCAGTCCGAGTGCTCCGAACGTCTCATCGAAATTCTGACGCTCCTCTTCGTCGGTGAGCATCGGAAGATTCACGGTGACGTTCCGCTCCGCCGCTCGCGCCCCCATGGTCGCGGTCTCGATGGCGATCGCAAGATCACTGGCGAGATGGGGAGCGCTGCATCCCGGCAGGCGTTCGAGGACCTCGAGAATCAGACTTGANGTCTCCATGATGGCACCCGGTGCCTTGATCGCACCACGCACGGCATCCTGAAAACCATCGACTCTTTCCGGGTCGTCCGCGGGTCTGCTCCACAGGGNATTGAGGTTTCCGTAGGCAGCGGCATCGTCATCGGCCTGACGCATCGATCTCTCTCGGAGTTCCTTGAGAGTCAACGTGCTTTCTTCAAGCATCGTCTGGTGGGCCGCCAGTGATTTCTTGCCGAGGCTGTAGGCAACGACCATGCCACCCAGCCCTGCCGCGATGGCGTTGGACACGCCGGCAACCGCACCTCCACCGGGAATGGGGGCCTTGCTGCCGAGGGACTCGAGAAACTCGTTGATCGTCATGTCCGCCAGTTGACTCACCGATTCGCTCATGAACGGATCTCCGCNCCGGTGCGTTTGATCAGCTCCTCTGAAATCTGCCTGATCTGCGGATCGACTTCTCCGTGGGTCAGGGTTCGAGAATCATCTCGGAATGACACTCTGAGTGTCACCGATTTCCTGTCGGCTCCGAGTTTGTCGTGTCGCCAGGTGGTCACGTAGGAGACTGACTCGAGCAATTGGTCTCCGGACGACCGTGCTGCGGTATCGATCATCTCCCAGGTCGTCTCCTCCGGGACGATCACCGAGAGGTCTCGGTCGATGCTGGGAAATGCCGGCAGCGGGGTCGGTGAGGGCAGGGGAGGGAAGTTCGCGATGATCGGTTCGATCTCGAGTTCGGCGACTGCGANCGGTCCGGAGGGATCGAACATGCCTGATGCCTCCGAGCTCAGCAGGCCGCAGTGTCCGATCGTGTGTCCATCGAGAGTGATGCGGGCGGCTGGTTGAAGCCACGGTCGAGTGGCGTCCTGCTCGGCTGAAAACGTGAATCGTTTCGAATCACCGGTGAGGACATGGCTGAGTGTTTCCACTGACCCTCGCAGAATTCGATAGAGCTCGGTCGGATCGGCGTCCGCATCTCCGTCGATGATCATGCCCAGCAGGCGTCGTTCCCGGTGCTCCTCACCAACGCAGTCGAAGACGGCTCCGATTTCGAACGCCCTGATGTTCAAGCCTGCCCGGTCTCTATTTCGACGAGCGATTTCAAGAAGGCTGGGCAGAAGCGAGGGGCGCAGAATGGGTTCTCCACCCGCTCGGTCGTCGATCACTCGGAGTGTTTCGCGCCCCGGTTCGAGAAACGCATCCGAGACACGTTCCGAGATCAGGGAATGTGAGATCGTCTCAATGAATTCCGCGGTGACCAGCGTGCGGCGAATGGATTCGATCGCGTGCAGATCCGCTTGTCGCGCGACGACCGACAATTCCATGGTGTCGTCGATGGGAAGGTTTTCATANCCCTGGATTCTCGCGATCTCCTCGATCAGGTCTATTTCAGACGCGACATCGAGTCGATGGACGGGGGCCACCGCTTCGATCAGCGCACCGGTCATCCGTGGAGCGAATCCGAGAATCTCGAGTGATTCCATCATTCGCTCGTCGGAGACATCGAACCCGAGGAGATCCCGGCACCGTTGGGGGCGCAGCTCCATCTTCGTCGGTTCCGGCATCTTCGCTCCGTCTTCGACCACGCCTTCGTGAAGTGTTCCACCGGCGATCTCGAGGATGAGATGGATCAGTCTTCGGCTCGCGGCCTCGACGTGCGCCGGATGGACGCCTCGTTCGAAGCGGTAGCTCGAGTCACTGGCGATACCAAGTCTGCGTGAGGTGTTTCTGACGGTCAATCTGTCGAACGTCGCGGATTCGACCAGGATGTCCTTGGTCGTGTCACTGACGGCGGTCTCTGAGCCACCCTTGACGCCTGCCAGCGCGATCGTCCGGCCAGCGTCCGCGATGACGAGATCACTCTGCTTGAGTTGCACGGGTTTCGCGTCCTCGCCCAGCGGTGAGAATGCCTCACCCTCCCGAGCTCGTCTGACGCTGATGGTGTCACCTTCGATCAGATCAAGGTCGAACACGTGGGTGGGTTGACCCATTTCGAACAGGATGAAATTCGTCGCATCCACCAGGTTGTTGCGGGGAATCTGTCCGATCGCCCTCAGTCTCTTCTGGAGCCACTCCGGTGACGGACCGACGGTCACTCCGGTGATGATCTGTGCGGTGTACCTCGGACACAGCTCCGGGTCTTCATTGACGACCTTGATTCGATCGCCCGCGGGTGGGCCCGATGCCTCGACATCGGACGGAGGCATCTCCAGAGAACGCCCGGTGAGCGCGGCGATTTCACGCGCCAGGCCGAAATGGCAGACGCAATCACCACGATTGCTCGACATTTCGATTTCCTGTTGCATGTCATCGCCCTCGATCGGATGCTCACCCTCGAAAGGGAATCCGCAGGCGGTGAGTGCCGCCGCTTGCTCTTCAGGGCTGGCAGGAGGGGACAGATAATCATTCATCCATGTGACGCTGGTCTTCATGGTGATGAATGTAGTCTTTTCGTGAGCTGAGCGGGGATCCGAAACCCTTCGGACAAGACGGAAAAGCTCAACCGGTGGTACCCTCTGGGGCATGCCCAGCCCAGATCCCTCGGACAATCTGATCCGCCAGTTCAGCCTGTCGTGCCTGACAGGTCTTCGGTCCTCGTGCGCCAGCCTGCCGGGACTTTGCCTCTGCCTCTGTTCTCTCTCTCTGGGCGGATGTGGCTCCACCGATGCCGTCAGTTCGAATGCTCGGTCTCAAAATGCCGCGGTGCAGAGAAACAATGACCCTCTTCTCGACGTCCCGGATGATTTCGAGTTGGAAATCAAGGTTCTNGTCGGCAANAAGGTCATGGATCAGNACGTTCTTGAACGTCGCGAGGTTCACATGGTGTTGTTTCCCGATGGCACGCTTCATGCGGCAGCTGGCAGCGAAGTGATTCCCGGGGCCCGGCCCGGACTCGCGCGCACTCTGCTTCGTGGTCAGGTGGCCGATACGTGGGCCCTTCTCGGCCGTCTCGACCTTCGAGATGTCGGTGACTCACCGACGCGCCCCGTGCGCGCCCCCGGACAGGCGGAAATCGTTCATGTCGTCGAAGTCACCGCCAATGGCGAACGTCGACGGCAGGTATTGCGTTTCGTCGGCCCATGTGCCGACTCGGCCTCGACCACGCTCGTCCGATCCATCGGAGGCCTGGCCTGGTTGACTGATGCGCCTCAGGCCGGAAACGACATCGTTCCTCTTCGGTACGACTTCGGCCCCGATCCATGGGAACGATATCGAGGAACGGCTCGCCAGTAGTTGTGCCCGACGGGGGAGGCAGTCATCCGTGACTCGTCCACCATCCTTGAAGGCCATTCCATGGCCATGACTGTTCATCTGCATCCCTGCTGATGCACCAGTGTCGACTGAGCCGCTCGTGTGCAGCGATTGCGGTCAGTTAGGTTGAGAACCCTGGCTGAAAGGTTCTCTTTCCCGATGTCCGTCACTTTGTTCGCTCGATGGTGTGAACTGGTACGTCCTGACCGAATAATACTCCACGAGACAGGTTTAAAACGCAGTTTGNCCCTGCGCCAGTGGGGTAAGTCACCCAAGCGGACTTTTGCCACGAAAAAAGGCGANACATTCATTGGATCTGACAATCTCCGCGTAGCGTGGACGTATGACTCCTTGGCGTCTCGACATGTCCTCCATCAGAGGCCTGGCGCCTGGAGCTGAGGCTCAGGGGTACTTCGAGTGGCAGTGCGTCCAGTGTGGTCGTGTGACTGTTTCACGTCTCGAAGTGCGTCTCAGCGCTGTTCGAGAAAGGTCTGGCAATGCCCCAGGGACATGATTTGAAGACATCCTCCAGTGCTCGGTCGACTCCGCTCATCGATGTTTTCGACCGTACGAAGCCATCCGACCACGCGGGTGNTCGATTCGACCGCAGCACGGATTTCATCGTGACACCCGAGGACATGGATGGTCCGGGGTCGAAAGATCCTGCCCAAGCGAGACTTGAGATCGTTCAAAAGCTGCATTCGACCTGTGCCTCGAGAGTCTACGGATTCCTGCGCAAATCAGTCGCTCCCGACATCGCGGACGATCTCACTCAGGAGACATTTTTAAAATTGCTTCAAGTTAAAAATCTTGAAAGGAAATCGATCAGTATCAGTTATCTCTTCAGAATCGCGCAGAATCTACTCAGAAGGCGTTTCAATGTGACGAAGCGCAGACGAGAGATCAGGGAGAAAATGGCTCGATTCGAGACATCTGCTCACCAAACGGGATCATCCGAGCCAGTCGTCATCGAAGCATCCATGCTCGACGCGGCCCTCGAAATCCTGACAGACCATGAGCAGGCAACAATACGGCTCATCATCTGTGATGGGTTGAGTTACACGCAAGCAGCACGTGTCCTCAATGTTCCAGTATCCACGATCAACAACTGGAAACATCGAGCACTGCACAAATTAAAAGGGACAATCGATGCAGCCGATTTCCACGAAAAGACACCCACAGACCACTCTGTCCATCTCTCCACGGACCTTGAAGGAAGCCGAAGAAAGCAAGCCTCGAGTTCGCCTGAAGCTCCAGGAATTCATGATGAAGCATCAAAAGAATCAGGCTCGCGAACAGGACGCACTTCGATCAGATTCGCTGGTTGAGCAACTTGTCCTCCTGAACTGAGCTCAGGAGACATTCAGTCGCCTCGTTGAGGCTGCACCTCCTACACTGGTGGCATGCACGCCGATGACGACACATCCCACTCCATTCAGACTTCCGCCACCGATGATCCGATCGTCGGGATAGATCTTGGAACCACCAATTCTCTCGTCGCCTATTGCGATGACCGAGGTCCTCGTGTCCTTGAAGATTCCAGTGGCAACCGACTTCTTCCGTCGGTGGTTCGTTTTCTGCAGGAAGATGTGATCGTCGGCCGTGAGGCACTCGATACGGCGGTTCTGCATCCGGAAAGCACCGTGAGCAGCTCCAAGCGTCTGCTTGGTCGAAGTGCTCATGAGCTCGAGGCCCATGCGGACAAGTTGCCTTTCGATGTGGTCGAGGGGCCACGAGGATTGGCGTCCATCGCCATCGGTTCGCGNAGAATCACGCCCCAGGAAGTGGGGGGACATGTCCTCATGCGTCTGCGTGAGATCGCGCAGGAATCTCTTGGCACGCCTGTGAACCGCGCGGTCATCACCGTTCCGGCATATTTCGATGATTCGCAGCGAAATGCGACTCGTGATGCCGCTCGACTGGCCGGATTCAATGTGGCACGCATCGTCAATGAGCCGACCGCGGCGGCACTGGCATACGGGCTTGGTGAACGGACCGATCGTGCTCAGACCGTGGTGGTCTTCGATCTCGGAGGTGGCACGTTCGATGTCTCGTTGCTTCGCATGCTTCCTCCGGAGGATGACGAACAGGCTCTGGTCGAGGTGATCGCGACCGCAGGCGACACGAACCTCGGAGGTGACGACATCGACCGTCTTCTGGCCGACTCGATGCTGACGCGCGCTGGTATCGCGGCGGGNGATTGGAGCGGGCTTCAGCCCGCCACGCGACAGGCCATCACGCACTTCGCGCGAAGCACCAAGGAAGCGATCTCGGACAGAACGCAGGTGGACGTCGCCCTGGGATTCGATGGCGCGGCCGGAGCCACACTTCCCGAGTGCACCTTCACCCTCACTCGAGATGAATTCGATCTCATGACGAAACCTCTCGTCGATCGTACGATCGAGTGCTGTCGCCAAGTCCTCCGGGACGGCGGTCTCACGGTCGAGGACGTCGACCGGGTCGTTCTGGTGGGTGGGTCCACCAGAATTCCCGCGGTACGGGACGCCGTTGAAACATGTTTCGGTCGAGCGCCCTACACGGCGCTTGATCCCGATGAAGTTGTGGGTCTCGGCGCATCGGTCCAGGCGTCGATCCTTGAAGGTCGCACACGTGGCATGCTCCTGCTTGATGTGATTCCATTGTCGCTCGGCATCGAGACGATGGGGGGTGCGGTGGCCAAGTTGCTGGTTCGAAACAGTTCGATCCCGGCACGTGCGACCGAGCGATTCTCGACATCCGTCGACGGTCAGACGTCGGTACGAATTCAAGTGCTTCAGGGTGAACGAGAACTTGCCGAGCACTGTCGTTCGCTTGGCACGTTCGATCTCTCGGGAGTGCCTCCGATGCCAGCCGGGATTCCAAAGATCGAGGTCGAATTCATCATCGATGCGGATGGCGTGCTCTCGGTGAATGCCGTGGAACAACGAAGTGGTCGTCGNGCTTCGACCCAGTTCGTACCCAACTACGGCCTGACCTCGCAGGAAGTCGACGACATCGAAAATGATTCCTTCACCCATGCTCGAACCGACATGCATCTGCATCGCGTCATCGATCTTCGGGTGAATGCCTCTCTCGATGTGAAATGGATCTCTGAAGCACTCGACCGAGTTCGTGACCAAGTGCCGGCGGAGTATCTGGTCGAACTGGAAGCCGAACTCGAGATCGTCAGGGATTTCATCGTGAAGGCGGGGGATGAACCCTCTCTCATCGACGCCGCCGAGTTTCAGGCGGCGAAGGAGTCACTTGATGAAAAGAGCATGAGACTCCATGAAATCGCCATTTCACAGAGTCTGAGAGACGACAAGCCCTGATCCTGCTCCAGCTGCTTGATTCGAAGGGCCGCAACGATCAGACTGGTCGTGCAACCGGACTCATCCCTGCTCCATCCTCGAAGAAGAACGACAGCACCAATGGAAATCACCCGCACAACCACAGCGATGCTGGAAGCACTTCATGACCCCGCCAACGCGGGGGTCTGGGAGGCGTTCGATCGCAGGTATCGGTCGATTCTGATCGGATTCGCCCGCAATCTCGGGCTCAATGATCAGGATGCTGCGGATGTCGCACAGGAGACTCTGGTGCGATTCGTCAAGGAATACCGTGAGGGTCGTTATGACAGGGAGCGGGGCCGTCTCGGAGCCTGGCTGGTCGGAATCGCACGATTCAGAATTCTCGACCATCGTCGTCGTCGGGGAAGTGGTGCCGAATTGATCGACGAAGCCGTCGCGGCAAAGCTTGATGATGAACGCCATCTCACCCAGATCTGGGAGAACGAGCGTCGGCACGCGATCCTTCAGACCGCCATGAGCGAGTTTCGCAAGACGAGCCGAACCGATTCCAGGACCATCGAGATCTTCGAGATGCTGATGATTCACGGACTGACGCCGCAGGCCGTCGCCGAGCAGCATGGTGTCACGACCCATGATGTCTATCTGGCGAAAAGTCGCGTGGCTCAGGGGCTGCGCAAGGTCGTCGACCGCATCCAGGCAGAGTACGACGATGAATGATGTGCATGATGGTCAGATCGAGGGTTGTCCGGAACGAGTCGAGCTCGAACTTTTCGCCACCGGAACCACCGCCTCCGAATCGACGATCAGACATCTGGAGTCCTG
This sequence comes from Planctomycetaceae bacterium, assembly GCA_002684315.1. Next base: position 17,620 of record NYVB01000094.1, on the reverse strand, counting down.
TGCGCACTGTCGCTCTCTTCTGAGCCAGATCACGGCGGAGAACGATCTGCTTGGTTCGGCGTTGTTCGCGGAATCCAATGCCAGTGACATCGAACGGATTCTCGAGCAACCGATCCAGGGCTACACCGTTCTCAGAGAGCTTCATCGAGGTGGTCAGGGAGTCGTGTTTCTGGCACGACAGATCAGCACCAATCGAACCGTGGCGATCAAGATGCTTCTGCAGGGGCGCTTCGCCACGTCAAGCCAGCGAATGCGATTCGATCGAGAAGTCGAACTCGTCGCAGGACTTCGTCATCCGGGTATCGTCACGTTGTTCGAGAGTGGATCCACCGACGGTGGGGACGTCTATTTCGCGATGGAATACGTCGATGGCACGACCCTTGACCGCTGGCATGATCGGGTGACCCCTTCCGCCGCCGATGTGACCGAGCTTTTCGTTCAGATCTGTGCCGCCGTCAGATACGCCCATGGACGCGGAATCATTCACCGCGATCTCAAGCCCGGAAACATTCTCGTCGGACCCAATGATCATCCCAACATCCTCGACTTCGGCATCGCGCGTGTGGCGGATTCCTCAGCGACCGATGAGACCATGGCGACGGAAGCCGGTCAGTTTCTCGGCACGTTCGCCTATGCCGCTCCCGAGCAACTCGAAGGGGCGGCCGACAGGGTCGATGTTCGTGTCGATGTCTTCGCCCTCGGGGTGCTTCTGTATGAAATGCTTTGTGGAAGCAGGCCCTTTGAAGTGGGTGATTCGCTTGCAGACCTGATTCGTAATCGGTTGGATCGCATTCCGCCCGCTCCTTCCACTCGTGCTTCAGGCATCTCGCAGGACCTTGATGTGATCTGCCTCAAGGCATTGTCGCCCGATCCTGAACGACGCTACGCCTCTGCCGGTGAGATGGAGGAGGATCTTCGACGTCATCTCGACGGTCGACCAATCCTGGCANGAGCTGACAGCCCTTCGTACGTGCTCGGTCGTCTGATTCGCAGACACAAGATTCCATTTGCGGCGCTCGCCACCATCGTGGTTCTGGTCATCACGTCCCTGATCAGCCTTGGTGTCCTCTACACCAAGGCCGAACAACAGCGTCGTGTCGCCGATCAGACGCTGCGTGGTTTTCAGGATTCGATCGGCATCATCAATCCCCAGACCGGGCAGGGGACTCATGACATGTCCGTCGGCGAATACGTCAGGATCATGGAGGACCACGTTGTCAACGAATTGAACGATCAACCGAGAGTCGGTTCGGCGCTGCTCACCACGCTCGGTCTCATCGAACTCGCCTTCGATGACGTGGAGAAGTCGCAGTCATTGCTTGAACGGGCACTGGTGCTGAGGCGTGACTCCGGGCCTGCAGCGCTTGGTGAGGCTCATCACAACCTCGGACGCGTCTTCATTCGTCGAGGGGAATTCGATGACGCGAAGCTCAGCTATCAGAGTGCTCTGCGCGAGCGACTCCTCGCGCACGGCCGCATTCATCCTGATGTCGCCATGACCTATCAGCACCTCGGTTCCACGCAACGCAGGACCGGTGATTACGAAGCGGCACTTTCCGACTACGTTCAGGCGGAGTTGATCCTGAAATCCCTGTACGGTCCGCAAAGCGAGAAGATGGCCGGGCTTCTGAACAACAGAGCATGGGTTCTGGTCGATCAGGCCCGTGAGTATTCGGAGAGCGGACGGACCGATGAAGCCCGTGCACTGCTCGAGGATGCGCACTTCAGGCTTCTCGATGCTTCNGCCATGATTCGAGGCATCGCGCCTCCCAACGACTATCGCATCGGTCGCAGCGAACGTTCGGTGGGGCAGGTGCTCGTGGAACTTGGACGCACCCAGGAGGCGATCCCTCACTTCGATGAGTCGCTGCGAATTCAGATCTCGCGACAGGGTGAACGATCCGATGCCGTGCTTCGCACCAGACTGATGCGTGCTTCCGCCTTCATCGATCAGGGGACCAACCTCGACGAAACGTCGCAGGATGTTCGAGATGTCGCGGAGATTCGAGAGCAGCAAGCGCTCGAGTTTCAAACTGAAGCTGCCTGGCGACAAGCTCTCTCAGCCTGGGTGATGCTGGAAAAGATACACCTCATCCGAGATGACGACACCTCGCTCGAGCAGGCGAGAGCCGGCCTTGCACGAACCGAGAAGGCGCTTGAAGATCTGTCGAGCTGAGGCGTCCATGGTGCCCTCGATGCCGACGAGTCAGATGCATTCGGTACCCCATTTTTGAAGCAGGATTGAAAGGTCCGCTCCATTCACGATGCCATCACCGTTGATGTCGGCGCATTCATCGCTGAGCTGCCAGCGCCCGAGCAGTATGGCAAGGTCCAAACCGTTGATCCGGTTGTCGCCGTCGAGGTCACCGTCGCAGTTCTCGCATGTGATGGTGCAGGTGGTGTTGGCACGCGTGACACAGCTGCTGTCCCAGGTCACTTCACAGCAGAACGGGTCCGCCTCGCAGACGGTGAAACAACACGCGGCATCATTGCAATAAGGAAGGGCATTCACCGCGCTGCAGGAACCCGCATTGGCTGCGCCGCAACTGGTGGGAATCGGTCCCACCGATTTCAACACGATCGTGTACGACCCGGTATCCATCGGGTTACCCACGCTCCAGCTGGTGAGTGGTTTCGGAGCCAGGCTTGCCGGTCCCACCACAGTGGTCGGATCGGCCGTGAATGCGAACATGATGTCTCCATCAGCGTTCAGCGGAAAGGTTTCACGACCGCAGATCGCGATGTAGATCACGCCGGGGTTGTCGATCTTGAATGTGCCGTCCGAGGAGACGTCGCCGACCAGGGCGCCTTTCGATCCAGGCGCGAACGCGCGGTTGCCGAGAAGAGGATTGGCATCGGAATCGAACACGTACAGTGACGAGTTGAACTCTGCGAATCCGGTCGGAGCGAGGGTGTTGATCTCGAAGGTGTTGGGGTCGGTGATGACGACCGCGTAGACATCTTCGAAATCCGGATCCGCGAAACTCGCCAGGCTTCCCGAGCCATCGCCCTTCAGCTTNCCGCTGATCGACGTCAGCTGTGAGGTGGTCGAGAGCTTCACTTCCATGGCATCCTGCTTGGTGCTTCCCGCGTCTCTGCCTCCGTCATTCTCTTCGTCCCAGTCAGGGCCCAGCGCATTGTTGGACGCATGCAGACAGGTGGCGCACAACCCGCCCATCAGAAGTGACAGGAGAGTGGTCTTGATCGTGATCTTGGTGTGTGAGCTCATGGTGATCCTTCAGCTAGATGTGAGGCTTATTGTCACTGAGCTGAGTGGTGAATGCCAGAAAAATCACCGCCAAATGAAAACTCCCCGTTTCAACGAATGCTGATGCGGTAAAAGGGTTTTTTACCGACGTTCAGCCGTCGAGCGAAAAAGATGGGCGACTTCACTCGGCAGCAATGTTTCCGGCTTTGATTCTGGCTTCCAGTCTCGCGATCCTCACCGCAGTCGGTGGACCTGCCCCCTCGACGGTCTCGAGCATTCGAGAGATCGATTCCACCTCGGATTTCAAAGAAGCCAGGGTCGGGGAATTCATCCCCGCATCCGGCTCATCCTTCCCGGAGCTTTGCAGCATGCGGATCTCCAGTTGGACTTCGCATGCACGGACTCGTGCCCGCAACTCCTGTCTCCTGCTTTCATCGTCGAAGATGATCAACGGTCCCGGTCGTCCGCCTCCTCGCGTCCCCGCACCGTCCAGGTCATCGCCCCCCCTGGTCGCGAGGCCAATCAAGCAGGCGGCACCTGCCGTGACCATCAGTATCCCCATCACCCTGACCGGGGCATTGATGGTGCCCGGAAAGAGAAACAGAAACGGCAGTGTGAGTGCGCAGATGACTGCCGGCATGGCGTCCGCGTTTCTGAACCATGCGTATCCGCTGACAAGAGCCAGCGCCGTGGTGAGGCTCAGAACCGACGCCGCGACATGACGTTCGGATCTCGCTGTTCCAGTGTCGGTTCGCACCAGTTTGGAGATCAGAAGCATCGCGCCGGCCAGTGAGAAGAGTGTCATCGCCATGGGTTCACCGTCTTCTCGTTGCCGGCTCAGTCATCATCTTCGGCAGGTGCGAGATCTTCCAGTTTCTTGGCGATCAGGAATTGCCGGGCAAGTGCCTCGTAGATGGATGGCTCGCAGATCCTGTTGGCGACCATCGCACCGATCATCGCGGCGAACATGAGTGGCAGGATCATTCCATAGGCACCGGTCATCTCGGCCATGATGGCGAACACCGTGATGGGGCTCTGCACGACTCCGGCGAAGTAGGCTGCCATGAAAAGCATCATGACCTGGGGAAGTCCGATGCCGGGGGCGATGTACTGATCGAACAGCGGATAGCTGATCTGTCCCAGACCGGCTCCGGTCGCAAGGCTCGGATCGAAGAGCCCTCCGGGAATCGCACTGACCAGACTGACGAAGCTGGCCGAGGCCTTGGCGATCGGGTAGTACCACACGGCTTCGGGCGTGCCGGTGTGGTGTGCGTTCACCAGCATCTGCTTGGCCTGGGCATAGCCTCCGCCATAGCTCTCCCCGAACGAGCAGATCGCGACCAGCGCGAGCATCAGGCCGAGCACGCCACCCGTGATCCATGGGTGCTTCACGAGTCGTGGCCCGGTGAAACGACTGACGGTGACGACGAATCGGCCGAACCAGCCACCGAGAAAACCGCCCACGATTCCAATGATCGGGACCGCGATCCATTGCCGTGCTTCCGCGAAGAAATTCGTCATGTCACCACCACTGAGAAAGCCCAGTGGGAGGGAGACTTCACGATTGACCGTCGTGTAGAAGTGGTAGTCGCCCAGGAAGAACACGCCGACGGCGCATGCCAGCGCGACGGTTCTGATCACGCAGGCGACGCTTTTCTTGTCGAAGGTTCGACCCACTTCCTCGAAGCAGAAGATGACCCCCGCGATCGGCGTGTTGAATGCCGCGGCGATGCCTGCCGCCGATCCGGCAAGAATCAGTCCTCGTTCCATCAGCCATGGCGGCATCCGGACGAACCGTGATGAGAGTTGCATCAGGCAGGCACCGACGTGCACGGAGGGCCCTTCACGGCCCACCGTGATTCCACTCAACAAGGCTCCGGTGAGCAGGATCGTCTTGCCGAAGGCGATGCGAAGCGACAGCATCATCGAGCGTTCCTTGCAGGAACCGATCTTCAAGGCTGCGATCGCCTGGGGAATGCCCGTACCTTCCGTGCCGGGAAACCATTTTCGTTGGACCACGACGATCAGCATCATCATGATCGCCATGAAGCCCGCAGGAAGAATCACCCGCAGCCAGCCGTCTACCTTGTAGCCGAAGAGATCCTCATGTCCCTGCATCCTTCCGAGGAGCGTCGCTCCCCAGTCCTCTGCAAGCACGAAATACCACGCTGCGAACCCGGTGAGAATCGCGGCGATGCTCGTGACCAGAAGGACCTTCCATCCCGAACTGGTCGGGGCGGAGACTTCGGTAGTCGCTGAGTGGTGCGAAGGGTCATTCATCGTGCTTGGCTCGTGGGCCTCCGAAATGTCGACTGATCAGCCTGCGATCCGACGCAGTTGGTTGGCCTGTCCGAGCTGAATCCAGCCTGCGATCAGGAATTGAATACCGAAGAAGATCGTGAGGACCCATGCAGCGGCCAGCGGGAAGAGGAGCATCACGATGCCGGCCACGATGCTGAACAGTCCCATGGTGATCAGGATTCCACGGGCGCCATGGCGCGCGAGGCCCAGACCGGCCGCCAGCTGCATCGCACCGATCAGCAGTGTGGCGAAGCCCAGCAGGGTGACGATCACTTCGATCGATTGCCCCGGATCGATGATGAGGACCAGGCCGATTCCAGCCGCAATGACCGGTATGAACCATCGCATCGCGGAATTGGCGCCTGCGCTGGCTTCCTGTCCTGCGGCGAACACGCCGATGATGGCACCGAAGACCAGCAGGTAGCCCACCACGGAGATGAATGCGACGGCTCCGTTCAGCTGCGTGGAGAGCAGAAGCAGGCCCATCAGGATCAAAAGGCATCCATCCAGCATGAAGATCCACCATTTGGAAGCGAGCGCTTGTCGTACGTTGGCGTTGGTCGTCATCAAGAAGACTCCGTTGCGGTTGCCGTCTGGGGCTGTGCGAGGTAGGAAGGCATCACATGAATGCCGAATCCAATCATACTTCGAGCCGCCTTCTCACGTGGCATTGGCTTCTCACCGAGCCCGGAAACAGACTGATCACGCTCGCCGAGAAGGTCGATCAGCCCTCGGTGGCCGATATCGCTCGCCTGCGACGTCACGGCGATCAGGATCAGGTTCGCATCGCCCTGGAACTGGTTTCCGCTCGCCGCCGTGGGATGCGTAAATTCACTGCAGCGAACGAGCTCTGGTGCGACGTCCCCGGCATCGAGCAGGCGACCTCCGAGGCCGTTGCCGACTGGAAGGCCGCACGATTCGAGCGACACGGTACGTCCGAGGTGATCGATGCCTGCTGTGGCATCGGAGGGGATTCGATCGCTCTGGCGCGCTCGAATTCCGTTGAGGCGCTCGATCTGGATCCCGTCCGGGTCTGGATGACGGAACGCAACGCGGGCTGTACCGCCCGAGTCGCCGATGTGACGACGATCACCGCCGAGGGACGTCACGTGCACATCGATCCCGCCAGACGCGATGAGACAAGTGGCAAGCGGCACTGGCGTCTTGAACATCTCCAGCCCTCCTGGATCGATTGTGCCGCACTGCTCGCAACCGCCCCCGGTGGGGCATGCAAGTTGGGACCCGGCGTCCCCATGCCGTTTCCCGATCGTCCGGAGGATTCCGAACTCGAGTTCATCCAGCACCATGGTCGCATGGTGCAGTGCGTGCTCTGGACCGGTGACCTGGCCGAGAAGTCCGGATGCGAACGAGCCACGATCCTCCCGGAAGGATTGACGATCTGCGGGGATCCTGTCGAGACACCATGCTCGTTCAGACTGCCTGAAGCGGGTGAACGCCTCCTCGAGGCCAGGCCCGCACTCGAGCGCGCCGGTCTGATCGGATGCGGTCTGGAACAGGAAGGCATCGAGGCGACCGAGCTCGCTCCCGGACTGGGACTTCTGCTCGCCGGCTGCGACACCACGTCTCCATGGTTCATCGACTGGCCCATTCGAGCGGTTCTCTCGCTTCGTGAGCGAGTCGTGTCGGACTGGTTGAAAGCACACGACGGTGGTGAAGTGATCGCACGGACCCGCGGTGGCGCGATCGACGTGGACCAGTGGGCCTCTTCGTTACGAGGATCGGGTCACCGGCGTTTCGTGGTGTTCGGTCTTCGAATCGGGTCCGTCTCTCGTGCGATCGTCTGTGACGCTCGCAGTTGACGGACCGTTCGAACGGACGGAGTTGCTCTGTTCAGTTCGCCAGTCGAAGAACCAGGTCGGCGGGCAGGAAGCTCGAGGCCCAGACTGCCAGCATGCCGATCACCGCGGCGAAGACGATCAGGATCATGACCTCGGAAAGCAGCAGAGTGACATANGTTCCTCTGGAGATCCCGATCATGCGCAAGGTGGTCAGCTCGTCCTTGCGGAGTCTGACCGAGAGCACCAGAACCAGACCGATGACGGCCAGGGTCGCCGCGCCGGTNGCAAGCAGCACGCCGCCCACGAGGGCACCGACCCGGAACACGCGCTCGAGGATCTCACGGACCACCGAAGAGGGGGTCACCAGGAGCAGGTCCTCTCGTCGATCGAGTCTGGCGGACAGGATGGTTCCGCTTTTCTCGTCGTTTGGAATGATGATGATGGCTTCGATGGGAAGGTCACTGGCGGCTCCGTGGAAATGCAGTGAATCCAGTCGNTCAGCCGTCAGTTCGGTGTAGGGGGTGACCGCCGAACTGGCGATGGGGCGGCCTTCGTTCTCGCCCATCAACACATGAGGGTCGGTTTCCTCGTCGATCTCGATGTGGACATGGCCGTGGCCGGCGATGATCCAACTGGTTCTGAGATCGCAGAAGACCGCGGCATCATCCGCTGATTCGCTCTTCTCGAGCACGCCCGTGATTCTGAGTCGAAGTGGGTACCCGCCTCCGATNTCGAGGAGTCCCTCCGGATCGGTGAGGATCACATCGCCCGGTCCCAGTCCGGTCGACCTCGCCACATCGGCGCCCAGCACGCATTCTCCGGGGACAGCGAACGAACGACCCTGCCCGATGGAACGGCCGCGAAAACGCAGGTACTCGACATCCGTTCCGACCACCGGATGTCCTGATGCCCGGGCCGCCAGCGAGAGAGGGATCGAGGTGGCGAGCTGACTTTCGTTGATCGCATCCGATTCGCTGATCGCGAACGAGTCGAGTGGTTCGGGGAGAAACCAGAGTGACGCGAGTACGAGATCGACACTGCCTCCCGGGGCGCCCAGAACCAGAGGCGTGGCTTGGGCACGGTCCATGGTGGCGGTCTCTCCGCGGTCGAGCAGGGAACCGGTCACCAGTGGAAGNGCGATTGAAATNCCGAGTGCNAGAATGATGGTGNANCTGCGAAAGCCATGAAACGTCAGGTGTCGCCAGGCGAGGGAGATGGCATGGATGTGTGCGCGGGTGCTCATCTCGTACCTGCTTTCGTCTTCGTTCCGGCGAGGTTTCGTTCCGAAAGATCGAAGACTTCGTCGAAGCGTGAAAGGATCTCATGATCATGCGTGATCACGAGCAGTGCGGCTTGCGCTTCCGCCACCTGCTCGAAGAGAAGATCGAGCACCGATTCCGCGGTGGCGGGGTCGAGGTTTCCCGTTGGTTCGTCGGCCAGCACCAGGCGAGGGGTGCCGATGAGCGCGCGGCAGATCGCGGCTCGTTGCCGTTCGCCCTGTGACAGTCTTTGGGGGCGTCTCTTCAAGAGATCCTGAATGCCGGCTCTTCGTGCGAGTTCATGAGCGCGTTCACGGATCTCCGAGGTCACCGGGCGTCCTGAGAGTCTGATCGGAAGCAGGATCGAGTCGAGCACCGTCAGGTACTCGAGCAATCTGAATTCCTGAAACACGAGTCCGACCGAGTCGAGTCTCAGAAGTCTGCGTGCTTCATCTCCGATTCCGGAGAGATCACGACCTTCGAATTCGACGGTGCCCTTCTGTGGTGTTCGAATGCCGCAGGCCAGATCGAGCAGGGTCGATTTTCCACAACCACTTCGGCCGATCAGTGCCATCGTCCGGCCGGTGTCGAGTCCGAATTCTTCGAGGCACAGTCTGAAACTGGTTCCCGGATAACTGAAGTCCAGTCCGTGTATCTTCAGGAGTTGGTCTGCGTGGGACATGAGTGGGACTTCGTTGCCTGGTCGATTCTTGACCTTGAAGAGTGCGTGCGGCCGATAGGAGTGACATGCTTCGAGTCAAATCATCAGGACTCATGTCTTTCATGAGTATAGGTCTTCTTGCAACTGGGGTTCCAGCTCAGGAGAGTCGATTCATGTCAAAGACGCCTGATGCCCCGTCATCACCTCAAGCCCGAGTCCTCCTGGCATTGAAACCGGAGGCCGGAACCCCGCGGCACAGCGAAGGTGATCTGGTGAGCTTGAAGAACGGTGGTCTTCTGTTGATCTGGACTCGCTTCACCTCCGGAACCGGGGGTGATCATGACCCCGCCGATCTGGTGGCTTCCGTGTCCCGGGATGGTGGTCTGACGTGGTCCGCCCCCAGAGTTGTGGTGCCATCTGAGGGCGGCATGAACGTGATGAGCGTCAGCCTGCGACGTCTTCAAGATGGTCGGATCGCGCTGTTTCATCTCGTCAAGCACTCGCTCGTCAATTGTCGCCCGGTGGTCCGTTTCTCTTCGGATGAAGGCATGACCTGGTCGGCTGCCACCGAGATCGTCCCTCCGGACGATGTCGGCTACGACGTGTTGAACAACGACCGTGTCCTCATCGACGAGACCGGTCGCATGCTGGTGCCCGTTGCCAGGCATGCCGGAGTCGGCATGACTGATCGGTTCTCCGCCGCCGGGAGGCTTCGCTGCCATGTCTCCGAAGACCAGGGTGCCAGCTGGACTGCCGGCGAATGGGCTCCCGAGGTGTCCGGTGTCGTCCTCCAGGAGCCGGGTGTCTTTCAGGCTCGCGACGGAAGCGTACGCATGCATGCCCGGACCAACGACGGCTGTCACTACATCGCGACATCCAATGACCATGGTCGCACTTTTTCCAGACCTCTTCCCTGGACACTTCGAAGTCCCATGAGTCCCGCCACGGTGGAACGACTCGCAGACGGTGATCTCCTCGCCCTCTGGAACGAACCCGGATCCGATGTGACTGCCTCCAGTTCGCCCCGGACGCCCCTGGTCGCCGCGCGCTCCTCGGATGATGGTGCGACCTGGGGGACTCGATCGATTCTCTTCGATCATCCGGATGGCTGGTACTGCTACGTCGCACACCTGCCTGCGACCTCCGGCATGTATCTCGTGACCTGCGCGGGTGACCGCTCCAACGGAAACGGTCTCGAAACCACGGTCGTGCTTGAAGCGCCGCTTCCTGCCCGCCACTCGGTCGGTGACGTGCCGGAATGAAAGCACTTCATTTTCATGTCGAGCAGGCGGATGACTCCGCCGCGCGGATCTCCGATCATCACGCGAAGCAGCGGGTGCCGGGTTCCGATGGAAGACTTTCGACCGACTCAGGTGTTCGCAGCGTGCTTGCCGGCGCCGTGATGGCGTTGGTCAACTACCTGCTCCTTTCAGGTGGGATGATTCTTCTCACCCGTCATGTCTACAACATGCACAGTTTCGGAGACTACAGCGCGACCGTTTCAGCGATCACCGTGGCGGCCACCGCGGCCACTCTGGGGCTTGAGAAATACTTTCTCAAGGCCGTACCCGGGTTTCGAGTGCGGGGTGATCTGGAGCTCGTCCGTGGTTTTCGCTTCTTCGCACCGCTGGTGGTCTGTCTGGTGACGATGCTCGTTGCCGGAATTCTTNTGATCATCTGGGCGTTCAGCCTTCCGAATTCGGCNATGGGGCACACCTCTTTTCTGATCGGAGTCGCGTTTCTTCCGGCAGTGGTTCTGGTCTGCTATCTCATCGAGGTGCTGACCGCCGACGGAGCGTTTCTCTTTTCAATTCTNCTCTATCGNATTCTTCTGCCGGCTGGATTCATCGTCGGGATCCTGCTCATGATCCGTTTCGGTGGAGACATCAACGGCAACGATGCAGTCTTGAACTGGGGTGTGTGCTGGACGGCGGTGCTCTTCCTCTTTCTCATCTCCGGAATACGGTTTCGGCCGAAAGGCGAAGGGGCCGGGCGTCGCAGCTATCAGCCCGCTCTCTGGGTCAGGCATTCCACGGCCTTTCTCGGCTACAGCCTCTTGATGAGTCTGATGGCCAACGCGGGAGTCCTGGTACTCGGTTTCATGCCCGAGGCGAAACAGGAGACGGCGCTCTTCGCCGTGGTCGTGCAACTTGCCGGTCTCATGGTTCTGATTTCGACCGCTTCGAATCGATGGTACGGGCCTCAGCTCTCGGCGGCTCTGGCTCTGTCTGATTTCAAGCGCATCGACAGCCTCTTTCGTTCGCATTTCTTCATCATCATGATTCTGGTTCTGAGCTACCAGTCCTTTCTCCTGGTCGCCGGCGAATGGGCGCTCGGACTCTTCGGCGCCGACTATCGAAAGGGCTGGGCGGCCTTGTTGATTCTGGGATGTGGCTTCGCCTTCAGTTCGACGTTCTCGTTCTCCGGTATCTATCTTCAATATTCCGGACGGGAATGGTTGGTGCCGTTGGTGCTTGGCATCGGCGTCTTCCTGTTGTTCCTGCTTGCGATTCCGGGCGCCATCTTCTTCGGTGTGATCGGAGTCGCCTGCGCCTGTGCGCTCGCACTGGCACTGACCTACGGAGTGCTTGCGCTGATGGCGTCGCGACTGCGACGTGACCAACGAAAAGGCGCCCGACTCGCCGAAGCAAGTCAAGGCGCCTGAGTTCCATTCGAGAACCTCGAGTGAGGCTGTCGGTGTTTCGTTTCGCTCGCGTGACCTCGAGGTCAGGAAAGCTCGAGTCCGGGGACGTCCCATCCGCTCCGGCAGGTGCCTCGCACGAACTGGTTGGCTTCCGGCTTGTCGGGGAAGGTCATCTTTCTCGAGTCATAGGCGAGCTTCTCGTTGGGGAAGCGGGAGGCCAGTGCGCCCAGTGCGAGAATCTCGCACATGCGACCTGCGAACCCGAAGTTCGACTGAGTCTGGGAACCGCCGAGTGCGGCGTCGACCCACTGGTGCCAGTGGTTCTGTTCCGGCATGTCCGGAAGCGTGACGTCCTTGAGCTTGCCATCCACGAACACCTGCGGGGGATCGCCATCGATGTTGACCATCAGGGTCGCCTTGGAGCCGACCACCGCGACGGTGTTCTGCCCGAGGTTGAAGTCCTCGTCGATGTTGANNTCCGAGTGCTTNGGNACTCTGCCACCGTCGGTCCAGCTGAACTTGACGGGCTTGCCGCCACTGGCATCGACGCCGGACATCTCGAAGATCACNCGTTCCGTGGATGGGAACATGTCTTCGGTGGCGTCCTTGGCCTCCACGACGACCGAAGTCGGCTTGTAGAGCTTGAAGGCCTGGATCGGTGTGTCGCAGATGTGACACGCCATGTCTCCCAGAGCACCACATCCGAAATCTCGGAAGCCGCGCCATTTGAAGGGGGCGTAGGTGTCCTTCTTGAAGTCGCGCATCGGGGCGACGCCGATCCAGAGATCCCAATCGAGATAGCTGGGGACCGGGTCGCTTCCCAATGGACGATCCTTGCCCTGCGGCCACCATCCGGCGGGACGGTCGCTCCAGGCATGGATCGACTGCAATTCACCGATGATGCCGTCACGCAACATGGAAACCGCCTGGCGCTTGCTGACGCGGGAAGCGTTCTGAGTGCCCATCTGCGTGGCGACGACCGGCTTGCGGATCGCGACGTCTCGAAGCCGACGTGATTCGTAGATCGTGTGGGTCAGTGGCTTCTGGCAATAGACGCTCTTGTTGTCCATGAGCGCGGTCATGGAGATCGGCGCATGCATGTGGTCCGGGGTGGACACGATGACGGCATCGAAGCTGCTGCCCATCGTTGAGAACATCTCGCGCCAGTCGCGGAACTTCTTGGCTTCGTCGAAGGTGTCCGACGCGTTTTCGAGCTGGTTCTTGTCCACGTCGCAGAGCGCGGCGATTTCGACGGCTGCATGTGATGCGACGTTTCTCAAGTCGTTCCAGCCCATGCCGCCCACGCCGACCGCGCCGACTCGAAGGATTTCAAGGCTTCCACCTCTGCCCGCAAATGGTTTCCAGGCCATGCCGGCCATCGGGGAGACGGCTGCGGCACCAAGGGTGGTCTTGACGAATGAACGTCTGTCGATTGATCTCTTGTTCTTGGACAAGGTGTCTCTCCTGCTGAATGTCTAGTCTTCGTCGACCGTCTTCGGTGACGGATCGAGTTTCTGGAGTCGTATACTACGGTATGCCACCTCGTCTCCGTGGCCACAAAAGCCAATATGTCCGCTCTTTCGTCCAAGTCCCGGGTGNTCTCTNCCCGAGAGGGTTCCGTTCGAGGTCGCCTCATCGAGGTCACAGTCGAGGATCACGGTTCCATTGAGCGTGATCTTGATCTGGCGTCCNTCGAGGCGGATCTCNTCGGTATTCCACTCCCCGGCCGGTCTTTGAAAGCCCGGTCTGGCCGGAACGATGCCGTAGATCGAGGCATGTCGCTGCCAGGGCTTGATGCCCTTGTAGCGAGGATCCGCATTGTCAAGGACCTGGCTTTCCATGCCCACGTAGGCAGGGTCTCCCTCGAGAGGCGTTCGAAGTGCGATCCCGTTGTTGCTTCCAGCCTGCAGTTTGAACTCGAAGCGCAGGACGAAATCGTCGAATGTCTCCTTGGTCAGAAGGTTGCCTCCGAAGCCCGTGTCGGGGTCGCATTCGATCGCACCATCCTTCACCCGATAGCCATTGGTCGCTCCCGTCCAGCCCGACAGGGTCCGGCCATCGAACAAGGGCTCGAAGTCGGAGGAATCATCGCGGACGACCGCCAGCGAGATGTCGTCGATCAGTGCCGGACGGGTCCCTTCCTCCGCGAGGTCGCGATTCTCGAAGACCAGCATGTAGGGCATGTTCTTCGGGGCGCCCGCGGGCACTTCAAAGGTCGCATGGCGCCGATGCCATCCTTCCTTCGCTCCGAATTCCTGAATCTCTTTCCTGACCGCCATCTTCCCGTCCAGCAATTGGATGGCGAGTTCGGTGCCGAGCTGCACTCGTTGGGACCAGGAGACGTCGTAGGTGGCTCCCGGATGAAGTGGGAGCGGCCGGTTTCGGCTGTCGGCGAGGTTCATCACGGCAGTGGCGCCCGCTTCCAGAAGAAGCACCGTGCCCGACCCGAATTCCGATTGGTCGTCGGGATGATCCGCGAGTCGTGCCGTTCCCGTCTTCTTCAGAACACCTCCGCTCTTCGTGGACGGGTGGTACCAGCCCCAGTTCGCGCTGTCGTCGAGGGCGCCGTTGTGCAGTCTGGTCGGTTTCAAGTGCTGCGGGGCATCGGGATTTTGAAGGAGGCAGCTCAGGATCAGCAGGAGTGTCGTCATGTCGAGAGTCTTTCTACGGCTTTGTTGGAATTCATGTGTGTTTCCTCGTCACGCCACGGTGTGCAGAACGGAAGGAGCAGGATGATTCCGATCTGAATCACGGCGGCCATGAGATAGATGGCTCTGATCCCCATGAGGGGTTCGAAGTCGTCCGACTCGAAGACGAGCCAGGGGGAGATGTTGTTTCCCATCGAATAGCTCAGGTTCAACAGGGACATGTAGGCCGTGAACTGGGTGGCCGCGATCAGGCGCCAGCTGACCGACATGAAGAGGGCGAAGAGCGTCACCGTGAGCATGCCCTGCGTGGCATCGGTCATCACGATGTAGACCGACAGCAGCGTCTGGTCCTCCCACCACAGTCTCGGAGCGACGGCGAAGGCCGCAAGAAGCAGGCCGTAGAACGCGCAGGCCACCCCCGCGAGTCGACGCACGCCGATGAGGTCGGCGGCGAATCCACCGACGAGGCATCCTGCGATCCCCGCGGCGACACCCCAGGTTCCGCTCAGGGTGCTGTAGGCTTCCTGAGTCCAGCCGAGGTCCTTGAGATACAACGTCATGCTCACCGGATAGGTCAGCCCGTTGGGGACCCAGACCAGCAACGCGAGCACGCCTGCCATGATGGTGCTGCGTCGACCGAAGCCGCGAAGCAATCGCATCAGAAGCTCGCCCACCGAGTGGTTCGCCGAGCCTTCGTCGGTTTCAGCCGCATCCGTTGCGAGGCGTCCGGTCCATGTGCCTCCGAACGGAAGCAGGCGTTCTCCGGGGCGCTCGCGAACGAAGATCGGAACGCACATGATCATCCCGAGCAGGGTGATCATTCCAAAGATCGCGGTGCTCAGATCGGTCGCCGCGAGCAGGGCACCCAGTCCGGCGCCACCGATCGCGGTGCCCAGATATTTCGAGCCGTACATGAGGCCATTGACCCGGCCTCGTTCCTTCGGATCGAGCAGGTCCACGGCGAGCGCNTCGACGCCCACGTCCTGCANGCCGCCGAACAGATTGTGAATGAAGATCAGTGTCGCGAGAATGGAGATGTTCTCGACCGGATCCGTGACGTTTCCGATCGTCAAGGCGGTCAGCATCATCATCGACTGCCCGAAGATGATCCAGGGTCTTCGGCGTCCGTAGGCCGGAATCTGGAAACGGTCGACGATCGGTCCCCANCACCACTTGAACGACCAGGGGAGCACCGAGGCGGTCGCGATCGCGGCGATGCCCATCGTCGAGGCACCCTTGGTGACCAGCCAGGCCGTCATGGCGATCGTGATGAAGCCATGCGGAATGCCCTGCGCGCAGTACAGGATGCACAGGCAGATGATGCGAAGAAGAGGATTTCGAGACATGCTCATGGTCATCTGTGCTTGCAGGCTACCTTTTTTTTCCAGCGATGCCGCTCAAGACCTCGATATCCGTGACGATCGGCACGGAACCGGGTAGCATCCGGAACCGATCCCACCTGGAGAATTCATGCATTCGATCCAAACACTCATGGACGGCCTCATCGACTATGCAGGTCTGTTTCCACCGGCCGATCTGGAGATGGACTCCACGGTTCGAAACTACGCCGAGTACCGAGCCGGGTCGAACGACTGGATGCTCTCAAGACTGATCGTTCCAGTGGGGCGTCTCGAGGAATTCGAACGACATGCCGCCGACCTCCTTCCGATCTCACGTGATCCGGCCTCGGACGATTGCTGGGTGATCAGTGCCCTGACCGCCTCGGTCGACCACGAGGATTTCGAATCGCATCTCGCTCAGATCGAAGCCTTCAATGAACGCCATCTTTCAAACGGAAGCGGTGCGGTCGTGGTCGACACGATCGAATGCCGTGCGGCCGATGCGGCCGGAATCGATCGTGCTTTCGAACGCATCCCGGATTCGATCTTCCCGTATTTCGAACTCGATCATCGCGGCGACATTCGCGGCCAGGTGGCCGCGATGGCCGGCATGGATTCCGGCGCGAAGGTGCGAACCGGCGGAGTGACGCCCGACGCACATCCCACACCCGCCGAACTGGCTCGATTCATTTCGGTGTGTGCCAACGCCGAGGTTCCCTTCAAGGCGACCGCGGGGCTGCACCACCCACTCCGGCATCATGCGGAATCGGTCGGCTGTTCCCAATTCGGTTTTCTCAACGTCTTCGTCGGCGCGGTGCTGGCCTGGAACGGCCGTTGCGAGGAAGACGTTCTCGCCGGAATTCTCGAAGCTGAAACGCTTGATGGCTTTCAGATCGAGGATGACCGGATCGGATTCGACGGACAGCATGTCGCACTGGATCAGATCGCACACGCCCGTGAACGGTTCTGCCACAGCTACGGCTCCTGCAGTTTTCTCGAACCCCTCGAGGACCTTCTCGGCCTNAANCTGCTGANCGCCGACNCNGCCGGCAGCTGATACGAACTTCATTTTTCCTCTCACGCTTCTCGAAGGATTCTCATGAACGTCACCAACGACCCCAATCTCACCAGCTGGATCGACTCCGCCAACGAAGCCGGCTGTGACTTCCCCATCCAGAACCTGCCTTTCGGGCTGTTCACCGTCGCAGGTGACGATCGGCCTCGCATCGGAGTCGCCATCGGTGACAAGGTGATGGATTGTGGTGCGCTCGGACGCCAGGGACTTCTCGACGATCACTGTGAACCGGCTGCCAGAGATGCGCTCGCCTCCACCAGTCTCAATGACTTTCTCGCTCTGGGTCGTGCGCACTGGCGCGCCGTCCGGGAGCGCATGTCCGCACTCCTCCGGTCTGACATGCCAGTCCTCAAGGACGACATGGACGCAAGAGAAGCCTGCTTCTTCGCACTCTCCGATGTCGAACTTCATCTTCCGATGGACATCGGTGACTACACGGATTTCTATGCATCGCTCAGTCATGCCACCAACATCGGATCGATGTTCCGTCCCGACAATCCCCTTATGCCGAACTGGAAGCATCTGCCCGTGGGCTACCACGGCCGCGCCTCGAGCATCGTGGTGAGCGGCACGCCCATCGTCCGTCCCGCGGGCCAGACGATCGCCGCCGATGGGGCGGATCCCACCGATGGCAACGTCCGGCTTCTCGATTACGAACTCGAGGTCGCCTTCGTCATGGGGCCCG
>NYVB01000013.1 GCA_002684315.1 Planctomycetaceae bacterium | reverse complement strand
TTGAGCGCATTCCTTCCGGGCTTGCCACCCATGGCCATGCTATTTCTTGCGAGCCGCCCGAGTGCGATGGGACACCTTCTCGCGTCGTCAGGCGAAGAGAGGATGAATCGGTTCGGCGCCTTCGACACCCATCATTTTCCGATCCAGCCCGCGACGGAAGTAGGTCAAGACGTCGGGGGCAAGGCCCAGTTGATGGTGAATCGTCGCATGCCGACGATTCTATTCAAGAAGAGAAGAGGAGCACCTTGCCAGTTGCCGACCGTTCGGTGCCGGGTCGCCTCCAGCTCAGTTCTGGTTCTTCAAAATCTTCCAGAGCACGTTGGTTCCATGCGGAATGGTCACATCACCCGAAAGGATGCGACTGGTGGAGGCGCCGTCGTAGGTCCTGGCATTCACGTCCTCGTCGATCTTGAATCCCATGCCGCCCACCACCACTCCGCCATAGAGGCCCTTGGCCTTCGAATAGACGAGGACTTCTTCCTTGGAAATATCGATCGGGTCGGTCGAGCCCGACCCATCGCCGAAACTTCCTGAAGCTTCTGCGATCGCGTAGCGACCGGTCTCCAGAAAATGATCGACCGCGGCATTCGTCCTGAAGATGTAGACCATGCTTTCGCTTTGAGCACCGATCTGCAAGCCCACCGAGCCTTGGATCAGGTCCACGGCGAGAGGGGGGGAGAAGCCGTCGCCGGTTCTTTTGACGAAGACGCCGTCTCCGCCCTTGCCACCGAAGATCAACCCCGCCTGCGTGCTGGAAAAGATCGCCACGGCTTTCGCCTGGTCGAGAACTTCGGGTGGAATCGGAGTATCGGACGCCTCAATATCGCGAAATGCCACCACGTTGTTGCTCAGAACGCCCGTCATGTCCGAACTGCATCCAACCGACAGTATCCCGGTCCAGAGCATGATGAGTGAAGTTGTGATGCGGTTCGGTCTCATTTGGCATTCCCTCTTGCTTGATGTGCCGTGTTTTTTCGGTGTCCTGGCCGTAGTGATCTGAAATTAACTCTAACCGACTGAAGCCGCCACGGCCTGAGGGTGGTACCATCTGGCGCTTACTCAGGTCATTTTTGATAATGATGACCGTCACCCACAGGCAGGCATTTCAGTGAACTATCGTCGAAGAAAGCGCGCGTTTCAGCATGAGGAAGCTCATGCCGACGATAGCGAGGTGATGACACCACCTCTCGAGCGAGATGATGTTCCTTCAGATGCCCCTCGGATGATCACGACCGCCGATGAGCTTGGTGAAGTCATTGATCATGTCCGTGGTGCCGGACTCTGCGCCTATGACACTGAATTCATCGGTGAAGAGACCTACCACCCGCAGATCTGTCTGGTCCAACTGGCCACCACCGACATGATCGCGATCATCGACCCCATCGCATTGCCCGATCTGGATCCCGTCTGGGAGATGCTCGCGGACCCCGCAGTGAAGAAACTCGTGCATGCCGGTGGCGTCGATCTCAAGTATGTCCCGCATGCCATCGGGTGCGAAGCCGCCAATGTGATCGACACCCAGATCGCAGCCGCCTTCGCAGGCCTGCCCTGGCCGGTCGGACTGGCTCGCGTGATCGATGCCTTCACCGGGCATCGGCTCGGCAAGGGGCATACCTTCACGAACTGGGATGCCCGTCCACTCAGCCGGCAGCAGCTTCGCTACGCCGCGGACGATGTCCGATACCTCCCGATGCTGTGGTCGATGCTCGAGAAGGAGCTTGACCGACGAGGGACGTTGTCCTGGGCATTGCGCGAATGTGACGTCCGTCTCAGGATTCCCGGGGGGTTCGATCCGGAACCTCACCTGCGAAAGATCTCCAAGGGAATGCGACTCAAACCTCGTGCTCGCGCACTGCTCAGAGCACTCGTGATCGAGCGTGATCGGCTCGCCGAAATCGATGATCGGCCTCATCGCGTTCTTTTTCCCGACAGCACGCTTCTGGAACTTGTGCGAAAGAAGCCTCAGAATCCTGAAGAGATGGCCGCCATCCGCGGGCTCCCCCGCCCGACCGCTCAGAAGTGGTTCGCCGAGATCGTGGCGATTCTGGATCAGGCCGACTCTCTCGAGATCGTTCCCGAGAAGAATCCGAAGCCTTCAAGTGAAGCGGCAGCCGAACAGGTCGTCGTCGATTCTCTCTGGATGGCATTGTGCACTCAACTCTACGCACAGGGAATCGCGCCCGGCATGGTGATCTCCCGCGCGCAGCTTGCCAGTTGGTACCTCGCTCAGAAATCGAATGAACAAGTGGAATTGTTCGCGGCCGATGACTGGCGCCAGGAAGCCATCGGCGAGTGGCTCATCGACTTCATCGAAGGTCGTACGAAGCTGTCGATCGAGTGGGGTGATCGTGGTGCGATCGTCGACGCTCATTCAGACCTCCCCGCCAGCTGACCGTGACGTCACTCAACCGACTTTCACCAGACGAGCGATGAAGAAGCCATCGTATTCCGGTGGTCCGAGACGCCGTGCACCCGGAATCTCCGGAAGGGCCTTGTTCTGCCATGTGCTGCAGGGTGGCATCGCCCCCGGGAGTTCGATCGGAAGCTCCTGCATCTCGATTCGGCCTTCATAGAGTTTCAGGGCGCGAGCCAGCACCATCTCATTCTCCTCCACCGAGAAGGTGCATGTGGAATAGACCACGATGCCGCCCGGGCGAACCGCTTCGATCGCCGAATGCAGAAGACTCTTCTGTCTTGATCCGAGTTGCTTCGGCACCTTCGGTCGCCAGTTCTTGTAACTCCCCGGATCATCGGGACGCATCCTGCCTTCGCCGCTGCAGGGCGCATCGACGAGCACCCGGTCGAAGCTCACGGGTTCTCGGCGTCCGATCTGTTCACCCGCAGTTCGTCTGACCTGGGCACGCGCGCCCATCAGTTCGAGCAATGCTCTCATGCGATGCATCCTGGGTTTCGAGAGATCGTTCGCGATCAACTCACCCTCGTTGTTCATCAAGGCGGCGATGTGTGACGTCTTGCTTCCCGGCGCGGCGCACATGTCGAGAATTCTCTCGCCCGGTTCCGGTTGAAGGATCAGGCTCGTGGCGATGCTGGAGGGTGACTGGATATGAAAGCCACCGTTCTTCCAGAGCCTTGAATTCTGCAGGGCCCGGGGCTCCGATGCGGTCGCGAAGGCATGATCGCACCAGCTCAGGATGTGGTGTTCGATTCCCATTCGCTCGAGATCCTCGCGAACCTCGACCACGTCGCTTCGCAGGGTGTTCACCCTGACATGGGCTCTCTTCGGCAGCAAAGCCTGGTCGAGAAAGGCCTCATATCTTTCCTCCGGCAGAATCAGCTGAAGCCGCTCTCGAAGTTGCTCCGGAGGGAACTCCTGAGTGGGGTCGTCGTTCACCTGCCGGTGTCCGTGCTGGCGCCCTGAAGCGAGATCTTGGTTTCGATCTGATTCTTGAGATCGACGATCTTCTGAAGTTCCCCGTCGACACGTTCCTTGCCGAAGGCCTCCCCCAGGATCAGCGCGACCCGTCCATCCTTGGAGAACGCGCCGGCCTCCGTCGCCTTCGTCATCGAGTCCTGGATTCTTCCGATCCAGAGGTTGGTTGCGATCTTCATGAGTCCGGGTGTGGCATCGATGTCTCGTTGGAATCGCCCCAGTCCCAATCGTGTCGAGGTCACGTTCATCCAGAAGACATCGAGAGAGGCCTGGTACATCTTGGGTCTGCCCTCTTCGAACATGGGCAGGTCCCTGACGATCGCATTGATCGAATTTCCCACCTTGTTGCTCGTGTTTTCCAATGCACTGGTCTCATTGGTGAGATCGACCGTCTGATTCTGGTCGTCGCACCCGCTCGTCAGGGCGATGCCTCCTCCCAGCAACAGCACTGAAAGACCGAGGCAGCGAAGACGATTCCGATTCATGTGGTGTCGTGTCATGCCCAGATCATCGTCGAGCGAGGTTCCCGCGTCCAACCCTCAGTCATCATTCCTTGTGGATTCATGCCTTGTTCGTTGCCCTCGGACCTGCGACACTCCCCTGCATGCCTCTGGAGACCCTCGAAGAAAAAGTGGCCATGGTCTGGTTTCTCGCCGCGCGGGCGATGAGCGTCGCCGATGGAAACCCGGAAACCGCCCGGCAGGCCGCCGGGGGGCTGTACGCACAGGCCATTCTCGGGATTTCCGAAGAGGACTGTCTCAGCGTGAAGTCNGGTGATCTTCTCGATGAGATGACTCTCCTCGACTGCCTCGGGATGCTGCGCCAGCTGCCACGGGAGTATGGCGAGCGGATCATGACCGGGGTCATGATGATCGCCTACGCCAATCGAAGCATGCATCCCCTCGAGGTCAGGTGGGCCTCGACCCTCGCTTCCGCTCTGGAATTTTCGGAAGACGACTTCCAGCGGATGTGCGTGAACGCACGGGTCATGTCGAGCATGCTCGACGTTCAGTCGCAGGACGACTCCGCTGATGGCTCCTTGGATCGGGATCCGGAGGTGACCGCATGAGTGACTCCAGCACGAATTTCGGTTTTCTCGATCGCTGCGATCCCAGAGTCTCGCATCTCGCCCGCCAGGCCGAGCATTACGTTCACTCCGATCCCGATTCCTGCCTCTTCAAACTTCGTCTGATGATCGAGCTGATGGCCAAGCGACTCGCTTCCCTGGCGATTCCGGGAATGCAGGAAGCCGATCTGAGCACCATGCTCGGAATGCTCGAGCGCGAGGGTTCTCTGCCTCGAAGGCAGGCCGATGGCATGCACGCGATTCGCCGTGACGGCAATGCGGCGGTTCACGGAAACGCCACCCCCGCACCGACCGCGATGCGACGCCTTCATGATGCACACCGATTGTCGGGTTGGTACGCCCGAAACATCGTTCGCGGAGGACGATTCGACATCGGGGAGTTCAACCCTCCCGAACCACAGGCTCCCCCGAGCTCCGAGGAATCGGATCTGCACGATCAGATTCACGCGCTCGAGGATCGAATCGAGGAACGACGACGCAGGACCAGGGATGCACTTCTTCTCTTCCGGGAGAATGAAGACTCGGAAGCGGTCTGCAAGCGGTATCGCATCGAATTGAAGGCATTGAACATGGTGGCCATGGCGGCCGGCGAACCTTTGATCGACGCTGATTTCGTCGCGCTGGTGATGGCGATGGATCTCGAAGCCATCTACGAGCATCCTGCGTTCGGTGGGGATTCACGTCATGCACGGCGCAATGCCGAAAGCCAGCTTTCCCAGGTGAAATCTGACATGGCGGAGGCCGAGCGCGCCTANCTGCAGGAGCGGGCGGAACTGGTCCAGGCGATGCAGCTTCTCAAGCGCCGTCAGCTTCGCGGTGAGGCCTGAGCCGGTCAGCCATCCTTCTTCGAATCATTGAGGATTTCGATCACCGGATCATCCGCCGGCAACATGTCGAAGTCATGAAGTTGCGTGGCCGTGACCCAGCGAAATTCATCGTGTTCCCTCAGCTGGGGTTCGCCTTCTTCAAGTGTCGCGTGGTAGACCGAAAGTTCGAAGGTCGGGCTTGCATGATTGACATGGATCAGGGATCCGATCTCGGCATCGAGTCCGAGCTCCTCCTGTATCTCCCGTCTCAGGCACTCGGTGTCGGTCTCACCTTTCTCGACCTTGCCACCGGGGAACTCCCAGAGTCCGCCATAGCTGTCATCGTGGCATCTCTTCCCGATCAGTATCAGATCACCTCGTCTGATGACACCCGCGACTGCTCTCAGTGGATTCTTCATGGCCCCAGCTCGTTTTCTTTGATATTTCGACGGTTATCAAACGAATGGTAGATCCTCGACTTGGCAAAGTCCCGTTTTTGGCGACCATATCGGAAGAACGGAGAAAATCATGCTTGCTCTCATTCTGGCTTCGATTCTCATCTCCCCCCCGGAAGAACCGCCGAACATCGTGTTCATCATGTCCGATGATCATGCCTGGCAGGCGATTTCCGCCTACGGATCAGACCGGAATGTGACGCCAAACATCGATCGGATTGCTCAGGGTGGAATCACCTTCGACCGGTATTACGTCGAAAATTCGATCTGCGCTCCGAGTCGGGCCGCGATTCTGACCGGGGTCTTCAGTCAACACCATGGTGTGCCCACCAACCGTGAGGTGTTCGATGGCACTCAGGAGACGTTTCCCGCGGTCGCCCAGGCTTCGGGCTACCAGACTGCCTTGGTGGGAAAATGGCATCTGAAGAGTGAGCCCGTCGGCTTCGATCATTATGAAAGACTGGTGGGACAGGGAAACTANTACGGACCTCGGATGATTCGCAACGGTAGCGAGGTGCTTCACGAAGGCTACACGACCGATGTGATCACGGATCTCGCGCTTGAGTGGCTGCAGACCGGACGTGACGAAAGCAGACCCTTCGTTCTGATGGTGCAGCACAAGGCACCACATCGTGAATGGATGCCCGGNCCCGATCATCTTCATGACATGGAGGGCATCGATCTCCCCGAACCGGCCACGTTGTTCGACGATCATTCCGGTCGTGGACGTGCCTCCACGATGCAGGAGATGACCATCAAGGACCATCTCCGTCCCATGGATCTGAAGCTGACGATGCCCGAGTGGATGATGCGCATGACTCCCGAGGAACGTGCGGCGTGGGACAAGGCCTACGAGCCNCGNAATGAAGCGTTCCGCGCCCTCGAGCTCACCGGGGATGACCTGATCCGATGGAAGTATCAGCGGTATGCCAAGGACTACCTTCGCTGCATCGCGAGCGTCGACGATTCGGTCGGCAGAATTCTCGACTCCCTNGANTCGCTTGGAATCGATGAGAACACGATCGTGATCTACACCTCCGATCAAGGGTGGTATCTCGGCGAGCATGGGTGGTACGACAAGCGTTGGATGTACGAGGAATCCTTTCGAACACCTTTTCTTCTCCGCTGGCCCGGCGTCGTCGCTCCCGGTCGTCGCACGGAACTGCTTTCTCAGAACATCGATCTCGCGCCGACATTTCTCGAGATCATGGGGGCCGAGATTCCCGCTCGCACGCAGGGTCGTTCCCTGCTGCCCATCCTCGAGTCGGTGGATGATGCGCAGGTCGAGGACATCGGATGGCGGGACGCACTCTACTACCGGTATTACGAATCACTCGGACCACACAAGGTGCCCAAGCACGAAGGTGTNCGCACGCGGCGCTACAAGTTGATGGTCTTTCCCGAGCTTGATGAAGTCGAGTTGTACGATCTCAAGNTCGACCCCGACGAGCTTCACTCGCTGGCGGATGATCCGGGCAGTGCCGTCGTTCGAGCGCGTCTGGAGGATCTCCTCGTCGAGCTTCGAGCGAAGTACGACGTGTCGGAAGACTGGTGAGTGGTTCGGAGGCCGTGAGGCTCAGTCCACGAGTCCGAGTTTCTTCGCGAAGGCACGAAGTTCCGGAAACATCGGTTTCGGAAGTGACCCTTCGTCCGGAAGCACGATGGCCGCGGCGGTGGCACCCATTCTGATCTCCACGTCCTCCGGAATCTCCTCGAGGATGATTCTGACCGGGAAGCGTTGGGCGAGCCGGACCCAGTCGAGGGTGGGGGAGACCGTTGGAATCGGATCGAGCGTCGGACCTTCGGTGTCGGTGACCGCCCATCCGATGCCCTGGATCCTGCCCTTGATGGCACGCCCGGGGAATGCCATGAGATAGATCTCCACGGTCTGGCCGATCTCCAGGTCGTCGAGATACGTCTCCATGAAGTTGGCCATCACGTACCAGATCTCGCGGTCGACGATCGCGAAGACCTGCTGNCCCACGTTGGCGTATTCACCCACCGTGATGTTGAGGTTCGTGATGTATCCGTCGAATGGTGCGGTCACGTAGCAGTAGTCGAGAAAGAGTTTCGCCCGATCGATCTCGACTTGAGCGGCCACTCGTCTCGCATTGACGTTGCCGACGTCTCCCAGCTGGGTCACCGCGACCTGGTACATCTTTCTCGCCGCGGAGAGATCCGCCTCCGCACTCAGGATGGAGGCCTGGAGCGCCAATGCCTCCGATCGTGCCTTGTCCACCTGATCCGGTGTGACGAAGCGACTGCCCAGAAGTGGTTCGACCCGCTCCAGATATTGGACCGCGTACTGTGCCAGGGCCTGCTGTTTGGTGATCCTTGATTTCGCTGCCTCGATCTCCGCCTGGGCGGCTTCGATCGAATCCTGATAACCGATGATCGAGAGATCGACCAGGGCCATCTGGGCTTCGGCTTCGGCCAACGCGATCTCGTACGGCCGTGGGTCGACCACGAAAAGGAGGTCGCCTTCATCGACGGGTTGGTTGTCGACCACGTTCAACTCGAGAATGCGACCTGAGACATGTGGTGCGATGCCGATGATGTTCGCCCGGGTGTAGGCGTCTTCGGTTCTGGGTTGAGCATCGAGTTCCCCCGCCAGCATCAGACCAGCCGCCAGCCCCGAGACGATGAAGACGATGCTGATGATCGCGCCGATGATGTTCAACGTGACATGCTTCCGGACGTTGTTCGATCGGCGTGTCTTCACATCCTGTTTGCGTTCGTCTGCGGTCATCGTGATACCGGGGTGTTCGAATCAAGTCGAGAAGAAGTACAGCCATGTCCACGTGGAGGTGGCCAGGAAGCAGCCGAGGTAGCTCAAAGGTCGCCACAGAAGGCGCTCATCGAGTTCCAGCCAGTTGAGAATCTCACGAATGACCAGCGTGGCGAGGCCACCGGCGAAGAGGCATATGATCCATGCCGGGAAGAAGGCGCCTCCCACGTCGAAGATGGGATCGCACCCCGTCAACAGGGGAATCAACACCATCATCAATGCAAGGCGTGTCCATGGGCGTGGTCGAGATGTCTTCATTTGCATACGTGGCACGCTGAAAAGTATAGACTTTCGAGGCATGACCGTTCACATCAGGCCAGATCATCCCGAAAGGCGTTCCTTCCAAGCCGTGCTGGGTCTGTCGATCGGTTGCTCGCTGGTCGCGATCGGCGGGTGTGCGGGAGATCAGCTGTTCCCGGAACTGAATCCCGACGCCTTCGTTTCCACCCAGGCTTCGGAAGCATGGACGCCAGCCAAGGGTGTCGAGTATGAATCACATCGAGTCCGTCCACTGGGTGCCGAGGAGGCCTCGGGCGGACTTCCTGACGGTGCCTGTTCCTTGATGACTCTCGTCGCACTCGCACTGGAGACCAATCCGGAGACGCGCGCATCATGGGAGAACGCGAGAGTCAAGGCCGCCGAGTACGGCAGTGTTCGTTCTCTCTGGTATCCGGTCATCTCAGTCTCCGCCAATCTCGGTTTGAGTCGAGCGATCTATCCGGCCGGCGTGCAGGGCAGCGAGGCCGATGTGATGGTCGCCGATTTCACCGGGATCTTTCCTTCGGCGCAGATCAACTACACCCTGCTCGATTTCGGGAGGCGAAGTTCGGCCGATGCTGCAGCCCGTGAGATTCTCTGGGTCGCCAACCTTCAGTTCAACCGCAAGATTCAGACCACGGTCTTCGAAGTGCAGAAGAATTACTTCGGACTCGACACGGCTCTCGGCCTCTATGACGCGTCACTCGCCGAACTGGAACTGGCGTTGACGGTCGTGGATGCGGTCGAGGATCGTCTGGCGGTCGGGCTCGCCACCGCACCTGAACTTCTCTTCGCTCGGCAGGAACTCGCTCAGGCGGAATTCGACGTGCAGTCCAGGATCAGCGTCATCGATGACGCTCGCAGCGCGCTTCTCGTCTCCATCGGTCTGCCCTCGACCACGCCCCTGGAGATCGAGTCTCTCGTCGACATGCCGCTGCCCGGGAATCTCGATTTCGAAGTGCAGACCGCGATCAACACCGCGCTCGAAGACCGACCCGACCTTGCGGCGGCGGTGGCGGGGGTGCGTGCGGCGGAAGCTGCGGTCGAGTTCGCGAAGGCCGATTTCTATCCCACCGTCGATTTCAACGGGGGTGTCGGTTGGGAGCAGTTCGTGCTCGAAGCGCAGATCAACGATGGTCCTTTCGAGAGTCAGAACTACGGTGGGATGAACTACAACGTTGGCCTGACCGGGAATTGGATTCTCTTCGAGGGCTTCGAACTCCGAAACAATCTTCGACAGGCGCGAGCGGCACGACGCAAGGCTCAGGCCGATCTCGAAGCACTCAGAATCAAGGCGATCGGTGAGGTCTGGGACAGTTACAGCGACTACCTCGCCGCCCAGCGTCAGTACGAATTCGGGGTCGCGCTGGTCGAGAGCTCCCGTGAAGCCTATGACGCGATGCTTGCGTCCTACGATGTCGGCCTGGCGACGATCACCGAACTGGTCGCCTCCGAGAAGGGCCTCGCCGCGTCGCTTGCGGAACTCGTCGAGATACGGGGAGCGTTGCTGACCTCCTCCGCCGAGGTCAGTTACGCCATCGGTTCCGGTGAAGGAAGTTCTCCCGAGGCCCGGGTCGACCGAAGATGACCGCCAAGCCTTCAAGACCTCTGTCCGGTGGAACGGATCCGAACCCCGGATTCTCCGTCGGAATCATGGGCTCCTTCGAACGCATTCGAGCCGTCTTCACTTCACCGGCTGCGAACCACCGCCTGGTGATTCGTCAGATGATCGCCGCCACGCTCGCACTTCTCCTCGCCTATTCGGTTGGTGTCTCGGGAGGCATGGTGACCGTGATCGGGGTGCTGTTCATGCCCAGCATCCCGCATTCGATCTTCCTCGCCTGTTCGCGTCTGGTCTTCTCGGTGGTGGGATGCGGGATGGGCTGGATCCTCGGCATGCAGTTCGGTGAGACCCCGTTGGTCCTGATCACCCTCCTGGCCACGAACGCGCTCATCTTCTACTACCTCATGGCGAAGGGGCTTCCGGTCTTCATCATGATCCTCATGGGTCTGATGCCGATCGGTTTCGCCTGGCTCGTCATCTCAGGGAAATCCTCGGTGGTCGCGCAGGAGATCCTCATCGAACTCCTCTGCGGGGTGTTCGCGATGGAGGTCGTCTCCCTGCTCTGGCCGGATCGTGCGCTCGACAAGCTGCGTGCGAACGTGGGGGGTGCCATGTGTCGTTTCTCACACGAGTACCAGCAGATGTTCGACGATACCGGCTCCAAGTCCGTGATCCGACCGAAGCACTGGCGTGCCTCGACCAACACGGCGTTCAACACGTCGATGCTTTTCGCACGCTCGGAGGTCGGCTCGCACGACCGGGAGCTCAATCGGCTGGTCTCCATCGTCGATCAGATCCGTCATGTCCTTCCCTGGCCGGACATCCTGTATCTCTTTCTTTCGGGAGGGAAGTACGACAAATGGGCGACCGAACTCTCAACCGAACGAAGTGATCTTCATCGATGCATCCAAACGACCACGCTCGAACTCGGTACGGCGATCAACCAGCGCGGAACAGCGGTGTCCCTTGACGCCGCACGTGAGTCCATGGATCGGTTGGAGGCCGCCTCCGGTGACTGGGTGAAGCGCAATCGGGACACGCTCGATCTCGAACAGATCTCCATCTTCTACGCTCGTTGCGATCTCGGACACGAGATGAACAACAGATTCGAGCGGATCAACTCGACTCTGATCGAACGCTTCCGTCAGCGAGGAGCGAGTCTGAAGAACATCCCCCCNACGGTCTTCTCGAACGTGAAGAAGGGATTCGATTCAGCGGCGGCGCTCTTTTCGGTGAAGGCGACTCTCAGTGTCTTCATCTCGTTTCTGATCGGTCTGATCTATCTGGATTGGAGCGGATGCATCATTCTGATTCTGCTCAGTGGATTTCTCGCGCCGCTTTCCTTCGGCGGATTGACCGTCACCTTCATAGACAGAATCGTGGGGTTGATCATCGCCGCCTTCGTGGCGCTGATGTGCATCATGCTGCTCCTGCCCGACATCGATGACGTGGGTGTCTTTCTTCTGTTGTTGTGCTTCGTCACGTATCCATTCTGGCTGCTCGCGACGAATCCGTTGACGGCGGGGCTGGGCCTGTCCGCCTTGATGGCGTCGTTCTACATCCTGACCAGTCCGTTCGCACCATCCGCGAGCCTGGCTCCGGTCGAGACCAGAGTGATCGCCGTCGGCGGCGCGACGCTGGTCTCCTATCTGGTCTTCCTCCTGTTCATGCCCGTGACCGCTCTTCAGATCGTCACGGTGAGAATCGATGAGCTTCTGAATTCGATCGCCCGTATCGCCGCCTTCTATCCCTCGCGGGATGCCGAGGCCGTCACCAACGAGGACGATCTGAGAGTCCTCGCGCACGAAAGCGTTCGAGCCCTGGCGAATTTCGATCAATTGGTGCACGACCTCCGATCGGAACTCTCTCCCCACGGTCGGTACGCCCGCATCCGAGCCGAGCTCCTCAACGAGTTCAGCGTGCTGGTCCCCCTGATCGTCAACTGCGTGAACGTCGGGATCCGGATCCCCTCGACGGAGACCTCGCAATTCATCGAACTCCGCCTGGCGATGAAGCATGCCGTGACAGACTTCTTCGGTGATCTTTCCGACTATTCATCCGGTCCTCGCGCCGGGTCCTTCTCGCTCGAGCCCGGCTTGCTCAAGTGCATCGAAGCCCATGAGAAACTTGGTGATCATCTCGAGCGGGAGGGCTACGCCGACCGTGCGATCGTCGGTGACGATCAGGATGCCAGGGTGGCTCTGATCTACCACGCCTATCACCGGATCATCATCCGCCGATTGCGGGTGATCCGTCGTCTGATGGTCATTCGTCTCGAGGAAAGCCGACGGGTCCGTCCTCAGAAGGTCGCCCGGACAGCTTGAACTGACGACCGGGTATGCTGATCGCATGAAGGAGTTTCATCGATCATGACCGCCACTCCCATCGGCACGACTTTCGTCGTCGGTTCCGGTCCCACCGGACTCGTCAGCGCCATCGCCCTTCGCAATCAGGGCTTCGACGTCCGNATCATCGACAAGATGACCGAGCCCTCCNCGTATTCGAAGGCACTGGTGATCTGGGCTCGAACGATCGAGCTGCTCGATGGCCATCTCGATGTCCGGACGATTCTCGATGCAGGAATCCCCGCGAGAAAGATGCGACTCTTCGCCAAGGGTGAGAAGGTCGCCGAAGTNGGTCTCGAGGAAACGGGTTCACGTTTCGTCGGAGGCCTCTTCTTGCCTCAATACGACATCGAGCGGATCCTGACCGCTCGTCTTCTCGAACTGGGGGTGACCGTCGAGCGCGGTCTCGAACTGACCGGTTTCGAGCAGACGGGATCTGATTCGGTCGAGATGACGCTGCGGGATTCCGAAGGTNGGGAGACGACGGCCTCGGCGGACTGGTTGATCGACTGCAGCGGGGCGCACAGTTTCGTCAGGCACCATCTGGATCTCGGTGACTGCCACACGGGGGAGCTGTCGATGCGATTCACGATCGCCGACGTCGTGCTTTCCGGTGCGGAGCGTGACCTGCCCGGACCAGCTGAAGGAATCGCCTCGAACTTCACGCATTCCGATGGATTGTGCGTGTTCTTTCCCGTCGATGAAAACCGGTACAGGATCGTGCTCGAAGATGATTCGATCGAAGAGGGTTCCACTCCCGAGCTCGCAGAGCTCACTCAAGCCGTGCGGCTGAGGACCGGACTCGATCTGGAGCTTTCCGATCCGTCCTGGCTCACGTCGTTCGGTGTTCGCGAGCGCGTGCTCAACGACTTCGGTCTGGGCAGGGTGCTNATCGCGGGTGATGCCGCGCACGTTCACAGTCCCGCCGGTGGGCACGGCATGAACACCGGGATCCAGGATGCGATCAATCTCGCCTGGAAGATCGGTCTGATCTCCAGAGGCGTCGCGGGCAACACCACCCTCAGGAGTTATTCCGAGGAACGTTCCGAGATCGGCCGACAGATCGTCACGTCCTCCAATCACATGACCCGCTTGATGACGATTCAGAACCCGGTGATGCAGTTCGCCCGCAACACGGCGATGCATCTGGCGCTCGGTTTCGATTCGGTCCAGGGCAAGGCGCTTCGTTCGCTTTCGATGATCGATCTCAACTACCGCAACTTCGGACTTCGTTCGTCGTCATCGATCAGAAGGAATCGTGATTCGCTTCATCCCGGTGATCGACTTCCACCGATCCCCCTGCAGTCCGCGGACGGCGAGGTCCATGTCGATGAGCTCACCCGGCCGGATCGACTCACGCTCTTCGTGCTCGAATCCCCCGGGACACCTGATTTCGACAAGGCGTGCGAGGAGATGGCTCGCACCGTCGAACGATTGCCCGATGCTCTGCGTCCTCTGGTGGAGCTGGTTCCCATCCATGCGTCCGAGTCATCAGCCGTCTCCCGGGGTCACTGTTTCGACGTCACCGGAGAACTCCGGGCTCAAGTCGGCTTCGGAGGCCATGGTGCGATGCTGGTCAGGCCTGATCGATATGTGGCATTCTTCTGCGGGGCACTCGATGGCCAGCCCATCGTGAACTGGTTCGCCGGACTCTGAGCGGCTCCCACCAGCATGACCGGTGAGCGGAGTTCACCTCCATGGATGAACCGGGTACCTTTGAGTCATGAACACCCTGGTCACCGCGCTCATCGTCCTTCTGGTTCCCTTCGTCGGCACCCAGTCCGAGACGGAACGACCTCCGAACATCATTCTGGTCATGGCCGACGATCTTGGTGCCGCCGAATTGGGCTGCACCGGTTCGACGACGATCCGCACGCCCAACATCGATGCGTTGCGGGCGAAGGGGATGTTGTTCACCAACGCCTATTCCGGAAGCACCGTATGCGCGCCGAGTCGATGCACGCTGCTGACCGGTCTCCACACCGGGCACGCCCAGGTCCGTGACAACTATGAACAGCGCAACCATTCCGGACGACCAGGTGCGGCGGGAACGGAGCGACTCGATGCCTGGGTCACGCCACCATCTCCTGATGGA
>NYVB01000093.1 GCA_002684315.1 Planctomycetaceae bacterium | reverse complement strand
GACGTTTCAAGAAGTTGTGCGAAAAAGAAGGCCTGACCAAGGAAGTCAAAAAGCGCCAGTACTACGAGAAGCCCTCCGAGCGTCGTCGTCGAGATGATCGCAAGTCGGCAGCCCGCGTCGCTCGCGTCGATACCTGATCGCTCTTGAGGAGCTCTCAGTCGCGTTTTCCTGAGTTCTCTTCGAGAATTCTCACGCGATTGGTATCACTCGAACGAAACGAACTATGAACGTATCCATCCCTTCTGACCGTGGTTGTTTTTGGTCACTGGGAATCTTTGGTTCATTCGAACCATTCACTCACCTGTTGAATTCCCATAAAGGGCCCTGATCAGATGATGCTTCACCTCTTAGAGTCACCCAGTCTTGTCTCCAGTGCTCCGTTCTGGTTTCTCGCACCGATCGGCGCTGTCTGCGCTCTGATCTTTGCGTTGATCTTCTACGGTGGATTGATGAAGAACAGCGAAGGCGAGCCAGAAATGGTCCGCATCGCTCAGGCGGTTCGAGATGGTGCCTACGCCTATCTGGCGCAGCAGCGAAACGTGGTGATCGTCGTCTTCGTGGTGCTGATCGGCGTTCTCGTCGCCATGGCCTACGGTGGACTTCAGGACATCATGACTCCGCTCGGTGTCGCCATCGCAGGTCTGTTGTCCGGTCTCTGTGGCTGGTTCGGCATGAAGACCGCGACCAACGCATCGGCTCGTACGACCGCCGCGGCCAAGAATTCACTCGACAGCGCACTCAAGGTCGCCTTCCGCGCCGGCGCGGTGATGGGACTCAGCGTCGTCGGTTTCGCACTTCTGGATATTTCAGTCTGGTTCTTCCTCCTCTACCAGGTGTTTGAATTCGGATCATTGGTCGACATCACGACCGTCACCATGACCTTCGCCATGGGTGCCTCCCTTCAGGCGCTCTTCGCTCGAGTCGGTGGCGGCATCTACACCAAGGCGGCCGACGTCGGTGCCGACCTCGTGGGCAAGGTCGAAGCGGGTATCCCCGAAGACGACGCACGCAACCCCGCCACCATCGCCGACAACGTCGGTGACAACGTGGGCGACGTGGCCGGCATGGGTGCCGACCTCTATGAAAGTTACTACGGCTCGATCCTCGCTGCGATGGCGCTTGCTGCCGCCGCTTGTGTCGGCATCTTCGCTGGTCAGTACGACGAGTCTGCCGCGATCTGGTCGCTCAAGCTGGTCTCCCTGCCGCCTGCAATCGCCGGTCTTGGCATCCTCTGCTCGATCCTCGCGATCTTCTTCGTCAAGGCTGAAGAAGGCGCCAACTTCTCGAAGCTTCTCAAGAGCCTTCACCTGGGCGTCTGGCTGTCATCCGGTCTGATCATCGCTCTGAGTGCGGTCCTGCTGTATTTCATGCTCGGTTCGTCTTCGGAGTTCGAACTCGGCCTCGCATGGTGGCGTCCCCTCGTCGCAATCGCGATTGGTCTCTGTGGTGGTCTCATCATCGCCTGGGGTACTGAGAAGTTCACCAGTTATGAATACGGTCCCACGCAGCGAATCGCAGAGCAGTCTGAAACGGGTTCCGCCACCGTGATCATCGCGGGCATCGCCGAAGGCATGCGCTCCACCTGGATCCCGCTGCTCACGACCGTGGGCGCCATTCTCCTCGCGTTCAGCTTCTGCAACGGCAGTGAAAACTTCCTTCTCGGTGTCTTTGGTGTCGCCATCGCCGCGGTGGGCATGCTTTCCACGCTCGGCATCACGCTTGCCACCGATGCATACGGCCCGATCGCNGACAATGCCGGTGGCAACGCCGAAATGACTCAGCAGCCTGCGTTCGTTCGTGAACGAACCGACATGCTCGATTCGCTCGGTAACACCACTGCGGCGACCGGCAAGGGTTTCGCGATCGGATCCGCGGCATTGACCGCGCTGGCATTGCTGGCCGCCTTCGCCATCACGGTGAAGACGAACCTCAACAGCACAGCCGTTTCAGGTCAGCCTGCAGCCTTCTATGACGACTTCCCCCAGGATGAACTGGGCACCGGCGACAAGATGACGCATGCCCGATACATCGGCAACGGCCTCTTCGCATTGTCGGCCTCCGCCGACAAGACGTTCGCCGTGGGTGGTCTGGTCGCCGATCAGAAGACTCAGGAGATTCTCGCCAAATCCGGTGATTTCGGCGGTTGGTCGAAGATCTCCTACGACAAGAACAAGGAAGCCTACATCGCCTCGTACGACGGCATGGAAGACACGATGATGTCGGTCGAGATCTACTCGATTCCCGAAGCNGCTCTTCCCACCGTTCTCGCCTACTACGACGTGACTCTCATGAACCCCCGAGTTCTCGCGGGACTCTTCCTCGGTGTGATGATGGTCTTCCTCTTCTGCGCCATGACGATGAATGCGGTCGGGCGTGCGGCGTATGCAATGATGCACGAATGCCGTCGTCAGTTCGAGATCATGAAGAAGGGTTTCAAGTCCAACGGCATGTCCGATGAAGACATCGCAGATCCTCTGAAGTGGCCTTTCGAAGTGACCGTCGACAACCACAGTTACCCCGATTACGGTTCTTGTGTCTCGATCTCCACGACCCGTGCACTTCGCGAAATGGTGATTCCATCAGTGATGGCGGTTCTCATTCCCATCGCAGTCGGCGTGGTTCTCGGCGTCGCCGGGGTCATGGGCATGCTCGCAGGCACCCTCGTCTGCGGCTTCGCAGTCGCGATCTTCATGGCCAATGCAGGCGGTGCCTGGGACAATGCCAAGAAGTACATCGAGACCGGCAAGCATGGCGGCAAGGGCTCTGATGCGCACAAGGCTGGCGTGGTCGGCGATACCGTCGGCGACCCCTTCAAGGACACTTCAGGCCCCGCCTTGAACATCCTGATCAAGTTGGTCAGCATCGTCTCGGTCGTGTTCGC
The DNA here is from genome assembly GCA_002684315.1 of Planctomycetaceae bacterium. The sequence goes on along the minus strand of NYVB01000093.1, from coordinate 3,679 downwards.
CGGACTGACCGTCCAGATCAGTCCTGCCATCCTGGCCTTTCTTGGCCTTGGATGATTCGGAGTATCGTCTCCGACAGGGGACATCTCCGTTGAAACAAACCTTCCAGGGGCGGTCGTCAGACCGCCCCTTCTCATGAACCCATAGAATCGATCCACCACCATGAGCCGTTCACGTTCGAATGCAAATCCTGAAGACGTCCTCGAGTTCGCCATCGAATGTGCGCGAGCGCTTTCCGACGATCGCACCGAGGATGTCGTTCTCCTGGATGTTCGCGGTCTCAGTCAGGTCTCCGACTACGTTCTTCTGGGGTCGGGAAGCAGTGAACGACAGATGAAATCCGCCGCTCAGGCGGTGGAGGACATCGGCAAGGCGCAGGGAAATCCCCCCTTCAAATCGACCAAGGACACCGGGACCACCTGGATCCTCGTCGATTTCGTCGAGACCGTCGTGCATCTTTTCGAACCCGAGCACCGTCTCTATTATGATCTCGAGTCCCTCTGGCAGGAGGGGCGTCAGATCGACTGGGAACGTCCCGAGGTCTCAAGCTAATTTTCAGGGAACACGACCGTGTTGCGAGAAGTACTCTTCGCCAAGATTCACATGGCCACCGTCACGCAGTGTAATCCGGACTACCACGGATCCATCACCATCGACGGCGATCTTCTTGATGCCACAGGCCTGCGAGTCAACGAGAAGGTTCTCGTGGCCGACGCCAACAGCACCAACCGTTTTGAAACCTATGTCTTTCGCGGTGAGCCGGGGTCCGGAATCATCGGTGTCAATGGAGCTGCCGCGCAGCTCACCGGCATCGGCCACAAGGTGATCATCATGAGCTTCTGTTCGGTGGATGAAGATGAATTCGGGCGTCACCGACCCGAAGTCATCATCTGCGATCAAGCGAACAAGATCAGCGAGACGATTCAGTACGAAGCAGGGTGAGTGTCATGAGTGCAATGGTCATCATCTGTTCCTTGCTTGCCCTCGCCTTTCAGGCATCGACCCATGAATCGGCTGTCGCGCTGTCCGACGTGTCTGACTGGACAGGAGAGATGCTCGTCGACGGCGTTCCGACGTTCTTCGTGATCGAATCAGCGGGGCAGGCAGATGGTGTCTCTCTGGTGACGCTGCCAAGCATGCGCCTGGCACGTGCCGAGGCGATTCGAACCCTGGAAGAAGACGGAACCACCACGATCCGGGTTCCCTTCATGGATCAGTCCACGGGTCTCTTCACCCTCGGATCCTGGGCGTCGACGGATGTCGATCATGGCGAAGGTTCCTACGACGTCATCGATTTTCAAGGGGTGCCCACGAAACGTGGGGGTGTCGTCCGGTTCTCTCTCTGGACTGCACCGGAATCCATGCCTCAGCAGGATCCCGTCTCCGGAATTCTGAGTCTTCCGGGTGGTCAGCGCCTCGGTCTTGATCTTTTGATCGGCCATGATGGTGGTTCATCCGCCTCCGCACGGTTGGGTGTCAAGATGCAGCAGATCATCGCGTTTCCTTGTCTGGGCTCTCGCGATCCCGCGACCGGCGTGATCGAACTGGTGACGAATGTCGGGACGCCACTCACCTTCGCACTCACGCCGAATGAGGCTCCGGCGGGTGGGTACACGGCCACGATGGCACAGAACGGGATGACCTTCGAGACGGAATTCACACCGAATGAAGTCATCGGTGAGGTGGCCTTTCTCACTGGAAAGAGACCCCAGACCCCACGAGCGCCTTTCCCCTACAAGACCCTCGAGGTTCGAGTCCCGCATCAGAATGGGCATGTCCTCGCCGGTGAATTGATGTTGCCAGATGATGTCGCTCGTCCACCAGTGGTGGTCTTCATCACCGGAAGCGGGCCCCAGGATCGCGATGAATCGTTGATGAATCACCAGCCATTCCTGGTGATCGCGGATCACCTCGCACGAAACGGCATCGCGTCACTGCGCTGCGACGATCGTGGTGTCGGAGATTCAACCGGTGACTTCTCGCAGGCGATCACCAGCGATTTCGCGACCGATGTGACCGCTCAGGTCGAATGGCTTTCGACACGGCAGGACATCAATTCAGCCGCGATCGGTCTCATCGGCCACAGTGAAGGCGGGGTGGTCGCTCCGATCGCCGCCGTGTCCGATCCACGAATCGCGTTCATCGTTCTCATGGCCGGCACGGGTGTCGACGGTGGGGAGATTCTCAGTTCACAGTCGCGTCGGATCCTCGAGCTCGAGGGATATTCGGAGGAGACACTCGTTCCGATGATGGTCTCGCACCGGGCTCTGATGAGCCTGGTTCGAAACAACGCCTCCGAAGCGGAGATCAAGGCGGGGTATCGCACGCTCCTCGAGGTTCAGCTGAACGGTTCGTTCTCGGAAGGCCTCATCGACGAAGGTCAACTGGCGGAGAATCTTGAATCATTGGATGACGGCTACGCCGGGTTTCTCACGCCCTGGATGGACGCCTTCATCAAACTGGATCCGGTCGAGTATCTCAGCCGCGTGACATGCCCGGTGCTGGCATTGAACGGATCACATGATGTCCAGGTGCTTCTGGAGCTCAATCTTCCCGCGATCGAGCGCTCGATCCTCGAGTCCGGTGGCCAGGTGACCACGATCGCCTATCCTGATCTCAATCATCTTTTCCAGAGCTCAACCACCGGGGCTATTTCTGAATACGTCGTAATCGACACGACCATCGAGCCGATCGTCCTTGAAGACATCACACGCTGGATTCTCGATGTCGTCGACAGCAAGGAGTGAGCAGTCATGTCATTCGGACTCTCCAGAGGCAAGGAACTTGATTCCGGTGAATACGGGTACGTCACTGCAGACCTCCCTCCCCACGATTCGGGTCCTTTCGATCCGCGGGACTGGTTCGGTCATCCCGACCGTCGCTTCGAACTGGAGATCGGTTCCGGCAAGGGGACCTTCCTCGTCCAGCAATCCGTGCTGGAACCGGAGACGAACTTCCTCGGCATCGAGTGGGCCGGAGAATTCTGCCGTTACGCGGCGGACAGGATCCGACGCCATGAAATGAAGAACGTACGCATGCTTCATACCGATGCCACCGAGTTCATCCGGTACTGGTGTCCCGATGGAATCGCCGACGTGATCCATCTCTATTTTTCCGATCCCTGGCCGAAGTCACGTCACCACAAGCGTCGGGTCCTTCAGGACGAGACCATTCAGCAGTTTCACAGATTGCTCGTGGATGGTGGCGAGCTTCGTCTCGTCACGGATCATGCCGAACTCTGGGCGTGGTACGAAGACCATGCATCGCGTCATGAATCGATCTTCGAGCGACAGGAATTCGTTCGACCGGNATCAGCGGGCTCATCAGAGGTCGTCGGCACCAATTTCGAGCGCAAGTTCGCACGCGAAGGCCGTCCGTTCAACGCGATGACGTTGCTTCGAAAGTGAGTTGAACGAATTCAATTGGTACGTCGTTGCGGCTTCGGTGCTTCCCAGTCATCGAGGTTTTCTTTTCGCAGAGCCTGCGCCGCGATTCGAATGCATCGCCTGCAGATGAACGCCTCTTCGTACGCGGGGGACCGATAGCAGGGGTCTTTGCGATGTTCGAGGCACATCGTGCACTTCCAATCCGGGATTGAATCATCCATCGTGTTTTCGATGACGCTTCCCCAGCCCATATCAAGACATTTGCCACAGATGCACGACCCATTGTGCCCTTCGA
>NYVB01000092.1 GCA_002684315.1 Planctomycetaceae bacterium | reverse complement strand
CCGATCGAGCTGCTGTTCTTCGACGAAGCGGGCGCCGAACCCTCGAAGGTGACGGTCGAGTACTGATCCTCCGGGGACGCCTCCGGTCCGGTTTCGGAAGCACTCGATCATGGTGATGAACTTCATCGAGGACCAGGAGAAGGCCCGGTCCCGGACCGGCCGACTCGTCCTTCTCTTCCTGCTCGCAGTCGTCGGAACCGTGGTCGCGGTCTATTTCGTGGCGGCCGGGGCCGTGGTCGCCTTGTCGCAGTCCGAGGAGAATCCCGCCGGATGGTGGATGCCCGAGCTGCTCGGCGTGGTGGGTGGTGGAACGATCCTGGTGATCGTGATCGGTTCGCTGATCAAGACCGCACAACTCGCCGCCGGTGGCAAGGCGGTGGCGGAGTCGCTCGGCGGAACACTCGTGCATGCCGAGGATCGGGATCCCGATCTGCGACGACTCATGAACGTCGTCGAGGAGATGTCGATCGCCTCCGGCTGTCCGATGCCGCCGGTCTATCTCATCGATGACGCGTCGATCAACGCCTTCGCCGCCGGATTCGGATTCGACAGCGCCGTGATCGGCGTGACCCGCGGTTGCGTCCAGAAGCTGTCGCGGGACGAGCTCCAGGGCGTGATGGCCCACGAGTTCAGTCACATCGTCCACGGCGACATGAAACTCAACATCCGATTGACCGGGCTGATCTTCGGAATCATGGCCCTCGGGTTCCTCGGGTACATCTGCTTCCGGTTCATCGGACCGGTGCTGGCGCGATCGGGTGGAGGAAAGAACAACCCGGGCCCGGCCCTGGGCCTGGCGATCATCGTCGGAGGCCTCGCACTCATGGCGATCGGATCGCTCGGCACGCTCGCGGCACGCCTGATCCAGGCCGCGGTCAGTCGACAACGCGAGTATCTCGCGGACGCCGCGGCCGTCGACTACACGAGGAATCCATCCGGCATCGCCGGAGCGCTTCGCCGCATCGGCGGCTTTCCGGAGAACGACCTGAGGAAGTCGGCGGCGAGTGAGTTCCAGCACTTCTTCTTCACCTCCGCCCTGTCGACGGCCTTCGCGACGCATCCGCCCCTCGCCGATCGGATCGCCCGCATCGAGAACCGGCCACAGGAGGAGGTCGAGGAATCGATGGCCTCGGGTTCCACGCGATCCGAGCCGCCGCCGTCGAACACGGCCGGATTCGCAGGGACCGCCGCATCGACCTCGACAGGGAATGCGGACGTTCCGGAGAGTCGCGAGGTTCGCGGCGCAGAACAGGTCCGCGAGAGCATCGCCCGGCTGGGTGAACCCGATGCCGACCACCTCGCCTACGCACGCACGCTCATCGGATCGATTCCCGAACCGGTTCGTGCCGCGGTGCACGACGTGATCGGGGCGAAGGCGGTGTGCCTGCTGCTGCTGGTCGACGACGACCCCGAGGTCCGATCCGCCCAGGCCTCCGCCCTTTCAAAGCACCTCGACCCCTTGACCATCGAAGAGGTGCGTCGTCTCCGGGAGACCGTGACGGGCACCATCGGCCGGAACCCCGAACTCCGTCTGGTACTGCTCGATCTCTCGATACCGGCACTGATCCGGATGCCCCAGGAGGATCGACCCGGCTTCATGGAATCGATTCGCGCGATGCAGGAGGCGGATGGTCGCCTCGACCGCTTCGAATGGCTTCTGGGTCGGATTCTCCGGGACCACCTCGTCGAAGGATCGAGCCGGTCGGCCCGTGGATCCACTCGTGCGAATCGATCGATCGTGCTGCTCGATGATTCGGTGCGGCTGGTGCTCGCGATGCTCGCCTGGAGTGGTGCTCGAAACGAGAACCAGGCGCTCCATGCGTTCCGAGCGGGCGCCCGGCGGGCGAGCATCGGCGATGTGGACCTCCCGGATCGGTCGGATTGTTCGGTGATGGCGCTCGATCGAGCGCTTGACCGACTCCGACGCCTTCGCTGGCGCGACCGATCGACATTGCTCGACGCCGCGGTCGAGACGATCTGCGCCGACGGACACGGAACACTGGCGGAGATCGAGCTGCTTCGATCACTCGCGGCCGCGATCGAATGCCCCATGCCGCCGGTGCTCCCGGGGCGGTTACCATCGTGATGTCACGACCCTGATTCCACCCGGGCGGGAGTCCCGACGATGGTCGCAGCCTTCATCTTCATCCTGTTGCTTGGAACCTTCATGGCCCTGCACCGCGAGCGTCGTCGACTGTCGGTGATTCTCTTCGCCATGTCGATGATCCTCGTGACGCTGCTCTTCCTGCATCACGCGACGGACCCTCTCGGTCTCAGCTTCTGAACCGCCCGGCGATGGGAGTGATGTCTTCATGACCAGCTCGATGAACTGGCAGCGTCTTTCGTTCGTTCTTCTCCACGTCTGGGTCCTGGGCGTCTGCGTCGTGGTGATCGGTGCGTTCCTGGTCCAGTTCGTCGGCCGCGAGCTCCCCTGTCCGCTCTGCATCCTTCAGCGGATGGCGATGCTCCTCGCCGCGATGGGTCCGATGTTGATCATTCGACGAACCACGATCGCCGGGTCCGACTCCACCGCGGATTTCTCCACCGGTTTCGGCATGTCGATCCTCGCATCGGTGCTCGGACTCGCGATCAGCGGGCGACAGACACTGCTCCACATCCTGCCCGGGGATCCCGGTTACGGCGATGCGGTCTTCGGACTCCATCTCTACACATGGGCGTTCATCGTCTTCATCGTCATCCTGCTGGTGAGCGGTCTCACCCTCGTGATGGGTTCGATGATGGTGGTTGGAAATCGCCCTGGTCGCCCGGGGGCATGGACCCGGATCACCAGTTGGGTGCTCGGGTTGGTGATCGCCGCGAACGCGATTTCGGTGTTCGTCGAAAGCGGGACCGACTGGTTCCTTCCGGACAATCCGACCGACTACCGACTCATCGAGGAGTTCCGGGAATTCCTGAAGAGCCGCCCGAGCGTCGCGGATCCATCGGCTCAGAAGGCGAACTGAGGCTGGGTCCTGAAGACGGTCTGATCGCCATCGGTCGAGAGGATGCCGATGTCGCCATCGACGCTCCAGTCGGCGGTGGAGCCCCAGGACCGGACCAGCTCGAAGACCACCTTGAGTCGTGAATCCCCGGCGGGGATCCAGCTGGTTCCGATGGTCGCCATCGCGAAGTCGGAGCGTGATCCGTTCTCGACCGCCCCCCACTCGCCGCGGGCGTACACGTCCCAGGTCGAAACCGGGAAGAAGGCGCCCTGCGCGACGGCGGCCCATCGGCGACCGCCATCGGTCCGGGAGACGGGCACGTCCTGGTAGTAGGCGGCGGCCATGAGTCCGACCCCGTCCTGCTGCCAGGAGACGTCGGCCGTCGCCCGGGTCGCGTCACCGGAGATCGATCGACCGGTTCCGGCGGCGTAGTCGCCCCAGTCGAACGAACCGCCGAATCCGAAGAGAAGACCACGATCGACGAGACCGGGATACGGATTGAACATGTACAGCGTGTTCCAGTCTCCGAACGGCTTGAGTTCGACGCGGGTCATGACGCCGGTCCGTTGATTCTCCAGTGGGTCGATGTAGGACTGCCCCCACCCGTTCGAAAGGGTGGACCAGAACCGCCATTGGTCGAACTGTCGACCGACGAGGATCCCTTCGGGCTGACCGGCGTCGAACTGACCGGCGACGAACGACAGCGACGTGCCGAGCTGTTCGTTCGGGTTGATCGCCTGCTCGATCGAGAAGTACTCCGAGAGAATCCCCGCCTGCACGAACAGACCGTCTTCGAACTGGTGCTGCACGTAGGCGTACTCGGGAATGAAGGTCCCGTCGGAACCCACGGCGGCACAGACGCCGTACGACCATTTCGGGCCGAACATCGTGCCCCCCAGCGAGAGCCAGAGGGTGTCGAGGCTGAACCCGTAGCGGGTCGGTTCGGAGGACGTCGAATTGAGCACCCAGTCGTACTGCATGATCACATCGGCCTCGAGCGTGAAATCCCCGTCCGCGGAGGCGATCACGTTCCAGGCCCGATCGATCCGGTTGGTCCGCATTTCGGCGTCGGCGACCACATCGGTGATCAATCGCCGGATCTCCGTCCGACGCGTCGCGTCGAGGGATGCCTCGTCCCGCTCGTCGCGCAGGTCGTCGATCTCCGTCCGGAGTGCTTCGATTTCAGCCTGTATACGGTCGCCTTGTACGATGTCCAGGGCGTCGTCTGCGAACACGATGCGACTCGAAGCGATGATCGCCGGAAGCACAAGACGCCGTGTGACTTGAATGGTCGAGGACATCCCGCCACTTTATCATCGCCCGTCGCACCCCCGGAGCATTCGAACCTTGAGAATTCGACACGACATTTTCCTCGGCCTGATCGCCTTGTTCCTCCTGACCAGTCGAGCACCCACGGCGATCTCCGCGACACCGTGTGATGACCGTGGCCTGCGGTGGGTCGACGGCGACGCGCTCTGTGTCGAGGGGCGAGCCTTCGAGACCCGGAAGTCCCCGTGGGATCGACTTCCCGCGAAAGCCGAGTCGATCGTCCGGCCGCCGGTCTGGGGGAACGCGCGGCACTCCGCCGGGATCGCGATCCGCTTCGTCTCGGATTCGTCCACGATCGCGGTGCGGTGGCGACTCACCAGCGACCGCCTCGCGATGCCCCACATGCCGGCGACCGGCGTGAGCGGGGTCGATCTCTACGTGCGATTGGATCTGCCCGACGGCCCGACCTGGCGTTGGGTCGCCAACGGTCGACCGACCGGGGTGGAGAATGAGCGGACGCTGGTGTCCGCGCTTCGGCCGGTGTCGCGCGAGTGGCTTCTGTATCTACCGCTCTACAACGGCGTCGCGTCGATCGAGATCGGTGTCGACCCGGATGCCACGATCGAGCCCGCCGTGGAACGCGATCGTCCGATCGTGTTCTACGGAACATCCATCACGCATGGTGCCTGTGCGTCGCGTCCGGGCATGACCCACGTCGCGATCCTGGGACGACGAATGGATGTTCCGGTGGTGAACCTCGGATTCAGCGGGAGCGGCACGCTGGATCCGGAGATGGCCGATCTGATGGCCGAGATCGAGGCCTCCGTCTACGTGCTCGACTGCCTGCCGAACCTCGACGGGAAGCGGGTCGCTGCGAGGGCCGCACCGTTCGTTCGTCGTCTCCGATCACTCCGACCGGGGATCCCCATCGTGCTGGTGGAGGACCGGACCTACGCGGACGCGATGTTCGATCGTGGCAAGGCGACTCGCAACCAGGAGAACCGCGCCGCCCTTCGAACGGCGCACGCGGCCCTCGTCGATGAAGGTCTCGATCACATCTTCTATCTGGACGGTGATGAGCTCCTGGGATCCGACGGTGAGGGGACGGTCGATTCGTCACATCCGAACGATCTGGGATTCGTGCGTCAGGCGGATGCATTCGAGCCGGTGCTTCGATCGGCCAGATCGAGGATCGATTTCGAGGGGTCGGCACGATGAGTCTCGGCGTCGACCGAGCGGAGGCGGAAGACCGAAACCGCCGACCATCGTGGCATCGTGGCCTTGGTCATCTGATTGATCTCGTCGGGTTCAGGCGACTCGTGGATCGCCTGACTGGATTCGATCCGGTCCATTGGAGTCGAGTGGTCCAGCGGAAGGAGATACAGGCGTGGATGGATTCTCTTCCGGCGGAAGAACTCGACGTTCTTGAGATATCGGGCAACGAGTGGCGGGATGCACGACCGTGGCGTTCGCATCGAATGGAGAATTTTCCAGGCTTCGATGTCTGTGAGAAACCGTTGTCGGATAAATTCGACCTGATCATCGCCGATCAGGTCTTTGAACATCTCGCCCGCCCCTATCGCGCGGCAGGCAATGTTCTCTCCATGTTGAGACCCGGCGGACGATTCCTGATCTCCACCCCGTTCCTCGTTCGGGTGCATCGATTTCCGATCGACGGTACGCGTTGGACCGAGGAAGGGCTGCGAAACTTTCTTGTCGAGGCCGGATTTCCGATCGAGGGCATCGTGACGGGTTCGTGGGGAAACCGCGCTTGTGTGAAATCACAATTCACGCGTTGGACGAGCTATCGGAGTCGGCTGCATTCGCTCCACAATGAGCCGGATTATCCGGTCAATGTCTGGGCGATGGCGACCTGTGGGACCGGACCCGGTTTCGAAGAGGATCGATCACCTTGACCCCCGAGACCACGCCCCCGAGTCGATCGCTCGTGAAGCGGATCGCGCTGCCCGCGGGACCGATCCTCGCCTTCGCCTTCGCGTTCGTACTCCGGGCGAGCGGTCTGGAGCTCGACGATTCGATGCTTGCGGGCGTGACCCTGTGGTGTGCGATCTGGTGGGTGACCGAACCCGTCCCCGTGCCGGCGACGAGCCTGATTCCGCTCGCGTTCCTGCCGATTCTCGGCCTGCTCGATCACAAGTCCACCGCGAACGCGTACGGCGACAGCCTCATCCTGCTCCTGATGGGTGGCTTCATGCTGAGCCGCGCGATGGAGAGCACCGGCACCCACCGGAAGGTCGCGCTGGGGGTGGTGAAGGGTGTGGCCCGACTCGGTGGTCATGGCGGGCGGAGCGTGGTGCTCGGTTTCATGGTGGCGACCGCGGTCCTGTCGATGTGGATCTCCAACACCGCGACCACGCTCATGATGCTCCCGGTCGCCCTGGCGGTGATCGCGGGGGCGAGCGATCGGAAGATGGCCATCCCCCTCCTGCTGGGGATCGCCTACGCGGCCAACATCGGTGGGATCGGAACGCCGATCGGCACGCCTCCGAACATCATCTTCATGGGGGCGTTCGACAAACTCGGCGTGCGGGACGAGTCCTACGGATTTCTCGAGTGGATGAAGGCCGGCGTTCCGGTGGTGGTCGTGTTCGTGCCGATCGCATGGTGGTGGCTCACGCGAGGACTCGGTGGGAACGAAACCTTCGATCTGCCGGAAGGTGATCCGTGGACCCGCGGCCAGCGTCGCGTGATCGTGATGTTCGCGATCGCGGCCGGACTGTGGATCTTCCAGAAGTACCCCGCGCTCCCCGTGGACTGGTTCGAAGGGATCGGCTGGACCAAGGGGGGTGGTTGGACCGGACTGCTGGGGCTGGCGACCGGTGGCGCGCTCGATGCCCGGGTGTCCGGATCCGCGACGGTGGCGGCGCTGGTCGTGGTGCTCCTGTTCGCGTTTCCCGACGGCGACGGTGGTCGACTTCTGGACTGGGAGCATGCGAAGACGATCCCCTGGGGCGTGCTGCTGCTCTTCGGTGGTGGCATCGCACTGGCCCAGGCGTTCAAGTCGACCGGGTTGAGCGAGGTGATCGCGGGGAGTCTCGGTGGCATGAAGAACGTCCCGATTCCGCTGATGGTGCTGGTCGTGTGTCTGTTGACCACGTTCCTGACCGAGATCACCAGCAACACCGCGTTGACGGCCCTGTTGATGCCGATCCTCGGCGCCACGGCGCTCGCCCTCGAGGTCGATCCGGTCATTCTCATGGCACCCGCCGCGATGAGTGCCAGCTGTGCATTCATGCTTCCGGTGGCGACGGCCCCGAACGCCGCGGTCTACGGGACGGAGGATGTCCCCATCGACCGGATGGCGCGGGAGGGTTTCGTGCTCAACCTGATCGGGGTGGTCATCATCTCGACCCTCGCGATGTTCCTCGTCTCGAAGGCATCGAAGGGTGTGGATCCGAAACCGGCGACCGATGGCGTCACGACACCGGCCCCGACGCTCGAAATCGGTCGTTCGGAGATTTTCGTCCATCCATCCGAATCCGACCACCACGGTTGACGAACCTCGTTGACCTCCTAGANTTCTGCCCATGCGACTCCAAGCCATCCATCATCACCTTCATGCATCGCTCGCCCACGAGCATTCGCATGCCCATGGTTCGACCANGGGCCGGTGACACGGNTCGGATCCGCTTGACGCAGGACGATCATCGACGCCGGCCTTNCGAGGCCGGCGTCGTTTTTCAGGTGGTCGCAAGGTGACCCCGACGAAGCCGAGCCCTCCAGAGGCCTCTTCCGGGATTTCCACATGTCCACCTTCACGCCACGTCGCCCTTCCGCGGTCGACGCCTCCTCATCCGCTTCGACCTCGACCGAATCACGCACCGCCGAGACCCGACTGCGACTCTGCCTTCCCAAGGGACGAATGCAGAANGGCGTCGAATCGCTGCTTGCGGATGCGGGCCTTCGGGTGCGCCCGACGAGTCGGGGCTATCGACCGGCCATCGAGGGGATTCAAGGCGTCGCCGCGAAGCTGATGAAGCCCCCCGCGATCGTCTCGATGCTCTCGGATGGTTCGAGGGATCTCGGATTCGCCGGGGCGGACTGGGTTCGGGAATCCGGGGCCGATCTGGTCGAGATCCTCGATACCGGTCTCGATCCGGTCCGGATCGTCACCGCGGCGCCGGATGGTTTCGATCTCGAGAAGGCGGATGTCGTCCGGGTCGCCAGTGAGATGCCCAACATCGCCGCGGACTGGGCGGCCGGCCGCGGGCTCCGGATCGTCCCCGTNCGAAGCTGGGGCACCACTGAAGTGCTCCCCCCGGAGGATGCGGACGTCGTCGTCGACGTCGTCCAGACCGGGGCGACCCTCGAAGCGAACGGACTTCGAATCGTGGATGTCGTCATGCAGTCGTCGACGCGGTTGTACGCGAGTCGGGAGGCCGCCGACGATCCGATTCGACGTCGATTGATCGACCGGATCTCGAACCTGATCGAATCGGTGCTGGAGGCCCGCCGCCGACTGCTGGTCGAATTGAACGTCGACGATGATCGGATCGATGCGGTGCTCGCGGTTCTTCCGTGCATGCGGCGGCCGACGGTGTCTCCGCTGGCCGGCGGTGGATTCGCGGTCCGGGCCGCGGTACCGCGATCCGACGTCGCCACGCTCGTGCTCGAACTCAAGGAAGCCGGCGGAACGGATCTCGTCATCAGCGAGCCGAGGCAGGTGATCCCATGATCGTCTCGACTCCCGACAGGCCGGCCGCCCGACCGGTCGANACCGCGACCGCGATCGACACGGATCGCGATGCGATGGGACGCCCGATCGATCTTCGCCTCGATGCCAACGAGTGTCGTTCGGCCGACGGTCGGATCGGAGTCGACGCGATCGGTGCGTTCGACATCGATCCCGCCGCCTACCCCGATCGTCGGTCGTTGGAGTCGGTGATCGCGATGCGGGCGGGCATCGATCCCGACCGGGTGGTGGTCACCGCGGGCGCNGATGACGCCATCGANCGCATCTGCCGCGAGGCGATCACGCCGGGTGATCGGATGACCCTCCTCGATCCCACGTTTCCGATGTTCGAGCGGTTCGCCCTCCAGTGCGGCGGACGCGTGGACCGGGTGGCGTGGATGGACGGCGATTTTCCGATCGAGGCGGTGATCGAATCCGGTCGGAACGCCGCCGTCGTCGCCCTCGTGACGCCGAACAACCCGACCGGCCTGGTGATTTCGATCGAGGCGATTCGACGGGTTCGCGCGGAACTCCCGGACACCCTCCTCGTGATCGACCTGGCGTACGCGGAGTTCGCGACGTCCGATCCGGGTCCGATGCTCCGCGACCTCCCCGGCACCGTGGTGATCCGGACCCTCAGCAAGGCGTGGGGACTCGCCGGAATTCGAGTCGGATGGATCGAGTCCTCGCCCGTGATCGCATCGAAGCTCCGCGCGGCGGGTGGGCCCTACCCCGTCTCCTCGTTCTCNCTGGAGATCGCGTCGCGAACCCTCTGCGATCCGACGTCGGAAGCCGCCATGTCGGATCGGGTCGATCGGATCCGGACCAATCGAGATCGGATGAACGACTGGCTCGATCGGCGCGGCATCGAACGACAGCCCTCCGAAGGGAACTTCATCCTGTTCAGGATNCCCGATGCTCGGTGGATCTCGGACGCGCTCGCGTCGGCGGGCATCGCGGTGCGNATCTTCCAGGAGTCGATCGTCGACGACTGGATCAGGGTCACGATCCCGGTCGATTCCGCGGATCTCGATCGGGCGCTCGTCGCGATGGACGCCGCGTTGCGACCCGAGGCGATGCTCTTCGACCTCGATGGCGTGATCGCCGACGTGTCACGTTCGTACCGCGCGGCGATCCGTGGGACCGCCGAGGCGTTCGGTGTCGTGATCGAGGAGGACGCCATCGACGCGACCAAGGCGGAAGGTGACGCCAACGACGACTGGGCCTTGACTCGAGTGCTCATCGAACGTCAGGGAATCAAGGTCGATCCCGACGCGGTGACCCGCGAGTTCCAGCGTCGCTACCTCGGNNCGGTCGATCGGCCGGGCCTTCGTGATCTCGAGTCCTTGCTGGTCGATCGGACGTTCCTGGGTCGCCTTCGAGACCGAATGCCGATCGGTCTGGTCACCGGNCGCCCCCGTGCGGAGGCGATCTGGTTCCTCGACCGCTACGGGCTGACCGAGCGCTTCGANGTGGTGGTGGCCCGCGAGGACGCNCCGTTGAAGCCTTCGCCCCGGGGGATCCGTTCGGCGATGGAGACGATGGGGGTCGAGCGGGCGTGGTTCATCGGCGACACGGTCGACGACGTGGTGGCGGCACGGGNCGCGGGNCTCGTCCCCGTCGGTGTCTCGCGGGATGACAGTGGNGATTCGATCCTGTTCAAGGCCGGCGCGGCCCGCGTGGTCCGGCCCGGCCGGGCGATGCAGCGATTCATCGAAGGAGGGACGGCATGACTCCGAGCGACACGACTGAAACGAACGCATCATCGANGCGACGCCGCACCGCGACCCTTCGTCGTGCGACCCGGGAGACCCGGATCGAAGGTGGAATCGACCTCGATCCGGTCGAACCGAACGTCGACGTGGCCACCGGAATCGGCATGCTCGATCACCTGATGACCGCNTTCGCGGTGCACGCCGGCATCGGGCTCGAACTCCGATGTGACGGTGATCTCGAGGTCGACGACCACCACGTCGCAGAAGACTGCGCGATCGTGCTCGCGACCCTGATCGCGAACGCGCTCGGGGATCGATCGGGCATCGAACGGTTCGGGTGGTCGATGGTTCCCCTCGACGAATCACTGTCGCGGACCGCGATCGATCTGGTNCGGCGGCCCAGCGCGAACATCGAACTCGATCTCGTCCGTCCGTCGGTCGGTGGCCTGGCCTGCGAGAACGCCACGCACTTTCTCGAGACGCTCGCCCTCACCGCACCGTTCACCCTCCACGTCCGGGTGCTCGAAGGTCGGAACGACCACCACAAGATGGAATCGGCGTTCAAGTCGCTCGCNGTGGCGTTTCGGGCCGCGATTCGAAGTTGTGATCGGGTGACCAGCACCAAGGGNGTTCTCTGATGGATCGAATCATCCACATCGTCGACACCGGGGTGGCGAACATGTCGTCCATCGAAGCGGGGTTTCAACGGCAGGGACGCTCGGTGGTCCGAAGCGTCGATCCGGATGTGATCGCGACCGCGACGGCCGTGGTCCTTCCGGGCGTGGGCAGTTTCGCCGCGGGCATCGATGCGATCGATCGAAACGATCTGCGGGCCGCGATCATCGATCGCTTCGACGCCNACCGGTCCACNCTCGCGATCTGCCTCGGCCTGCAGNTGTTGTGCCGCGGAAGTGCGGAAGCGTCGGGAGTCATCGGACTCGGCGTGATCGACGCGGACGTCGAGGCGATGCCTCCCGCGGCGGTGCGTCCGCAGATGGGGTGGAACCGGATCGAGGCGTCGGGCGGTCCGGTGCTCGAGTCGGGCGATGCGTACTTCGCGAACGGATTCGCGTTGCGCACGGCGCCCGCGGACTGGAACGTCTCGTGGAGCGACGACGAGGGTGCGTTCGTCGCCGGACTGGAGCGGGGACGAACCATCGCCTGTCAGTTCCACCCCGAGATCTCGGGCCGNTTCGGNGCCGGAATCCTGGCGCGGTGGACCGAAGCCGCCTTTGAAGCGGAGGTGTCGACATGCGTCTGAATCGAATCATNCCCTGCCTCGATGTCCGGGACGGCCGGGTCGTCAAGGGCGTCCGGTTCCAGGGGCTTCGTGAAATCGGGGATCCCGTCGAGATCGCCGGTCGCTACGCGGACGCGGGCGCCGACGAGATCGTGGTGCTCGACGTGTCCGCGACCGCGGAGGGGCGATCCGCGACGCCGACGCTGGTGCGGCGGATCCGGGCGGTGGTGGATGTCCCGGTCGTGGTCGGTGGTGGAATCGGCGACGTCGAGACGGCGACTCGCCTGCTCGACGCGGGTGCCGACAAGGTGAGCGTGAACACGGCGGCGGTGATGCGGCCCGAGCTCGTCGAGTCGCTTCGTGATCGGTTCGGCCGGCAGTGCGTGGTGGTCGCCATCGATGCGATCCGTCGCGGCCGGATGGGATGGGAACTGCTCGTTCGATCGGGCCGGGGTCGGACCGGACTCGATGCGGTCGGCTGGGCGATTCGGGCCGTCGAGCTCGGCGCCGGGGAGATCCTCCTCACCAGTCACGATCGCGACGGCACGCGGTCGGGATACGACCTGGAATTGATCCGGTCCACCACCCGCGCGGTCTCGGTGCCGGTGGTGGCGAGTGGCGGAGCCGCCTCGTGGCGGGACTTCGCAGCGGCGTTCGCGTCGGGGGCCACGGGCGCCCTCGCGGCAGGTGTGCTTCACGAAGGTCAGGTGGGAATCGGCGAT
>NYVB01000091.1 GCA_002684315.1 Planctomycetaceae bacterium | reverse complement strand
ACGTCGCATCTCCGCGTCCCAGGACGTCAGCAGGGGGGTGAGCTCGCGGATCATCTCCTCGGACGGCTCGACGGAATGGACCTGATCGATCAGATCCAGAGCGATCTTCGCTGCTCCCAGTCGTCGGCACACCGAAAGTGCACGGCGTCTGGCCAGTCGATTTGAAAGTCTGATGCGAAAGGGATCATCTTCACCGGTTGCAACGGTGATTTCCGCTGCCAGCGTCTCGTCAAGATCCCGTATCCCGGCCAGAATCGCCCTTCGCTCTCGACTCAGCCTTTCGGCCCCCTCGGCATCGTTGCCATCCTGCGTTGAATCGCTTGCCAGCCATGCTTCCATGATCCCCTCTCGAAGCATCCGAAATCGTGCTTGGTACCGGTCGAGGCACGGTCCCCAGACCATGGAATGGGAACTCGATCCGCCTTCCGTGGTCCGGCCTTCCATCCACTGCTCGAGGGTTTTCGAATCAATGGGGTCAGGAAAAGCCTCGTCCGTCCCCTGGGCCCATGTTCGGGTGGCGGTGAGGCCGACCATCAGGAGCAGCAGAACGCAGATTTTTCGGAACTGAAGTATGTATTTCATCAACTCAGGGTAACAAAGGGGTTTGGCGAGTTGCGGCCACGCTTGATCCCGCGGATACTGTCCAATCTGCCAGAGGGTTGTATTTTGCGCCTGTAAATCGCTCTCTGCATCATCACCCCCCATCCAGGGGCTTTCTCGAGTCTCGAATCGCGCGAATGCGCAGGGAATCTCATCATGTCCTTTGCAGCTGCAGTCCACGCCAAAGCGATTCAACTCGACAAGACATCTCTCGAAATCACCGCTTCGGCCGGTGCGGGCCACCCGACTTCCGCCATGAGTCTGGGACACATCGTCACGGTTCTCATGTACCACAGCATGCGCTGGGTGCCTGCCCATCCTCACTATGCCGGCTCCGATCGCCTGGTGCTCTCCGAAGGACACGCGGTTCCCATCGTCTACGCCGCCTGCGCCGACCTCGGTGTCGGAATCGGAAAAGATGGTGACCTCCGACCCATGACCATGGCTGACGCCGCCACCCTGCGCGCCATCGATTCTCCCATCGACGGTCATCCCAATCCCGTCGAAGGGTTTCCCTTCTTCGATGCCGCGACCGGATCACTCGGCATGGGGCTTTCCGTCGCTGCCGGACTGGGTCTTGCCGCCCGCCACGACGGATACGACAAGCAGATCTACTGCATCATCGGTGACGGCGAATCACGCGAGGGCCAGGTCTGGGAAGCCGTCGACTTCATCATCGACCATCAGCTCACCTCGGTGGTCCCCATCTTCAACTGCAACAGTTTCGGCCAGGCCGATCGCGTCTCCAATCAGCAGACGTCCGGTGTGACCGCCAAGAAACTGGAAGCCGCCGGATTCATCGTCGAAGTGATCGACGGCCATGACCCCGAAGCGATTCAAACGGCGCTTGATGTCGCACGAACGAACCTTGAAAAGGGCGCACAGGGCGCACCCGTCGCCATCGTCGCGAACACCGTGAAGGGATGGGGTTCACCCGTCTGTCAGGGCGGCGGCTGGCATGGCAAGCCCGTCACCGGCGAAAAGATGGAAGCCGCTCTCGAGGAACTCGATGGACTGCGTGCTCAGCTGACCTCGACCCTCGATGCCAGTGATGATCTCACGATCTATCCACCATCGGACATGTCCCCACCCGCGGCCTCGATCGAAGATGCGCCTTCGTTCACCGATGCCATGAAGCAGTTCGACATGGCTTCGACGCTTGCCACNGGNAAGTTCGCGACTCGACGTGCCTTNGGTGTCGCACTNCGAGCACTCGGGCACGTCAACGACAACGTCGTCGTTCTCGATGCCGATGTGAAGAACTCGACCTTCACCGAATGGTTCGGAAACGATCCCGCCTTGTCCGACCGAATGTACGAATGCAAGATCGCAGAACAGAACATGGTCTCGGTCGGTGCAGGACTTTCCGCCGGCGGCAAGATCCCCTTCGTGGCGACCTTCTCCAAGTTCTTCACCAGAGCCTACGACCAGATCGAACTCGCCATCAACAGTGGCGCGAACCTCAAGGTCGTCGGATCCCATTCCGGCATCGGGCCCGCTTCGGATGGACCCAGTCAGATGTCGCTTCCCGACGTCGCCTGGTTCCGCTCGCTCAGCACGGCCACCGATCACCGCGGCAACCCCGCNTGTTACGTTCTGCAGCCTGCCGATGCCTACGCGGCCTACGGCCTGACTCAGGTCATGGCTGATTACGAAGGCGTCTGCTATATGCGTACCTGTCGCCCCGAAGTCGAATTCCTCTACGACGATTCCACGGTCTTCAACCTCGGTGGCCTTGAAGTGCTCACGTCGGGGCGAGACCTTCTGATCGTTTCCGCCGGCTACATGCTGCATGAGTGCAACAAGGCGATCGAACTTCTGGACAAGGCCGGAATCGACGCTTCGATCATCGACCTCTACTCACTTCCGTTCGATGCCGACAAGCTTCTGGATGTGGCCAACGACAACGGCGGCATGATTCTCACCGTCGAAGACAACTACGGTGGCGGAATCGGTTCGGCGGTCGCCGATGCCGTGACCGAGTCCGGAGATGGGTTCACCATCGAGCAGATGCACGTCCGCCGCATTCCCAAGTCCGCTCGCACCGTCGAGGACGAACTGGAATATCTCGGTCTTCGTTCGGTCGACGTCGCCCGTCATGCCGCACGCATGCTCGGGGTCGCCTCGGTCTGAGTCGCTCGTTCAGTCGTGAAGATCACTGCCACGAAGCACCGTGATGATCTCGTCATGCACGGAAAGACGTGAGATCGCGTTGGCTGATCTGCTGTCAGCCTTGTCCATCTCGACCACCCAGGGCCCCGGCTCCGTGCCCTGCGCCTTCAGCACNTCCTCNGTAGTCATCTGCANACGCTTCACGCCCAGATTCCTGTAGCGTTCGTCGTAGGTCCCCACGAAGATCCGAGCATCGTCGGCCAGACGCCTTGCAAGCTCGGGGCTTCTTCGCACGCGTTCCGTCAGATCCCGACCCATCCAGTGCATCACGTCCGCGCGCCGCATGTCTCCCGTGTCCGTCTCGAACGGCCATCGCGCCGGATTTCTCCTGGACTTCACAACTCCGAAGGCGGCACGCAGTTCGTCCCAGCGCTGACCGGACCTGCCGTCCGNNGAGAGCGTTTCCGCGAGAAGAATTTCATCCTTNACATCGAGATGCACGATCTCCCGATCCTCGTTCAACACGGTTCGCACCGCCGGGCGTTCTGACTCGTCCAGTTCGATGAACGCATTGGAGTCATTCGAGAGATCGAGGCATCCAAGTGCTTCGAACGACACCGCATCAGGGGATAACGACCATGCCTTTGAAAACACATCGGGATGTTCGAGCAGAAGTGTCAGGGCGGCGCGTCCACCTTGTTCCTCTCCGAGAAGAATTCGCGCGCTCGATTCCGGTACCGTTCGATACCGTACGTCCAACCATGGAATCAGCTCCATGATCAGTGCATCCGATCTCGAACCGTGCACGGCGCAATCGGTGAAGTAATGATGTCCATGGGCGCTGTCCGGATCGAGCACGACCCAGATCGCTTGCGGAATCAGCTCTTTCATTCGTGGTTCATGAAGAATCTTCGCGAGGGATCGAGCATGCTCGATCGCTGGTCTCGATCCGGGGATCACGTAGATGACCGGCCATCGTCGCCGTGGTGCATCGAGTTCGTCGTAGGCATTCGGAAGCACCACGAAGGCTTTGTGTTCCGGCACCTGCGAGTTTCCGTCTGCTGTTCGAGTTCGAGCGAGCAGTGGGCTTGCCAGCGTGATCTCATGGATTCGCTCATCGGGACCGACACGTTCCAATGGACGAGGCATCGGGCCATCCAGGGTCATCGAGACCGTCTGGGGCCGATCGGTTGCAAAGGTGAGTTCGAAGACCGCACCAGTGACGACCATCTGCTTCGGACGCCCAAAGGGTGCACCATTCACAATCAGGGCCAATTGCCCTTTGAATGGTCCGAAAACCGTTTCGAGTGGTTCAGGAAAGCTTGCCTGAGGAGTCTCCAGGCTCAGTGCGCCGTTCATGGCGGCATTCGTCATCTGTTCTTCGGTCAAATCCCAGGCGAAGATCGGACCTGGACTCAACGGGAAAGGGCCTTCAGCGGGAAATTCAGGGGATTTGGCACTGTTTTCCAGCAAAAACAGCAGGACTCTGGCGGTGTCCCCGGCTGATTTCGATTGAGAGAGGGCCGATCGAGCTGGCTGTCCGAACTGCACCTCAAGGAGCGTTCCCTCCTGAACGGAGAAAATCCCTGAGCAAAGAAATACGAGAAAGGAAAAGAGGAGGCTCATCATGGTCCTTTGGCCCTTAAAGTACACCCATCATGAACTCGGGGTGCGAATTTACACACAGCCCGGACCCGACAGTTGCCGATAGAGGCATGGAGAACGCTCCTTTTCGAGTTCCCGATCACTCAACCGCATGCCCCACAGGGGTCAAGCAGGAAGATGACAATGCTGCGCTCCCTCCCTTCGATTTCGTTCATGTCCTCCGCCTCACTGGTGGGCGTGATTCTGACCTGTCTGTTTTCCGGTTGTACCGGGGCGAACCATCCCGAGCGGGTGGTGAGTTCGACTGGCAGCAGTCTGTTTTCGAGCATTCAAGGTCACTACGTGGCTGATGACGGAATCACTCAGTTTCGTGCACGCGGTCCCATCGATGTCATCGTCGATTCCTTCGCAGGTGATGTCACCGTGCATGCGAACCCAAGGCTCGATGTCACCACCATTCAAGTGAGACGTGTCTCTCAACATGGCTATCTCAGGGGTACCGAGCCTCGGCAGGCATTGGAATACGTCGATTGGACCGCGGAGCTCACCCCCGGGCCCGGGCCTGTTGAGACACTTCGTGTCAACGTGGATTTCGTGGGTCCTGAACCCTGGTTCATGCGAGCGCACCTGCACATCGAAACCCCTAATCTTGATCGGGTGACGGTTCAAACCACCAACGGCGACGTTTCGATTCGAAACAACACCGGACCGGTCGATGTCACGACGAACATGGGTGACGTCACCATCGCCTCCAACCACCCACTTGTCGATGCAAGCACCATTCTCGTGGTCGAAGGGAACGTCGATTATCGCGTGCCGGGAAACTCCTCGGGACTGTTCGACGTCGAGGTCATCGAGGGAAACATCGAGGTCTGGGTCCCTGAGGGTCGCTGGCGTTATGTCAGTCAGACCCCGCGTGATGACACCATGAATGCTCAGCTCAACGATGGTGACAATCCCATCCTTCTTCGAGCCAGCGAGGGTGATGTCCGGATCGCGGTGGTGCCTGATCCCACCAGCTACGGACCACTCCGCTGAATCAGGGTCGTTTCGAAAGCACTTGTCGTCTCAGGTCGAGGATGTCTCGCTTGTCCATCCTTTCAAGCCAGATCGCCGGAGATCTGTAGCGAAAGGTGTCGAAGCTCAGAAATGTGCGTTTGATACTGAGACCTCGTATCGCATTGAATCCAAGGTTTCTCTTCGGCTTGATGTTCGCGATGTGTCCCCACCCCAGCACTTTGAACTCCGTCTTCAGTCCTCGACGAACTCTGATTCCGTCCTCGCTCACGATCCATCGAATTTCCCCGCCCCATTTCACTCGGGCCTTGTGAATTCGTCGAGCTCTGGTCAGCCCGCGAAGGCCGATCAGAAGGGGGACCAGTGCCACAAGGAACTCTGCACCTGAAAATCTGGAGAGAGACATCAGCACGATGCCCAGCAGCGTCAGTCCCGCTGAAAATGTCGAAGTCATGATCAGACTGTTCGTGGGTCGAGCGCGCCCGATCAGAACCAGATCATCTCCGTAGGCTCTTCCACACTCCGGGCACACGCCCTTCGAAGGGTGCCCTTCGAGGTCGTAGGCGCATCCGAGACATTTCCTGAGCTGATGATCCATCATGTTTCTGCCTGATCGAATATCCTCAATGCATGAAAGAGGTCAACGATCATTTCTTCAAGAGGGCGCGTCGAGAGGGCTATCGTTCCCGTGCAGCCTACAAGCTGATTGAAATCGATGATCGTCGACGCCTGATCGGCAAGGGTGATCTGGTCATCGACTGTGGTGCCGCCCCCGGATCCTGGCTGCAGGTCGCCTCCTCCAGAGTGGGGTCCCGGGGACGCGTTCTTGGGATCGATCTCAAGGTCATCGCCCCCCACGGGCTGGCCGACAACGTCACCCTGATCGAGGGAGACACTCGAACCACCGATGTCCTTTCCATTCTCGGATCGAAGGCCGATGTCGTGATCTCTGACATGGCTCCCGACACCACCGGAACGCCCTCAGCGGATCAGTTTCGATCCGCCCGACTCTGTGATGAACTTCTCGATCGGCTTCCGCTCTGGCTTCGAAAAGGGGGAAATTGCGTGATGAAGGTCTTCGAAGGCGAGGCCTATTCGGATCTCCTCCACCGATGTGGTCGGATGTTCGAAAAAGCGAAAGGCTTCAAACCGTCCGCATCCCGCTCGGAATCCGTGGAAATCTTCATCATCTGCACCGGCTTTCAGGGCTCCGACCCTGAAGTGGAGCAGCCTGATCGAGTCCTGGCG
>NYVB01000090.1 GCA_002684315.1 Planctomycetaceae bacterium | reverse complement strand
TTTTTCTTCTTGGCCATGATTGAAGGCTAGCATTTTCATCGTCTGCCGGCGGTCGAATCTGCAATGATCGGGTCATGAACACCCGCTTGCTCATCCTGCTTGCACTTTCCCTCGTCACGCCACCGCTGTACGGGCAGGTCGATGATTCCGTTTCCGGTCCCCAGCGGATCGGTCATGGACTGCGCGGATACATCTCCAGTCATTCAGAGACCGTGCCCGAGACCCATCGCTACGGTGCAGGTTTCTACGCCGGAGTCTGGTCACTCGTTCCGGAGCCGATCGCGGGTTTTCAGATCGGTCTGCCCTCGGCGTGGATCATTCCGAACAACGACGACAACCCGGACGTGCCGTTGTGTCCGGTCGGCACCACCGCGCGTGACAACTGGCCGGAACGCGGGCCCACCTACGGTTCGGTCTTTCAGACGCTCGAAGGCGGCATCGGCTACTGGGCGGGCAATCGTTTTCACTACGGCCCACCGAAGTTCAGCATGAACGCGACCTCGGACTGCTACAGCCACGAGATCGCCTCGCCCGGCTGGCCGTTCTTTCATTCGAGTCGACCGCTTCCCGATGATCTGCTCGGGATCGCTCAGATCAGCAACCGCATTCTGGTTCCCCCGGACGGCATGACCTTCAAAGGCACACCGATGGGAGAGCTTCTGGGCTATGCCTACATGGCCTTGCCGTTGACCGACGAACAATCGACACCGCAGCCGACCGGCACCAACAGCTGGACGCTTTTCGTCAATGCGAAGAACTTCAAGGGACCGGTCGCGTGTTACGTGCCGGAGACCTGGAGTCGCATCGCGCGTGACTATCCCTTCGATGTGGGGCGCGGGCTCGATGCTCGCGGTTCGACCGGCGGACTGTCGGGCGCGATGGAGATCAACACCGTGCCGCGGTATCAGGCGACCGACTCGGAGGGCGTGTCCTACGCACGGATTCCACAGCTGCAGTTTCCAGTCGATTCGCGTGATCGCACCACCTTGGTGCGTGACACGATCCTCTACTCGAAGGATGCGATCTACGACGAGGTGCTCGCCTGGCGTGATGGTGGGCGCGCACCAGACGGTCGATTCAAGACCAGAGGGATGATCCGCCCCAAGGTCGCCACCGGACCGATCGGCTACCGCATCGACGACACCCCGATCTCAGGGATCAACGAACTCGCCCAGCCGAGCATCTTCTCGAAGAACACCTTCGGCCTGACCTGGACCGACGGCGTGCGCCGCGGGTTCGGACGTTTCCCAACCTTCTATCGACTGGAGTCCGGCACCTGGGTGGCGGTCGATGCAGAGGATGTGCCTGCCGAAACCGGATTGCGCAAGGCCTCCTTCGCGCCACCGGGCACGAACCCACGTCCGTATTCCGCACTTCCTCTGGCGGGTTCGTGGGCGACACCCGGTCCGGCGGCCGGACCGTTCGAGGCTCGCCTGGCGGATGGCTCCACCGTGACCTACCACTGGTACCGCTTCGTCGACCAGCCGGTCTTTCAGCAGTACGACCGCACCGCGGAAGAGATGGACCGACTGCAGGCGATGATCGAACGCATGCATTCGACCTGGCGGATCAACGGCACCTACCTGGCGCCACCGACGGCGGGACGTCTGGTCTCATTCGATCCGAATCTGATCGTTTCACCACCGAAGGGGATGGAAGTCGGCTATGTGCCGATCGTCACGCATCAGGCGAAGACGGTCGCTTCCGTTTCGGAGTCCAGCCCTCGGCCAGCCGCCAACAGCGATGGATCTTCCGGTTTCTGAAGTCCTCAGGGATCGAACGATGGCTGATCTCGTGCGCACCGAATCCGGTGGGGAGGGCGGCCTCGTCGAATTCGAAACGACGGGCGTTGGTCGAGAAGAAGATCTCGCCCTTGGGCGCGACGAAACGTGACACCTGCTGCAGGAGTTCAGGGTGGTCCCGCAGGATCGAGAAGGAATCCGCCTTCATGCGTTTCGAATTCGAGAAGGTGGGGGGGTCGCAGATCACGATGTCGTAGCGCACGTCATCCTGCGGNCCCTGTTCCANCCACTGCAGGCAGTCGGTGGGAATGCTCTGGTGGTCGTCATCGAGTCCGAACCCGTTCTGATAGAGATTCTGCGCGTACCAGTCGAGGTAGGTGCGTGACATGTCGATCGTGGTCGTCCGCGCNGCNCCGCCCGCTCTGGCGTGCACGCTGAACGCGCCGGTGTAGGCGAAGAGGTTCAGGACGTTCTTNCCTTGCGCGCGTTCTCGAACCGCGAGTCTGGTGGGGCGATGGTCGAGAAAGAGACCCACGTCCAGATAGTCGGAAAGATTGATCTGAAAACGCGAGCCGTGTTCCTGCACGACCTTCAGGTGCGCCTTGGTCTCGATGCGTTCGTATTGTTCGCGTCCACCGTCCTCGTCGCGTTGCCGGCCGCGATGTTTCACGTGCATGCGCGCCCGCGGAATGCCGAGTCCGGCGAGGATCTCGCCCTCGACGTCTCGTCGGTACGCGATCGAATCGTCGATGGTGTCGTCCTTGGTGCGATCATGGAACCAGACCACCGCATCGCCTTCGTGGGCGAGGTCCTCCGTGTCGGGGTCGCCGTACCAGTCGATGACCAGCGGGTACTCCGGGATGTCCCGCTCATAGAGTCGAAAGCAGGAGATGCCCTGCCTGCGTCCCCACTTCGCGAGGTGCTTCATTCTCTTCGTCAGTCGTTCGCCGAGCATCGGGCGTCTCTCTTCATTCCGGGTAGGCGGGGGGTTGAGGTGTTTCGATCGGCATCTCGCGGGCCCGTCTCTCGAGTTCCTCGATCGCTCGTTCCAGCTGACGGTCACGTCCTTCGACATGATCATGCGGGGTGTTGTCGACTTCGATGTCGGGATCGACGCCGTAGTTCTCGATGTCCCAACCGTCTCTCAGAGTCCAGGTCGCGTATTCGGGCTGGGTGGTCATGCCGCCATCGACCGCCCCCTTGTCGCTTCGGATGCCGACCACGCCACCCCAGGTGCGCATGCCGAGCAGCGGTCCGAGCTCCATCTCCCTGAACATGTAGGGAAAGATGTCGCCGTCACTTCCGGAGTGCTGGTCCATCAGGACGACCATGTGTCCGGGGAAGGCATGCTGCGGGTAGGTCATGGTGCTGCCGTGACGCGGTTGGTCGTAGCCGGTGACCTTCTGAGCCAGCTGATCGAGGATCAACTGACTGACGAATCCGCCCCCGTTGTTTCTGATGTCGATCACCAGCCCTTCCCGGTCGCCTTGGCCCGGGAACTGGTGTCCGAACTGGGAAAGCCCTTCGGTGTCCATGTCGGTGAGATGCAGGTAACCGAAGCGACCGTCGCTGGCGGCATCGACCGCTTCTCGGTTGCCATCGACCCAGGCGTTGTAACGAAGACGGCTTTCGTCGTAGACGACGGGTGCGTTGACGACCAAGATCTCCTCGGGATTGTCCTTCGGCATCACGACCAGTCTGACGGTGTCTCCGGCGATGCCGTCGAGCATCGACCAGGGGTTCGAATTCGGATCGATCGGGCGCCCGTCGATCTCGATGATGACGTCGCCTTCCTCGATGCCGAGCCAGGATGACGCAAGCGGGCTGCGACCGTCTTCGTCCCATGATCGTCCGGGCAGAATTCGTGCGATCTCGTACCCATCCGGGTGCGGTGCGAGGTCCGCCCCCAGCATGGCGAAGGGCACGTAATCGGCGCTTCGCACCGGCTCGCCTTCCTGCCACACGTAGGCGTGGCTGCATTCGAGTTCGCTCATCATGCGTCCGATCAGATCGTCCAGTTCATCGCGAGAGCCGATCAGATCGAGACGACCTGCGTACTTCGAGCGCATGGCATCCCAGTCCACACCGTTCAGTTTCGGGTTCCAGAAGAAGTCGCGCTGCAGACGCCACGCTTCATCGAGGATCTGACCCCATTCGGCGGTGGTGTCGACTTCGAGGAGGTGTCCGGTGGGGGGGAGCGGTTCCACCATGTCGAACATGGCGTGGTAGGTGAACCACTCACCCATGTCGTTGGTCATCGCGAGAGTCGAACGGTCTCCACTGATGACGTAGTGTGCGATGTCTTCGGTCACGATACTCGGTCCGCTCGAGACATCGAATCGAATCAGTGCGGGCGGAATCGTGTCGTCCATCCCGTCGTTGTGAAGAACCTCTCCGCTTGTTTTCATTGCGTAGAAGCCGCCCCAGGTCGCCTCGAGTTGATCCCACGTTCCGGGTGTGACGTCCGAAACGGGATGGACTCGTTCGTTCAGTCCTTCAAGATCGATCATGATCCCTTCCATCTCGGAATCCTCAGGAATCATCGACTCCTCTTCGAGATCGTCGTCGCCCTCCATTTCCTCCCAGTCCTCGAATTGGGGTGGCATCGCCCAGNTTTCGAGATCGATTCCCATCGAAGTCATCAGGCCGGCGTCGGGTGGTGGCATCGAGGCCTNGAGCGAAAGTGCGTAGACTCGTGCGCTTTCCATGAAGGTGTGCCGGAATTCGGTGCTGCCAAGTCGTGCATTCATCGAGCGATCACTCACAAACCACAGGTACGCACCGGCGGGGTCCCATCTGGGCTGGGTGTCGGAATACATGCCGTCACCTATCGTGACCGGCGCCGTCGTGGGATCATCGAGCCGGGTGATCGTGATCTCGGAGAGTTCGTTCGCGTTCGGCATCGCCCAGGCGATCCATCGGCTGTCGGGTGAGATCCGGTAGTCGCTGATCTCGCCATGTGAGCAGCGTGTGATCAGTCTTCTTTCGCCGGTCTCGAGATCGAAGGCAAGGAGTTCACCGCGTGCCGTGGCGGCGACCACCCAACGTCCGTCATCGGAGGTCACGGGAGGAAAGAACCATGCGTTCGTTTCATCGCTCAGAATCTCCTGTTCAGGAGGACCACCGAAGTATCGGAGGGCGAGTTGCTGTTCACCGCCTTCGTCGGTGATCACGACCAGGGTTTCCTCGTCGAGAAACGTCGCGCTCGTGTTTCGATCGCCGCTCTCATCGGTGACTCGCAACAGTTCTCCGAATTCGAAGTCGATCACGAAGACTTCACCCCGCGCGGTGAATGCCATCATTTTCCCTTCCCAGGACAGTGAGGCTGATTCGATCGTCTCGCCCGAGGCGACGTGCCGGTTTCTTCTCTGCGGTCTGTCGCTCGACAGATGGATCCGTGGTCTTGTCACGCTGCCATCTCGAACATCGAGGATTCCGATCTCGCCGCCCTGTTCGAAGATCAGTCGACTGGAGCCCGGCGCGGCATCGCCGGCCAGCGAGCGGATGTCGAAGTTCGCGGGCGCGTCACCCGTCCCGTCGAACGTGGTGAGCTGAGTCGTCGCGTTTCCATCGGGGTCCATCGTCCAGATGTTCGGTGTTCGGTCACGGTCGGAGAGGAAGCAGATGCGTTCTTCGCCATCGGCCTCCATCCACACCGGAAACATGTCGTTGGCATCGTTCTCGGTGAGGTTTTCGAAGGCTCCGTTGCCCGGATCACCGAACCAGATCTCGGGTGCGGTTCCACCTCGATAGTTCTTCCAGTTGTCTCGTTCGTTCGACCAGCGACAGAACGCCATTCGCGCATCATCCGCCGCGAAGGAAGCCATCGAGCAGTCACCGAATCCGAATGGCTCCGGCATGCCGCCTTCCAATGGCACCTTCCACAGTTCGCTTCGGCCGTGCGGGTGGGTTCTTCCCGAACGAAAGAGCACCGAGCTGCCGTCCGAGGTCCAGCCCACGACCGCATCCCTGTCCGGATGAAAGGTCAGTTGTCGAGGTGCGCCACCTTCTGCAGGCATGACGAAGACGTCNGGATTGCCGCCATATTCCGCGCTGAAGGCGATCCAACGACCATCCGGAGAAAGAGCAGGCCGTGACTCCGAGCCCTCATGTGAAGTGAGTCGATGCGCTCTTCCGTCTTCGAGGTCCGCTCCGAAGAGGNCCCCCTC
Source organism: Planctomycetaceae bacterium (assembly GCA_002684315.1). Next base: position 2,474 of record NYVB01000090.1, on the reverse strand, counting down.
ACTCACGAACACCAGGCGGTCCTGATGAAGCGTCGGTTCCGTGGCCCATCCGGCATGCGGCGGTTCCCCCTGAGCATTCGTGCCGGTGGTCACCGTGGTCATGAGGAGAGCGCTGCATGTGAGAATGGTCTTCATCTGTCGGGACTCCATCGCTGGTGTGGAAACCACGTGCCGTGGTCGTGCTTCGGTCGTCCGAGCTTACGGGATTTGTCTCCCGGGCATCGTGACATGAAACGACCCCCGCCTCATCGTGCGATGAAGCGGGGGTCCGTGGTCACTGTCGGTTAATGAGAAGGATCAGCGCATGTTCGAGCGGATCTTCATCATCATCTCGCGGGCCTCTTCCGGAGTCATGCGTCCGGATTCGACCGCCATGTCGAGTCGCTGCTTCATGCGTCCGAACCAGTCACGAAGTTCTTCCCGGGTCAATCCCTCGGGTGGGGCTGGGATCGAGCGTCCACCCTTGGCTTCGGCCTCGGACTTGTCACTCGCCATGCCCGCCTTCATGCGATCGAGGCGCTGTTGCATCTGCTCCCTGGTGATCTCGCCGGCTTCGAGCATTTCCATCATCTTGCCCTGAGCTTCCTTGTAGTCACGACGTGAGAATCCTTTCGGCTCTGAGTCCTTCGACATGGAGCGTTCGATCTCGAGCTTCATGCGTTCGAGTCGCTGCTTCATCTGCTCCTCGGTCATCTCGCCTGCCTTGACCATGGCGGCCATCTTCTTCTCGGCTTCCATGTACTCGACTCTGGAAGGTGCCTTGGCCTTTCTGTCTTCGCCGGCCATCGCTTTTCTCATCTCTTCGAGTCTCTGCTTCATCTGTGGCTTGGTGATCTCACCGGACTCGACCATCGCCGTCATCTTCTTCTCGGCCTCCATGTAGTCGGCCTTGGTGTAGACCTTGCTCTTCGTTCCGCCCATCGCCATTCTCATCCGGTCGAGTCGCTGCTGCATCTGTTCCCTGGTGATCTCTCCGGATTCGACCATGGCTTCCATCTTGCGTGATGCTTCCGCGTAGTCGGCTCGAGTGAATGCCGGTCTCTTGAATTCCGACATCATCTTGCGCAGACCTTCGACGAGTTGCGCGGGGGTGATCATGCCCGCTTCGAGCATCCGTTCGACCTGAGCGATCGTGGCATCGAGTTCTTCCTCCGAATCGCCCCGATCATCTCGATCTCTGCGTTCCTCTTGTTCGCCTGCTTCGAAGATCGCCATGCCTCGTTCATTCATCATGGCCTGAGCCTCGCGAGTGCTCATCGTTCCGTCTTCGATGCCCATCATCAGTCGTCGATGCAACTGCATCATCTGACCGGCCTGTTCACGGTTCATTCGTCCGTTTCTGACTTCCTCGCCGATCTTGGCCCGCATCGCTTCCGCTGTCGGGAATGTCGTGTCTTCCTTCTGGCCTCGATCCTGCTCTGAGGCGACCGTTTCCGCGGCGTCCACCGAGTTCATCGAGGTCGTCAGACAGACGGCGGTCAAGCCGGTTGCGAGGGCCACTGCAAGCGGTGCCTTCCAGGCAGCTCTGGCGTGTCGGGCCTGGTTCTGTGATTCGAGCATTCTGTTGATTCTGGACATCAAGGAGCCTCCTGTGGCATGGACTGCCGTGTTCAATGGTGATTTGGTGTGTTCGAGCCGGAGCGTTTCGAGTTTGAAAAGTGCCCGGGCGAAGATACGAGGTTGGTTCATGGTTTGAATGGTGAGATCGTCGCAGCAGAGTTCGCGTTCGTTTCGAATCTGATTCGACAGCCACCAGGTGACCGGGTGGAAGAAGAGCACGCATTCGGCAGTGCCTTGCAAAAGATTGATCAGGTGATCCATCCGACGGATGTGGTTCAGTTCGTGAAGCAGCACCAGCTTCAACTCTTCGGTGGTCAGAGTGGTGAACGCGGCGGCGGGCACCAGGACCACAGGTCTGATCCAGCCGAGCACCATCGGGGTCTCGGCCATTCCACTTCCGAGCAGTCTGATCCCTTTGGAAAGGCCGAGCTGTTCCTTGAGTTGATCGAAAAGTGTCTGCCAGCTGGAATCGATCGCCACGTCGGCGCCGGTTCTGAGTCTGACCGTGGTCCGCCACTGGATGATGAAGCGCGCGCTCATCAAGAGAACGCCGAGGGTCCAGGCGATGGCGACCAGCCCGGCGACGTCCAATGTCATCGCCTCCGCGCCCGGAGCCAGGTTCGTGATTTCCGTCGTTTCAAGGACTGCCATCTCCGACGCAACCGCGCCGGCAGTCTGTTCGAGCGGTCGGGTCTGCTGACCGAGCTGGGTCAGGGTGACCATGAAGGTCAGGACACAGACACCGAGCGCGAGGCAGGCGGTCATGTATCGGAACCCCGCCAGACGGGAAGGGACCAGTGCCAGGATCAGCGCGGTGACCAGGCCGATGAGCACTCCCTGCCAGAGGAAGTGGATGATCGTCCAGCCAAGAACGGTCCAATCAAAGGCATTGATGATGACGTTCATCGTGCCTC
>NYVB01000089.1 GCA_002684315.1 Planctomycetaceae bacterium | reverse complement strand
CTGGAACGTCTCGGCACGCACCGGTGAACCCTTCATCAAGAAGTTCCGTGAGGAACGAGAGTTGACGGTCATCATCGCGGTCGACGTCAGCGGTTCATTGGGATTCGGAAGTCAGGGCGAACTCAAACGCGAGATGGTCGCGGAACTCGCGGCGACCCTTGCCTACGCGGCGATCCGCAACAACGACAAGGTCGGACTGCTGCTGTTCACCGATCGGGTGGAACGATTTGTTCCTCCAAGAAAAGGCGTTCGTCATGTGCTTCGCCTGATCAGGGAGATTCTCACGACCGAACCGGTCGGAACCGGAACCGATCTCTCCGTCGCACTGGACGAACTCAACCGAGCGATGAAACGACACGCCGTGGTCTTCGCGGTGAGCGACTACCAGGAGGCTCCCGAGGAATGGAGCTCGTCGATGAAACGTGCGGCCCTGCGGCACGATCTCATTCCCATCGTCGTGGGTGATGAACGAGAGGCGATCATGCCCAATGTCGGCATGATCGAACTCCAGGATTCCGAGACGGGACAACGAACGTTCCTCGACACGTCGCGTAGAAGCATCAGAAACCGATTCAGAGAACAGAACATCGAACGAGATGAGGCGCGCGAGAAGGTCTTTCGAAGAATGCGGCTCGATCCGATCAGAGTCGAGACCGGTGGATCATTCATCGATGAATTGACGGGCTATTTTCAGCGCCGGGAACGGAGGCAACGCAGATGACTGGAAGACGATCGACATGTTCCCTGGTCATCGCCCTCGCCACCGCGACGACCTTCGCCGCATGCACGTCGGGCAAGACGGAGCACTCTGAGACGGCCGCCGGTGACGTGGTTTCAACTGCCGTGTCCGAAGACGTGACGGTTGAGATCACCACCAGGAGACTGGCCGCCGAAACTGGTGAACCCATCGAACTCATGGTCACCATCAAGGCTCCGCCCGCAGCCGGTGCACGTCTGGTGCTTCCGGAAGACGGACGCCTGGGTGACTTCGACGTGCTCAGTTGGGAACGAGCCGAGAGCGGCCAGGGTGCCCTGGACATCGCTGAGAGGCGACGAATACTGGTCTCGACGTTTGAAAGTGGCTCGGTTCAGCTGCCGGGGCTCGAAACGAGCTACGGCACCCGCTCCTCCGTCGTCACGGAGCCCATCGCATTTGAAATCAGCTCGCTGGTCGAAGGTGAATTCGATCCGTCCGATTTCAGCGACATCCGGGGGCCCGTCGACGACCTCGCGTCTGATGANGAGACGCTCTGGACACCAGGTGTGATCACGGCGACATCGATTGGTGGTGTCATCGCGGCACTTGCCATCGCCTTCGTCCTGACAGGACGTCGAAAGACCCCGCCCAGAATCCCTCACGAGTGGGCACTGGCCGAACTGGCACGGATCGAGAGCGAGGGCATGAGCAATGACGGTGATGCCACACTGCGATACGAACGGATCGAGTCGGTCCTGAGGTGGTACGTGGCCTTTCGCTTTGGAATCGACGCACCCGACAGAACCTCCAATGAGCTGGTCGAGGCGGTCGTCGAGGACATGGCGATCAATGATGATGCGCGGGCGATTCTGGAACGGATCGTGCGTGGCGGAGACAGAGTCAAATTCGCCGGTGGCGTGGCAAGCCCGGATGATTGCAAGGATGCGCTNACATCGACTCGGGATTTCGTCCGTGAAACCACCCTGATCCAGAAGGAGGACGCGGCATGAGCTTTCATCCCGAATCCATCTGGATGCTGTTGCTGCTGTGTCTGATTCCGCTCGGTCTGATCCTGACCGCGCGCAGCAGACACCGAGCACCCATCATGTTTTCGAGCATTGACATCGCCAGGAACTCCGGGCGTTCGCTGCGAACAAGACTTCGATGGCTCCCCATCACCATCCGCTCTCTGGTCCTCGTGCTGCTCGTCGTCAGTCTCGCTCGACCGGTCAAGGCGAATGAACAGACCAAGATCACGGTCGAAGGCGTCGCGATGCAGATGCTGGTCGACAGGTCCAGCAGCATGCTGGCTCAGGACTTCGAGATCGAAGGCACACGCTCGAACAGGCTTGAGGCGGTCAAGCGCGTGGGTGCTGAGTTCATCGCGGGTGGAGAGGAACTTCCCGGTCGCCCCAACGATCTGATCGGCCTGGTCACGTTTGCAGGAAACGCGGACAGTCTCTCGCCGATGACGCTCGACCATGCCCATCTTCTCAATGCACTGGGAGACCTTCGCCACGCTTCAGTGGCGTCGGAGGATGGCACCGCGATCGGCGATGCCGTGGCTCTCGCAGTCGAACGTCTGCGAGACGTCGGTGCACGGGCGGATGAGGCCGGCACGCAGAAGATCAAGAGCAGGGTCATCGTGTTGCTGACCGATGGCGAGAACACCGCTGGTGTCATCGAACCTCTGGTGGCAGCCGATCTCGCCTCGCAATATGGAATCAAGATCTACACGATCGGCGTCGGCACTCGCGGCGTGGCGCTCGCTCCGGTCCGGACCGTGTTCGGCCAGGAGCTCAGACCCACGCAGGTCAACATCGATGAGGAGACCCTCACCGAAATGGCGGACCGTACGGGCGGTCTCTACTTCAGAGCCACCAACACGGACAGTCTGAAGAAGATCTACGAGACCATCGACGAACTTGAAAAGACCGAAACCGAACAACGCCGCTATCTGCAGTACGTCGACTATGCGGTCGAACCGATCAGCCTTGCCGGCGTAACACTTCCTCCGCTCCTCGTTCTGGCTTTCGGACTGCTCGTCTTCGAACAGCTCCTCGGCCTGCTTGTCTTCCGTTCACTCCCCTGAGTCACCTGCTTGAGATGAGATGATGTCAGATTTCCACTTCGTACATCCTGCACTCCTGAGCCTCACCTGGCTTGTCCTCGCGCTGGTACTTGTCGCCGCGTGGGCACTGGCACGTCGGGCCAGACAACTCAGGCGATTCGCGGATGAGAATGTTCTCGATCGAATCGCTCCGGGTGCAAGTCGATTTCGGCCGGTGATGAAGACCGCTCTGGTCATCAGCGCGCTCATCGCACTGGTGTTCGCCGGGATGGATCCACGCTGGGGAGTCCGATACGAGGAGATTCAGAGACGAGGAATGGACGTCTTCTTCGTGGTCGATGTCTCCCGATCGATGCTGGCCGAGGATGCGGGACCGAATCGACTTGAAAGGGCCAAGCAGGCGATCGCCGATGCCGTGGATGAACTCGGCGGTGATCGTGCCGGCATCATCAGTTTCGCGGGCGATTCACAGATCGAATCACCACTGACCTTGAACTACCGCTCACTGAAACTCGCGCTGGACGATGTGGATGCCCGCAACAGCTCTCGAGGTGGCTCGATGCTGGGTGATGCCATTCGACTGGCCGCCTCGTCGTTCACCAACGAGGAAGCGGGCGGCAAGGCCATCGTGATCCTGAGTGACGGCGAAGACCAGCAGAGCATGCCGGTGGAGATGGCGGAAGCCGCCCTTGAAGAACAGGGCATCAGGGTCTATACGGTTGGAATCGGTGATGACCTGCAAGGCGCACGAATTCCAGTTCTCGTGAATGGAAGACGATCCTGGCTGACCCATGACGGCCAGCAGGTCTGGACCAAGATGGAACCATCGACGCTCAAGGCCACCGCACTTGCCGGTGAGGGTGCCTTCATTCCTGCAGGCACCAAGCAATTCGATCTGGGACGAATCTTCAATGATGTGGTGGCGGCCGATCAGAGAGCCGATCTGGAGTCGACTGAAATCAAGATCACCACTCCCAGGTTTCAGTGGCTTGCGGGCCTCGCTCTGCTGCTGTTGTGTGCAGATTTCATGGTGCCGGTCAGACGTCGAACTCCAACGGATGATTCACTCGCCTCGGGAGGTGCCTGATGACCATGACCGTGACGATTCTGTCAGCCTTTCTCACGATGCAATCAAACGCGATCGTTCAGCAACCGACGGTTCAAGAGGGCCCTGACGCGATCCCGACGATTTCGCTCCCGGAGGAGAGCACCGGCACCGCGACGCAACCGATCGCGGAGTCGACCTGGCAGAACACCGAAATCGAACTTCTGATGCAAAAGGCACGAGAGTCTCTGCAGGAGGATCGATATCCCGAAGCGCTCGATCTCTACATCGCCGCAAGTGACCGAAGACCTCTTGATGAGCGACTCCAGTACAACCTCGGAGTAGCCGCCTATCGCGCCGGGGATCTTGATGTCGCCACTCGGGCATTCGAACGTGCCTCCACTGGCAACGATCCGAAAATCACTCAGTCCGCCCTGTTCAACCGAGGAAACGTCTCCTACCGAACGGCCTTGGATCAGGTGGAGAACGCCCGCAACACGCAAACAAGAGAGCTGGCCTCCGAAGGGCAGGCCGATCCACAAACCCTCGAGCAACCGATTGAGGCTTTGAAAAAAGCCCTTTCGCACTACAAAGATGCCATCATCGCATCTCCGGATTCCAGAGATGCCCGTCGAAATGCAGAGCTTGCACATCGACTCATGAAAGCACTCGAAGAGACTCAGGAAGAACAGCAACAACAGCAGGATCAGGACCAACAGGAACAGGACCAACAGGAACAGGACCAACAGGAACAGGACCAACAGGAACAGGATCAGCAGGAACAGGATCAGCAGGAACAGGATCAGCAGGAACAGGACCAGCAGGAACAGGANCAGCAGGAACAGGANCAGCAGAACCAGGACCAGCAGNANCAGGANCAGCAGAACCAGGANCAGCAGAACCAGGACCAGCAGAACCAGGATCAGCAGAACCAGGATCAGCAGAACCAGGANCAGCAGAACCAGGACCAGCAGAACCAGGACCAGCAGNANCAGGANCAGCAGNANCAGGANCAGCAGAACCAGGACCAGCAGNANCAGGACCAGCAGGAACAGGANCAGCAGGAACAGGAACAGCAGGAACAGGAACAGCAGGAACAGGAACAGCAGGNACAGGATGCTCAAGACTCGAAGGACTCCAAAGCAGAATCAGGTGAAGATTCCGCGAACAAGGAGGCTGCCCCGGTCCGTATGACTCGTGAGCAGGCTGAAGCCCTGCTTCAGATGATTCGCGACAAGGAAAAGGAACGACGTGAGGTTCTCGCCGCCCGAGAGGCACGCGAAGCCGCACGAAAGAAGACCCCTGTTGAGAAGGATTGGTGATGAAAGACGCCATGAGGATGATTCAGAACACCGTGATTCGACATCGTGTGCCGTATTGGTGTGCGCTTCTGAGCCTTGTCGCCATCATGGGTGTCACGGGTGATGCGAAAGCCCAGAACGTCTCGGTCTCCTACACGAACAATCAGACCTGGGTGGACACTCCCATACAGATCGTGTTCACCGTGGAAAATGCTTCTGACTTCGGGGAGCCGATTCTTCCGGAAGTCGACGGCTTGAAGATCAAGTACGAAGGCGCGCTCAATCGGTCCTCACGGATCACCATCATCAATGGTAAGCGTGAGGAATCGAGAACCGTCGACCTTGCCATCAGCGTCACCCCCACACGAGCGGGAACGTTCATCGTTCCCAACATTCAACTCGAGGTCGAGGGGACCACGTACAACAGCAGCGATGTCCGACTGACCGCATTGGCTCCCGTCAACGACGGCAAGGTCCTGGTCGACGTCTTCGGGCCCGACACGTCGGTGTACGTCGGCGAACCGGTTCAATTGAGCCTTCAGATATGGATCGAGGAATTCGAGCCCGCTGGATACGACGTCGAGATTCCGGAAAGCACCATGTGGCAGTTGGTGAAGGCCGGTGACTCCGACTGGGGTCCGTTCAAGAAATCGCTTGAGCAGATGGCGGCCAATCGTCAGCGGCCCAGTGGACGTTCACAGATCCGTGACGGAAGACGCTACTTCGTCTATGAAATCGAACGTGAATTGCGACCAACCGGACTNGGATCGATCGAAGGCCTCAGCGATGTCTCGGTCGCCGTGAGTTACCCCACCGGCGTGGAACGCTCACGTTCGATCTTCAGCTCGGGACTGCAGTTTTCAGGTCTGATTCCCTTGAGAGTTCATGCGGATATCGGAGACATCGGCATCAAGCCTCTCCCGGAAGAAGGCAAGCCCGAATACTTCCGTGGCGCGGTCGGCAGTTTCGTCGTGAAGTCCTCCGCACGTCCCAGGGATGTCGCGGTGGGTGATCCGATCACACTGTCCTTCATGGTGGGAAACGTCAGAAACGACGAATCGGTCCTCGACACCCTGAGACCACCGCCACTGCATCTGATGAACGAACTGACAAGTGATTTCAGGATTCCTTCCGATCCGATCGCCGGGACGGTTGATGGTGACATCAAGGTCTTCACTCAGACCTTGAGAGCGCGATCCGCCGATGTGGAAGCCATCCCCCCCATTCCTTTCGCATTCTTCGATCCCCAGACGGAAACCTACAAGACCGTCTACACCCAGCCGATTCCACTCACGGTCAGCCCGGCTGAATCTCTGGCGATGTCGGACATCACACGAGCTTCAGGAGCTTCGCCCGAACAGGACGAAGATTCCCCCTCTTCAAGGCTTGAAAACGCCGAAGAGAAAGGGCTTGCGGCAAACTTCCCGGTGAACCGGACATTGTTGACGACGAGCGGAAGGGACATCGGCATGGGGACCACCATCGTGGCCGTCGTCCCACCAGTCGGCTTCTGTGCGGTCGCACTTCTGCTCGCACGGGCGCGATGGCGTCAGAGAAATCCGTTGGTGGTGCTGGCCCGTGGAGCCAGAGCCAAGGCCCTCCGGAATCTCCAGACGATCGGTGACCTTGGAGAAGCCAGTCGATGCGTGCGTGTCTACATCAGCGAAAAGTCATGCCTCCCATCGACAAGTGCCACGACTTCGGAAAGCCTTCATCTCGCACGAATCGCAGGTGCCGACACCGAGTTGCTTCATGAACTGGACGGGTTTCTTCGCAGAAGCGAACGGGCAGGATACGCACGTGAGGAAGGCCGGCACTCGAACGGTCGGGACGAAGCGATTCGTTTGATCGGCGGACTCGAGGCGTGCCATTGGAAGACGTCCCTCGAAAACGTGACCGAAAACATGACCGCCAAGAAGGAGGTGCTCTCATGAAGCTGTTCACTCGCCTGCTTGTCATCATCACCCTTGGATCATGCTTCGCAATGACGACGAACGTCGGCGCACAAGAGTCGTCTGATGCAGGGCCTTCTCGAATGATGCTGGCCGAGGAAGCTCAGACGTCCTACGAGCGCGGNATCACGCTGAGCGAGCTTGACCCGGAGCAATCCGTGGCGGCATTTTCACGAAGCGCCGATGGCTGGAGAAGAGTGATCGCCAACGGCGTTGAAAACGGAAGACTCTGGACGAATCTGGGCAATGCGGAACTCGGCGCGGGTCGCCTGGGGCATGCCATCCACGCGTACCTGGAAGCCGACCGACTCCTTCCCGGCGATGCGGCCGTTCGACGCAACCTCCTCTTCGCCCGCAGTCAGGTTCCAGCCAAGTTCGATGCCGAAGGGGTGACGGTGGTCTACGACACCGTGTCTCAGGGCTGGCATCTTCTGGGATTCGAAACCCGTTGGTGGCTTGCCGCCGCAAGTTGGTGCACCTTCTGGACCCTGCTTGCGATCGGACTGCGCACCAGACGAAAGGATGATGGGCGACGAGGCGAGGCCCGAGGCTTCGGAATGAAGACCTCCATGATGGTGACCGGAGGCGTCGCGCTTCTGCTGGGTACCACCATCACCCTCGATCTGGTGGAGGATCATTGGCGTGCGCCCGGAGTGCTGCTTGAAGAGACCGTCGTTCGCAGTGGAAACGGAAACTCCTTTTCGGAAGTGTTCTCCGAGGCGCTTCCGGCAGGTGTCGAATTCGAAGTCCAGGACTCGAGACCGAGCTGGCATCAGGTCCGATTCACCGACGGAAGAACCGGATGGATCTCCGCTGACGACGCGGTTCGCGTTGGCGCATCATGAACCAACGCACTCCGGTGCTCATGCTCCCAGCGCGATCATCTCATCGATGTGCCGGTTGATTCCATCGAAGCCACGGTCCAGGGAGACCCCGAGATCCCGCACCGTCGCCGAGGTCTCGAACATGTTCTTCGGAGCCGTGGGACTCGAGTCGTCGATGTCGAGTTCGACCCCCAACCTGTCCGCAATGACATGGGCCCAGTCGCACCAGCGGGCGTAACAATCGACCAGGTTGTAGACCGCAGGAGACGCGGCGGGATTGTCGACGGCTGCGATGGTCGCTGCGGCGACATCATCGACGTGAACGAACTTGCCTCCCCCCTTGCGTTCGAAGGCTTCACCGCGGCGTATGCGTTCGATGAAGGGCCAGCCGATCGAGCGGTTCGAGCGGGGATCGATTCCGTAGACGCCACAGGGTCGGATCGCGGTCACCGCCTGCCCGGTGGAGGCATTGGCTGACCACATGTGCGCTTCAATGGCCGCCTTCAGTGCGCCGTAGTCGTTGCCGGGACGACCGGGATGACTTTCATCGATGACACCCTCCCAGCGATCATGCATGAAGTGATGGACGGCGATCGAGCTCATGTAGATGAAGTGGCGATCACCTGATTCCTTGAGAAAGTCGAGCGAGCCAACGAGGTTCCCTTGGACATGTCGGGAGAAGTCCTTCATGGCCGGCCAGTCGAAACTGTTGTGGACCACGACGTCGGTACCTTCCAGAAGAGCTGCTCTGGTATGAGGCTCGTCATGCGTGCCCACCACGAATCGAGAGACGAGGCCCTCGATGTGGTCACGGCGGCTGGTCTCCCGAACAAGGGCGACGACCTCGTGTCCCTGCTCCACGGCCCGGCGAACGAGAGCGGCTCCGATGAAGCCCGACGATCCTGTGATGGCTATCTGCATGGCGGGATTTTACGCCCCAGCGGTCCGAGGAACCATGAATTCGTCGGAATCGTGGTCGGATCCGTTTTTCATCGGCACGAGCGGGCACCGGAGGGCGGTCGAAAAAATACCGATCGATTTGAGAGGAATGGCTTCTCGGGATAAGCTGTACGGCTTGAGAACGAGTTCATCCGGATCCACCGAATGGCTCGACACACCACCACGGAGAGGTGGCGGAGCGGCTGAACGCGCCGGTCTCGAAAACCGGTATGGCCTCCGGGTCATCGAGGGTTCGAATCCCTCCTTCTCCGCTT
>NYVB01000012.1 GCA_002684315.1 Planctomycetaceae bacterium | reverse complement strand
AAAGCGCGGGGTTCTGAGCCCGGACGAGATCCACAAGCTCGCCAGCAAGGCGAAGAAGGAACTTCCGAACGACGACGGGGAAGGCGAACTGCCATTCCGACTTCGTCGACCCGGACGAGGCGAAGCGGATCCATGGCGAGAAGCTCGTCCAGCTCAACGTGGCCCCGGCCCATAACCTGCCAAGCCACGATCCGTTGATCTGACGGATCGCGAATACGTTCGATTCTTCCGTGCGCGTGTCCGAGAATCGCGAAGGCGTGGAGATCATGCGCGCTCTCGGTGGGTTTGGGAGGCTTCCTTCCCTTCATGGGCTACTCTCTGCTCAGGGAGTGGTTGCATTTTCGAAAGGTCGCATGCGCGTCAGCGTCGTCATACCCGCATACAACGCTTCCTCGCTTCTCGGCGAGACGCTCGACTCCGTGTCGGCTCAGCTTCGAGCGCCCGACGAAGTGATCGTGGTCGATGATGGTTCCGTCGACGACACCGCTCGCATCGCAGCCGAACATCCAGCCGTCACCCGCGTCATCAGTCGGAAGAACGGCGGCATCGCGGTCGCCCGAAACGACGGTATCGAACGATCGACGGGTGAACTGCTTTTCCTGCTCGATGCCGATGATCTATGGCATCCGATCTTCCTCCAACGGATGATCGAAGTCATGGAAGCGAATCCCGACGCGTTGTCCGCCTTCGCGAGATTCAACTGCTTCTGCCATCCCGCGGAGCCACCTTCGGCGTTCGAGGAGACGGTGTCGGCGGATCTCGTGGAACATGATGCACCGAGTTTCAGTCTCGCTGCCAATCGAGGACTGCCGATTCTCCCGAGTTTCTTCGGCGTGAGGCTGGAAGCGCTTCGACGCCTCGGAAGACGTCCCTACATCGAGGGGCATCTCGGTGGTGGTGAAGCGGCTTACCTTCCAGGCCTGCTCGTGGCGATGGGGCCACTGATCGAGCACGAGGCGCCACTCGGTCAGTACCGGATGCACGCCTCCGCGGTGACCGGGGATGAGGTGGACGCGGCTCGAACGATGGTTCCAGCACTGGTGGATCTCTATCAGGAGGTCTCGAGTCGTCAGGAACTCGGAATCGACGACGTGAGCAGGAAGGCCATTCAGACTTTCGCGTGCGACTGGATCCGCAAGTGCGCTCGTCGGCTCGGGGGTGCCGGGCATCGAGCCGAGGCCAGACGCCTGATGGCGAAGGGGATCGCGCTCGGTGATCCACGGGCGGCGGGATTCCTCGCTGCGAGTCTGGTGCCGATGCTCGCATCGAGGAAGGTCTGGATCTCCGCCTGGCGCCCTGAATCGGTTCGACGTGCGGAAGGGACGCCATTCTGGAACCCGGATGACGCTTCCCCCGAATCCACCGACGAGGCCGTCGGCCGGATCTGAACGGGACGGGATCGCAGATGGTGCGATTTGGACGGACCTCGGGCATCGACTACGCTCTGTCAGAGGCCCATCCCCTGGATCGCGACCATGAACGATGTCGAAGAATTCAAGCGTGCCGGGGCTGGCGAACCTGATCGGCCGAAGATCAGCCGGATCGATGGGGGGAGTGATCAACCCGGTCTTCTGGATCTCCCGGACATGCGGTTCCCAGAACTGTACGTCTGGCTGCTCTTCGTCAGCAGTCTCGACATCATGCTGACCTGGGTGATCCTTCGGGACGGCGGCAGCGAGGTGAATCCGGTGGCCCGGTTGGTGATCGATGCGTGGGGCCTCAACGGCGCGATCCTCTTCAAGTTCGGCCTGATCCTCTTCGTCATCGTCGCTTGCGAGGTGATCGCGCGGACGCGTCCGCACGTCGCGCTGCTCCTGATCTGGTTNGGTGTCCTGATCAGTTCGTTCCCGCCGGTCTGGTCGGTGACGCTGCTCGTGATGCACGCCGGTTCCGAAGGCTGATCGCGACCGGGNGANGACCGGCCGTCATTTCGGTTCGTGCATCGGAATCACATCGTCCGAGTCGGTCAGCCGGCCGCCATGGCCTTCTCGATCGCGGCGACGCTCTTCGGAATCCCGCTGGTCAGATTCACGCATCCGTCCCGAGTGACGACGACGTCGTCCTCGATGCGGACGCCGAAGTTCTCATCGGGAAGGTAGATGCCGGGCTCGATGGTGATGATCGCGCCCGCCTTCAACGGCCCCTTCGGCGTGATGTCGTGCACTTCGAGTCCNAGATGGTGACCGATGCCGTGGAAGAATCGATCGCCGTAGCCCGCCTTGTTGATGATGTCACGGGANGCCTTGTCGACCTGCGCGAACGTGCAGCCGGCCTTCACGGTCTTGATCGACGCCTTGAGCGCCCGGAGCACCAGTTCGTAGATCTCGCGCTGACGTGCCGTGAATCGTCCGCCGGCGGGAATGGTCCGGGTGACGTCCGCGGTGTAACCGCCGAAATCGGCACCGGAGTCGATCACGATGAGATCGTTCTTCTGCAACGGCGCCTTGTTGGCCGTGTAGTGCAGGACGGTGCCGTTGAGACCGGCACCGACGATGGTGTTGTAGCCGGGGCCGCGNGATCCGTTCGAGCGGTAGCCGTGCTCGAGCGTCTCCATCACGTCCCACTCGGTCATTCCGGGCCGCACGGTTCGAAGCATCTCCAGGTAGGCGATCTTCGAGATGTCGCAGGCGTGTCGGACCATCGCCTGTTCNGACTTGCTCTTGACGGCACGAAGATTCGAGATGATTCCGGTGCAGTCCTCGATCACCACGTCGGTGTATCGATCGGCGAGTCGTCGGAAGGTCTCGAGATCCGGCGAGACCTCCTGGTCGAGGCGTCCGAAGGGATGCAGACAGCCGAAGCGGCGGGTTCGTTGAAGACAGTCGTTGAGCACGATNCCCAGCCGGCCCAGCCGGAACACCATCCNGATCCCGTATCGCTCGCGAAGCGGCGTGCCNATCTCCTCGCGAAGNCCGTCCCACTTCTCGACCTCCGGGTCGAGCGGCCGGAGGAGCAGNGTCGATTCCCGTCCGGCGGGCGCCGTGGGATCGAGNACGAGGATCGCCCCCGGTTCGTCGGTGATGCCGGTCAGGTATTCGAAGTGGGCGTGGGGGCGGAACGTGCCGTGCAGATCCGCGTGTCCGGAACCGGCATGGATCATGCCGATCCGGTTCTTCAAACCCTTCAGAACCCGGGATCGNCGCGTCGCGAATTCATCGAGCGGGATCTCGGGCGTCTTTGCGGCGGCAGGCTTCGAAGGCATCGATCGGTTCCTGGAATGGTGTTGANAAAGCCTNACCATTGGATCCGAAACCATGATTCACGTCCACCACGCCATTACGGGCCCGGCGGGCGACGGGGTCGGTCCGGTCAACCCGTCGTCGCGCCGTTCTTCTCGAGGATCCGATTCGCGTAGTCGTTCATGCCGTCACGAAGTTGTTCGAACGAGTCGAGCACGTAGAGGATGGGCTGGAACTCGTCGATCTCGAAATCGGTGTCGCACACCCGGTCGAGGTCGAACGGGCGGCGTTCGACCTTGTCGCTTTCGAGGGCGTGACGACTCTCGCCGGGCGAGGAGATGAGGCCCGATCCGTAGAGCTTGAGCCGGGAATCCTCCTGGATCAGACCGAATTCCACCGTGAACCAGAACAGTCGGGCGAGGCGGGTCATGTCCTCGGGATCGCTCGCGGTCAGCGCCGCCCGGCCATAGGTCTGCAGGAAATCGGCGAACACGGGATCCGCGTGCAGCGGGACGTGGCCGAAGACGTCGTGGAAGATGTCGGGTTCGGGNAGNTAGTCGATCGCCTCCTTGGANCGGATGACGATGGTCGTCGGGAAACTCCGNTCCGCGAGACACGCGAAGAAGGCCTTCGCCGGAAGGTAGCCCGGGACCGCACGACTCTGCCAACCCGTCAACTCCCGCAGGAATCGNTTGATCGAATNTTCCCCTTCGAGATGGGGGATGTGATCACGGACGAGCTTGATGGCCCGGGCGCCGTCGAGATAGACGTTGGAGGCCCGATCCGCCAGAAACTCCATCTGGCGGTCGAACAGTGTCTGCCAGGTCTCCTGATTTTCCTCGGAGTAGCCGTCGTACCGTTGGGCGATGAAGAACGCCGCAGGATCCTCGAACCCGGGTTCGCCGAACCGGTCCGCCGTTTCCTGGGCGACGCGGGCTTCCGGTCCGTCGATCATGTCGTTGTTGAGATTCGGCATCTTCATGGCGGAGATTCCTGTTGGGCGGAGGGNGCCTTCATGATACGGGAGAACCCGGACGGATTCGTCGTCGTTTCAGGAGGTTCCCCGATGATCGGTGCGAGGNTTCACCCCGCCGGNCCGGTGTCGACGGGGAAGCGGGGCTTCGACCCTTCGAGCACGCTTGCGATTTCATCGACGCAGATCCGGGTCAGCTCGGTGCGATCCTCGATCGTCGCCGAACCGATGTGCGGAAGCAGGACGACGTTGCCCGCGTCGATCAATCCCGGATCGATCTTCGGCTCGTGTTCGAAGACGTCGAGCCCGGCGCCATGGATCCTGCCCGCGTGAAGGGCCGCCGCAAGCGCCGCTTCGTCCACCACCGGACCACGGCTCACGTTGACCAGGACGGCGGTCCGTTTCATCAGGTCGATGGTCCGGGCGTTCATCAGATGTCGGGTGGAGGCGTTCAGGCTCGTGGTCAGCACGACCGCGTCGGCGAGCGGCAGTCCCGCTTCGAGCGTGACTCTGGACGCGCCGATGGGTGGCTCGTGGAGATCCGGCTTCTCGGAACGAGCGGTGTAGAGGACCTGCATGTCCCAACCGATGGATCGTCGGGCCACGGCGGCTCCGATTCGTCCGGCACCGACGACGAGGAGCGTGCCGCCGGTCAATCGATGGCCGAGCAGCAGCTTCGGGTCGTACCCGGCCCACGAGCCGGACTCCGCCAGGGCGATGCCCGCTCGAACTCGACGGGTCGTCGCGAGGAGAAGCGCCCAGGCGATGTCCGCGGTCGGTTCCACCATCGGAGGCGGTCCGTTGCACACGACCACGTCGCGTCGATGACACGCGGCGAGATCGATGTTGTCCACGCCGACGGCGTAGTTCGCGATCACGCGAAGGCTGGAGCCCGCGGCCTCGAGGAATGCATCGTCGATCGTGATGGTGAGGGGGGAGAGCACCGCGGTCGCGCCGCGGACGATCGCTCGGACCCGTGCTGGTGGAAGTGAACCGGCGTCAGGCGTGATCGTGATCTCGGACCGCCGGAATCCACGTTGCATCAGCAGCGGCAGGGGGTCACCCACGCAGTCGAGCAGGACATGGATCCGCCGCGACCCGGGAGCCGGGTCCATGATTCGTCCGGGTGGCTGGTTCATGGGCGAGGCGGCGGGGGCGGATCGATGCCATCCGAGGTCGCTCCCACGACCAGCATCTGGACGTGGCGTCGGAAGTTCTCGGCGGTGTGGAAATCGAGGAATGGACGAGATCGGACCGGATCCATCGTCGGCGGTCGCTGGAGCGCCTTGCGGAGTGCCGTCGCAAGCGCCTCCGAGTCGCGACAGTCGACCTCGACACCCAGTCCGAACGATCGGATGCAATCGCCGATATAGCCGTAGTTCGAGCCGAAGATCGGACGTTCCATCTGGATCGCGGAGAGAAGGATCCCCGACGCACCGAAATGCTGCGGATAGCAGGCGGTCACGATGTCGCAGGCCTGAAACGCGGTCGAG
>NYVB01000088.1 GCA_002684315.1 Planctomycetaceae bacterium | reverse complement strand
GGGGTGGCACCACGGAAGTGGTCAAGACCAGTACCATCAATGGTGACGGCATCCAGGAATTGCTCGACACCCTCGACTATCAGGCGGAACTTCTTGAACTCAAGGCCGATTTCGAAGGAAGTGCCGAAGGCACCGTTCTCGAAGCGCAGTTGGTCGATGGTCGCGGTCCCGTTGCCAGTGTCCTGGTTCAGGAAGGCAGTCTTTCAACCGGGGACTTCATCGTGTCCGGGCGAGGATTCGGACGTGTGCGCGACATGGTCGACGAACGTGGAGTCAAGGTTCAGAACGCGGGTCCTTCGACTCCGATCGCTTTGTCCGGTCTCGACATCGTTCCCGATGCCGGCGACAAGTTCTACATCGTCGACACGCTCAAGGCCGCGGAGAATGCTGCCGAGGAATGCCGGATTCTCCAGCGCGAGCGTACCCTCGCTCAGCCCAAGGTCACTCTGGACAACATCTTCGATCGCATGCAGGAATCCGGAACTCGCGAGCTTCCTCTCATCGTCAAGGGCGATGTGCAGGGTTCGGTCGAGACTTTGAACACCATTCTTCCGCGCATCAGCACGGATGAAGTCAAGGTCGTGATCAAGCATGCGGCGGTCGGCGGCATCTCCGAAAGCGACATCGCTCTGGCGGAGGCCTCCGGCGCGATCGTGGTCGGCTTCAACGTGACCACGTCTTCCAAGGCTCGTGGGCTCGCGGAGCAACGTGGTGTCGATTTCCGACTTTACGAAGTGATCTACGATCTGACCGACGACGTGGAGAAGGCTGCGGCCGGTCTGCTCGATCCCGAGCTCAAGCTCGAGGTCAAGGGTCATGCCGAAGTCCGCGAGGTCTTCAAGGTGTCCAAGGTCGGCATGATCGCCGGCTGCTACGTCACCGACGGATCCGTGGAACGAAACCTTCAGATTCGTGTCACTCGTGGCGGAATCGTGGTCGAGTCCGACCGTCGCCTGGAGCAGCTCAAGCGCTTCAAGGATGATGCGAAGGAAGTGAAGTCGGGCATGGAATGCGGCATGAAGATCGAGGGCTACGACGACATCAAGGTCGGAGACGTTCTCGAGTGTTACAAGACGATTGAAGTCGCAAGGACCCTGTGATTCAGACCATGAGCGAACCAATCGGAAAAACTCGAGGTCGGTACGGTCCCGGAAATGATTCCGGCGAACCATCGATCAGGACCGCCAAGGTCGCTTCCACCGTCCGAAAGGCCGTTCAGGAAGCACTTTCTCGTGGTCTTGGCGACCCTCGAATCCGAGGCCTGGTATCGATCACTGCGGTGGACGTCTCACCCGATCTTTCGGTGGCTCGAATCAGCATCACCGTGATGCCCGAACAGCACGAATCCACCGTGCTTCGTGGGCTTCAGTCGGCCAATGGTCGCTTTCGACGGGAAATCCAACGAACCACTCGTCTGCGGCGTGTCCCTCGGGTCACATTTGAAATCGACAAGACTCTCAAACGTCAGGCAGCCATCGAATCCCTGCTTGAAGATCCAAACCAAAACGACTCGGAGGTCGGTGAATCGTGAAGAACGGTGTTGCAGATGTTGCCAAGCTCATGAAGCTGGTCAAGAAGGTCGGTGCCAAGGATCCGGTTCCATCGGCAGGAGCTTCCTCCGACGGGAAGGATCCCATCGAAGTCCTCGTCTACAGCTTCCTTCTTTGGGAAGCCACGGCCAAGCAGGCTGACGATGCGATGGCCAAGATCCGTGGGTCGATCGTTGATTTCAACGATCTCCGTGTCTTCCTTCCCAATGAGATCGTCACTTTGATCGGTGCTCGCTACCCACTGGCACTGGAACGAGCGCAGCGAATGAAGACGAGTCTTCATTCGATCTACCTCGGCCAGCATGCCGTGTCACTTGATCATCTTGCGTCCGCTGGCAAGCGAGATGCGAAAGCACTCATCGAAGCGCTCGAAGGAATTCCACCCTACGTCTCGGCCAGAGTGCTGCAGCGATGCTTCGGTGTCCATGTGATTCCCGTCGATGATCGGCTCGTCGATCTCCTCATCGAAGCCAAGGTGCTCAGTGAGATCGTCGATTCCGGCGAACTTTCAAGTTGGATGGCCCGTCAGGTGAAGAGTGCCGATGGGCTCGCTTTCGAGGCCACGATTCGTGCCTTCGTGGACGACTCTCCCAAGCCTCCCAAGCGTCCGACCCCCAAGCCGGTGAAAAAGCCCGAGCCCGTCGAGGTCGTGGAAGAGGAGGTCGCACCACCGGCCAAACCCGCTTCAAAGAAATCTGCCGCGAAGATCGACAAGTCGGTCAAGAAGATTCCCGCTTCGGTGAAGAAGGCGGCTGCGAAGAAAGCGCCTGCCAAAAAGGTCGTGAAGAAGACCGTCGCCAAGAAAGTTGCCAAGAAGGTCGCCAAGAAGGTCGTGAAGAAGGCTCCGCGAAAGACCGTTGCCAAGAAGGCCACGAAAAAGATCGCCAAGAAAGCCGCGAAGAAGAAGGCCGCTCGCAAGTGAACCTCTCCTAGCGGGGTGAGCAGTCAGTGGAAGGATCCAGGTCATGGCAGGACACAGTAAATGGGCGAACATCAGGCACCGAAAAGGTCGCCAGGATGCGAAACGCGGCAAGCTCTGGTCAAAATGTTCTCGAGCCATCATCGTCTCCGCTCAGCAGGGCGGTGGGGACCCCGAGTACAACGTCACCCTTCGGTACGCCATTGATGCGGCCAAAGCCGCCAACATGCCCAAGGACAACATCGCCAAAGCGGTGAAAAAAGGTTCCGGGCTCGACGGAAGCGCCGAACGATTCGAGGAAGTCAGATACGAGGGATACGGGCCCGGTGGTGTCGCGATTCTTGTCGACACTCTGATCTCCAATCCTCAGAAGGCTGCGCCTGAGATTCGCGAAGCGTTTGACAAGAACAACGGAAAGCTGGGCCAGTCAGGGTCGGTTTCATTCGGATTCACCCATCAGGGCTTGATCTTCATCTCCACTGAGGCCATTACCGAAGATGAACTGATGGAGCTTGCTCTTGAAGCCGGGGCCGATGATGTCACTGCAGAAGAGGGCTACTGGCAGATCACATGTCCGCCGGCTGATTTCCTCACTCTGAAGGATGCACTCGAGGCAGCCGAACTCACTCTCGAGAATGCTGAATTGACCTGGACACCCCAGACCATGGTTCAGTGTGATGACAAGGTCGCTCGACAGGTTCTTCGCCTCATCGATGTTCTCGATGATCATGATGACGTGCAGGCCGTTCATCACAACGCAGAGATTCCAGAGGCCAGTCTCGAGGGCTGAGCCCCTCCAGGCTCTCTTGATGGCACTCAATCATTCCCGTTGCGAGGAAATCATTTTTCTGGGCCGGGTCCAGGGGGTGGGCTTTCGAATGACGGCTGCCCGGCACGCCAGACACCACGAACTCCTTGGTTGGGTCAGAAATGATCCTCAGGGGACCGTCACGGCCACTATTCAAGGACCTAGCGACCGGGTCACGGAATGGATCGAGTCCATCGAGGCGTCGCTTCCGGGCCACGTGGATCGGATTCAGCGCCGAGAACTCTCAGGAACTGACGAGTTCGCGGCTTTTCGCATTCTCCGGGAGTGAATGCTCCGATACTGTGTTGAGTTCAAACCCTTCGAGCACGGAGCGAATGATGACTTTTTCAGGACTTGCCAAGATCTCGTTTCTCGCCATCACCTTACTGGCCGGCTGTACATCCAAATCCGAGGTGTTCTCCGGA
Organism: Planctomycetaceae bacterium; assembly: GCA_002684315.1. The sequence continues at coordinate 12,849 of NYVB01000088.1, read as the reverse complement.
CGTTCACCTGAGCAGGTCTGGACCGTGATGGCCACGGTCGCCCAGGAACCGGAGTATCAGAACTGGATTCTTCTCGAGAACAACGTCTGGCTCGACCCGAACTATGACCGAATCGAGATCAGTCGCCGGCTCAAGCGTGATTATCACGATGAAGGTGCCAACCCAATCCGTCAGATCGAGACGCTTGATATGCAATTCGTTCTGGAACGAACCGATCCACCCGCGGTCACCGGAACCGTGCGCAATCGGATGATTCCCGTCAAGGCGCATGCCGCGCTCGATGAGTTCTTCGCGGAAATGCATGAGCTTCTCCAGCCAGCGACGAACGTTGAAGTGGACGTCATCGAAATGATCGAGCTGGTTCCAGCCGAGTCCGTTGATGAATCATCCAGCGATTGAACGGAAGCTCTTCTTCCGAACTTGACCGCAAGTCCTTCATTCAGGCGGAGTCATCATGAACCATCAGAGCCCGGTCACGGCGTCCGAAAGACGTCGTCTCATCGGATCGACCATCCTGGGAATCTGCTGGGTCGCGATTCCGCCACTGCTGGGTTTCTGGATCATCGCAGAGATCGGATCGATCGGTGACTGGCTCAGGACCTTCGGAGGTCCCGAGCTCGTGATCGCAGGGGCCTCCGCTCCCTTGTATGGACTGCTTGTCTACGCCGCATGTTTCATGGTCTGTTGTGGGCTGGGAATCCTACCGACCTATGCTCAGGCGATTCTCGGTGGTTGGGTCTTTGGTTTCTGGTTGGGAACACCTGCTGCCTTGATCGGTTTCACCGGAGGCTCGGCAATCGGTTGGGTGATCTGTCGTGTGGTGTCCAGGGATTCGGTCGCCCGTTGGATCGATCGAAAGCCCAGATGGTCCGCGGTTCGACATGCCTTTCTTGCCGAAGGCTTCTGGAAGACCTTCGGCATCGTGACACTGATCAGAATTCCACCGAACTCCCCGTTCAGTCTCACGAATCTCGCCATGTCCGCAGGGGGAGCGAAGCTCGCTCCGTACCTCGCGGGAACCTTTGTCGGCATGACGCCTCGAACGGCGATCGCCTGCGGCTTCGCCGCAGCCGCGGCCGCGGATGGATCGAAGGACATTCAGGCTTTCATGCAGGAGAAGGGCTTCCTTCCGATCATCATCGGAGTGATCGCCCTGATCGTGGTCTTCTCGGTGCTCGCCAGGATTGCAAATCGAGCTCTTGCAGGGGTGTTGCCACCCGTTCAGGATGCATGACCCCCGAGCGAACGGGAAATGGGACACGTCAGTCGTTCACTCTTTGGTTGTACGAGCCGTCATCCGTCGAGATTCTGACCTTGTCGCCGATGTTGATGAAGGGTGGGACGCGTGTCTTGAGCCCCGTCTCCAGAGTGGCTTCCTTCAACTGATTCGTGGCAGTGGCATTCTTGATGCCGGGTGGGGTGTCGGCAACCTCGAGGTCAACCGTCTTGGGAAGCTCCACCGCGACCGGGCGGCCTTCACAGATCAGCACCGTGATTTCGGTGTTGGCTTTGACGAAACCCATCTCGTCTTCGACGAGTTCTGCGAAGAGCGTCATCTGATCGAAGGTCTGGCCGTCCATGAAGACGAACCCCGATCCGTCGTTGTAGAGAAATTCCATCGGTCTTCGGTCGATGTCGACTTGATCGACTTCCTCAACGGAACGAAGTCTCTTCTCAAGCACTGAACCTGATTCGATGTTCTTCGTCTTGACCTGTACGTAGGCAGGGCCTTTTCCTGGTTTGACATGTTCCGTGTTGAGAATCACGTTGATCTGTCCTGAGACCTTGATCGCCATGCCGTTTCGAAGATCGCTTGCCTTCACTTTGGGGCTCCTGCACCGTCTGGTGTGGTTGTTTTCCGGGCCCGGCCTTGACCGGTTTTCACGATGGTACGAGAGGTATGAGGAACCTGCCACCGGCTGGCGAAAATCATTGACGGATTGGCCAATGAGCCATTCATGCTCTAGCATTCGGTCTCCACGGATGTCGTTTCAGGAGACTCCGGTGGAGGGTCTCCCTCAAGCACTTCGACGCCCTGAAACCATCAGCTCGAATGAAACACCCCAGCATTTCGCGAAGGGACGCCACATGTCCACCACCAAAGAGAACACATCGAACGCCTGCAATTGCTGGATTCCCGTCGTCGCCACGATCCTGATTCTCTTTTCGATCTTCGACTCTGGATTCGCGGTTCTCATGGGAAGTTTCGCCGAGGTTCTGATGGAACTCAGCCACAGGGTCTACCAGCATGGAACGGCCATGGACGTCGGCAAGTTCTTCAACACCATCAGTGGGGGCGCCGTGTCCATCGGGGATTTCAATGAAGGCACCGTCGTGAGGGAGCTCGTGAAGGATCTTCCCGATCTGTGGTTGTTGTCGATCCTCGCCTGGGTCCGACTGGCCTTTTCACTGACTGGCATCGTCCTGGGATGTCTGCTGGCCGCGCAGCGTGAATCGTTCTTCAAACCGACCCTCATCTGGGCGATCAGTTCCTTGATTTTCGGAGTCTTCGCGATCATTTTCTCCTGGGACATCTATCGCGCCCTCGCCGCCGATGGAATTCCTGGTGACGCTCTGCTCATGGGAGGGCTGGATTTCAGTCTTCATGTCTTCTGGCCTCTGTTTCTGATCTGGCGTCTGCGCATGGCTCACGTGCGGTGAAATGACCCGCCGATTCGCTCGAAACAGCATGAGTCGGTGCTTCAGGCACCCGCCTGAGTACCGTGTCTGAGTACACTAGGTCATGAGAAAAACAGCCATTGTTGCAGCGCTTCGCACACCCATCGGCCGCTACGGGGGTGCTTTGGCCAGCATCCGTCCGGATGATCTTGCCGCTCATGTTCTGCGTGCTTTGATCGAGCGCAGTGGAATCGATGCCGCTCTGGTCGACGATGTCTATCTGGGTGCCGCCAATCAGGCCGGTGAAGACAATCGGAACGTCGCAAGAATGTCAGCTCTTCTGGCGGGTTTTCCGGAGACCGTTCCCGGCGCCACCGTCAATCGACTCTGCGCTTCAGGACTTGAGGCCATCAACATCGCTTCGCGGATGATCGAAGCTGATCATGGTGATGTCTTCATCGCCGGAGGCGTCGAGTCGATGAGTCGCGCGCCCTACGTTCTGGGCAAGTCCGAGACCGCATTCGGGCGTGCTCAGGAACTGTACGACACATCCATCGGCTGGCGGTTCGTTCATCCACGAATGAAGGAGATGGGCCACACCGATCCACTCGGCATCACCGCGGAGAATGTCGCTCGCGCACATGCGATCAGTCGCGAGGATCAGGATGAATTCGCTCTGCAGAGCCAGCAGCGCTGGGCTGTCGCTGATGAAAAGGGTTTGTTCGCGGATGAGCTTGTTTCCGTCGAGGTTCCCCAGCGCAAACGCGACCCCATCATCGTCAGCTCCGACGAGCATCCGCGGCCCGGGACCACGCTGGAGGCACTTGCCCGTCTGCGTCCCGCTTTCGCACAGGACGATCAGGGCACGGTGACCGCGGGAAATTCATCCGGAGTCAATGATGGCGCCGCTGCCTTGTTGCTGGTCGAGGCGGAGCGTGCCAAGGAATTGGGACTCACCCCGCTCGCTTATGTCGGCGCGAGTGCGTCTGCCGGCGTGGCCCCATCATCGATGGGAATGGGCCCGGTTCCAGCAGTGCACAAGGCGCTCGAACGTGCGGGGCTCTCTCTGCAAGAGATCGGATTGGTGGAGCTGAACGAGGCTTTCGCGGCACAAGCCCTCGCCTGCTGCCGCGAGCTCGGTCTGGATCGGGAACGAGTCAATGTCAATGGTGGTGCGATCGCTCTCGGTCATCCTCTTGGATGCAGTGGAGCTCGTCTCGTCACCACTCTGGTTCATGAGATGCAACGCCGCGAGGTGAAGTACGGGATGGCATCCTTGTGCGTCGGTGTCGGTCAGGGATTGGCGACGGTCTTCGAGCGGGCGTGATCCATCGCCTTTCCTTCGGCTTTCCATGAAGTCAGGGCATCCCGGCGATCTTTTCAAATCCCTCGCCGCATGCGGAGACCAGTGCATCGATCTCCACTTCGGTCATCGGAGTCGACATCATCGCGGTGCAGGTGTTGATCATGATGAATCCAGCTTCGAACAGATGATCGAGGAGGGTCTTCAATCGTTGATTCTCTTCAGGAGTCAGGAAGGCTTCACGGAAGTCTCTGGGAGGCGCTTCCTTCATGTGGACCCGCACGATCGAACCACCACCCGTGACGCAGGCTTTCGCTCCCGTGGCCCTGGCCGCCTCGGTGATGCCCTGGTGAGCCCGTCTGGTCAGGGCATTCAGACGTTCCACGGCTGCACCGTCGAAGTCCTTCATCGCGGCATGGCCCGCCACCATGCTGATGGGATTGGCGGAAAACGTTCCTGAATGCGGGAAGACGTAGTTGCTTCCGTTGGGATCCATCACGTCCATCACATCGGCACGGCCAGCGACCGCCCCGACGGGAAAACCACCGCCAATCATCTTGCCCATCGCGGTGAGATCCGCTTCCACCCCGTATCGCATCTGAAGTCCGCCGTACGTCGATCTGAACGTGATGACTTCGTCCAGGACGAGCAATGAGCCGTTCTTTCTGGTCCAGTCGCGAATCGCTTTCAGGAACTCCGGTTCGACCGGATTCAGTCCGACTCGATGCGGCATCGGGTCCAGGACGACTCCGGCAAGATCAGCTGCGTTTTCATCGAGAATCGCAAGCGCTCGATCCACATCATTGAATGGAATGATCACCACGCTGTCGAGAGACGAGTCCGGTGTGCCATGCACCAGTGGCACGTTGTTGGGGCGATCGATGCTGCCCCAGTTTTCGGGGCGAGGGGTCTGGCTCACTTCCGCGTAGTCATACCCACCGTGATAGGCACCTTCGACCTTGGCGATGCGAGTGCGACCGGTGAAGGCTCTTGAAGCCTTGATGGCCACCATGATCGCTTCGGTGCCTGAGTTGACGAAACGGACCTTTTCGAATCCGGGATTTCTCGAGCAGATGTGTTCGGCGTAGGCGACCTCGCACTCCGTCGCCATCATGTAGGCGGTGCCACGTTCGAGTTGTCGGGTGACAGCTTCCACAATGGGCGCGTAGGCGTGTCCATGGATCAACGATGCCATGTTGTTCGAGAAATCGATGCGCGTGTTGCCGTCAAGGTCGGTCAGGCGACACCCTTCTCCGAAGGCGGCATAGGGGGGGTGTGGTTTGCGTAGAACCGTGTTTCTGCTCACGCCACCCGGTAGGACGCGTNGAGCGCGATCGAAGAGTTCTGCGCTGTGNGAGTGAGANGTCGTGGTATCTGATGGAGNAGTCATGTNAGNTTCTGCCTTTCCTANTCGGCGGGGGGCAGCAGGGGTGCCCCGGTTCGNTCNTGNACGAACGTGAAGTCGACNCCNGGNGCGAGTTCNACGACNTGGAAGCCATCCGGTGTGACNTCGATCACNGCNAGGTCGCTGTANATCCGGTCGACGACGNCCTNTCCCGTGATGGGAAATGAACAGGATTCGACCAGTTTCGGGTCACCCTTCTTCGTGCAATGCTGCGTGATGACGAAGACCTTCTTCACTCCGGCCACCAGATCCATCGCACCTCCCACGGCTGGAATCGCGTTTGGTTTTCCGGTCGACCAGTTGGCAAGGTCTCCACTCTGCGCGACCTGCATGGCGCCAAGCACACTGAGGTCGAGGTGACCTCCGCGGATCATCGCGAAGCTGTCGGCATGATGAAAGTACGCTGCACCCTTGTTGGCCGTGACGTGTCGCTTGCCTGCATTGATGAGTTCGGGGTCCTCCTCGCCCTCTTCGGGAGAGGGGCCCATGCCAAGCAGTCCGTTTTCAGTGTGGTAGATGAATTCCCTGCCTTCGGGAACGAATCGGGCGATCAGTTCCGGAATGCCGATGCCGAGATTGACATACGCGCCGTCGGGGATGTCCTGAGCAAGGCGCTGTGCCATGTCCTCTCTCGACCAGCCCGTGATGTGTTCATCCGTGGTCATGGATAGGTGACTCCTGCAGCGATCAAATCCGACTCATGTGCCGGTTGTCCGACTTTCACGACCCGCTCCACGAATATTCCGGGGGTGATGATGGTCTCCGGATCGAGTGTTCCCGGCTCGAGGACCTGCGTCGCCTGGACGATGGCGATTCTCGCCGCCATCGCCATGATGGGCGCGAAGTTCCTGGCCGTCTTGTTGTAGACGACGTTGCCGTGGCTGTCCGCGGTGTCTCCCTTGATCAGTGCGAAGTCGGCGGTCAGGCCGTGCTCGAGGAGGTATTGACGGCCATTGAAGTCCCGCTGCTCCTTGCCGTTCGCCAGTTCGGTGGCCACGGCGGTCGGAGTGTAGAACGCAGGAATGCCCGCGCCCCCGGCACGTATGCGCTCGGCAAGCGTGCCTTGGGGAACCAGTTCGAGTTCGGTGAATCCCTCGCCGTACAGTTCCGGGAAGACCGTCGAGTTGGCTGATTTCGGAAACGAACAGACAACCTTGGAGACTCTGCGAGCCTTCAGCAGCGCGGCCAGTCCGACCTGACCGCTTCCCGTGTTGTTGCTGATCACGGTGAGGTCGGACGCTCCCTGGTCGATCAGCGCGTGGATCAATTCGATGGGACTTCCTGCCTCACCGAAACCACCGATCATGATGCTTGACCCGTTGCGGATGTCCGCGACGGCTTCAGAGGCACTTCCGATCCGTTTGTCGATCATCCGCAACCTGTCTGTGGGACGGAGGTCGGGATCGCGGGCATCTCTTCGTTTTCCTTGACACGCTTGTAATCGAAGAGGCCTGCCTCATCGAAGAGAACACGGTCCTCGTAATCATCGAACCAGACTGCATCCGGATTTCTGCCAACGATGCAGACCTTGCCTCTGTCCGGGGCACTGTGGGCGTTGCGTAGAAGCTTGAAGATCACCACGCCGTTTTCACTTCCCGGGAGCCCGGGAATAGGTTCATTGGTGACCGCATTGACCTCCGTCTTGCCCTTGTAGTGGGTGATCGACAGGCGTGCGTGGTTTTCAATGCCCGAAAGCAGCTTCTGTGATTCGTTGAGCGTGTTCCAGGCGGTTTCGATCGGTACGTTGAAGGCCTTGTACGCGACGATGTCTCGCCCGCAGAAGAAGTAGTGGTTCTCACCACCCGCTCGCTTGAACTCCCTCTGGAGGGTGCGCAGCGACATCACGTCGTCGTTGATGTCCTTGATGATCGGAGTCTGGTTCTGGACGCTCACCCAGCCGCGTGACACGAGACCACGCATGGCCTTGCCGGTGTCTTCGACCCACTGGAAGAAACCCTGTTCATTTCTGATGTATTCGCCATTGTCGTCCTTGGCGAGGATTTCATCAGGATGCTCGAAGTGCAGCATGAAATGCAAGGCGACCTCTGGATAGGTTTCATGGAAGTTGTCCAGCATCGTCAGGAACGCTTCGTCGAATCGCTTGGGATAGAAGGCCATCTCCTTGGTGCCGATTCGAATCGACTCGATGTCCGACTCCGCGAGTGCCGAGAGCCAGGCTGCGATCTTGCCGTTGTTCAGCACCATCGGGTCACCGCCGGAAAGCAGGATCTCACGCAGCTTCTCGCGACCGGTCTCCGGATGGAGTCCGCCGTTCGCTTTGACGATGTCGTTGTGTTCCTTGATGTATGCCGTGATCTCGGGGATCTTGGCCATCCCCTTCTTCGCGACCGTGCCATCATGACGTTCCACTTCCTTGCGCGCGATCAGTTCCTCTCGATAGCAGAATCGACAATGCGCGGAGCAGGTTGAAACCACATACATGAGCCCCATCTCGTACTTGTGAAGCAGGCCTTCAACTGGGCTGTAATCCATTTGATGGCCCGGGTCTTCGGAGCCGGTGAGGTCTGTGGTCTCGGCCGCACTCGGCTTGACGATCTTCTGGATCGGTTCACTGTTGCGTGCCAGTTCGAAGTAATGCCGTGTGATCTTCACCGGCATTCTCTTCTCGACATCACGATCGGTGCCTTTGAGCACTTTGAGGCTCACCACTTCATCATTGGAATAAAAGGACATCATGTCCTCTGGAGCCTTTTCCTTGAAGAAGGGGGCCAGGCCGTTGACGATCTCGCGTTCATGGCGGGTCTCAACAACGGTTTCAAGGAACGCTCGTTCGCGATCAGTCTGGGTGTACTCAAGTTTCTTGGCCATCAGGCGCTCCAATTCAAGATAAGGCGGATTGATGCTTGGCAATATCTGTAACGAATTGTACATTCCAATTGTTCGCTTGAAATACATTATTCATTATTAGGAGCATGAATTTGTCGATTGAGGAACGCATTGCGGCCGTCGGCATTCGGCTCACACCAACGGAACGCCGGATTGCCCGGGCTGTTCTCGATGATCCGACGCTCCTGGCCTTTGGAACAGTCTCGGATCTGGCGGGCAAAGCCGAGACCAGTCATCCGTCGATCGTTCGATTTGCCACGAAACTGGGCTTCGAGGGGTACACCGATCTTCAGGGCTGGGTCAGGCAGGGAGTCGCTCGCCAGTTGGGCACCCCAGGCCAACGCATCCGGGTTCCGCATGGAACCGACGTCGATGTCAAGGATGACATCGAGAACTCGATCCACAGCACGTTTGCAACTCTTGATGCACCCACTCTTCAGCGACTTGCCAAGCCACTTATCGGTGCCGAGCGTGTCTGGATCCTGTCGGGGGAAACCTCCCGTGCGGGCGCATACGCTCTTTTGAGTGGTCTCTCGATGATTCGAGATGGCGTTCATCTCATCAACCAACATGATTTCGGTCGTGATCTCAGTGGAGCAACCTCCGATGATGCAGCGGTCTTCTTTGATTTCGCCAGGTACAGACGGAGTTGTGTTCTTGCCGCGCGTGCGCTGCTTGATCTGGGTGTGAGTCTCGTCTCGATCACCGACAGTGCGCTTTCACCGCTTGCCGCGAGCACCGAATCCTGGTGCGCGTTGAAGGTTCCCGGTGTGGGGCCCTTCGACAGTTCACTGCCCGCGGTGCTTGCCGCGGAGCTTCTCGTCTTCGAAGTCGCAGGAGAACTCGGTCCCTCGATCCATTCTCGTATCGATCGGCTCGAGCGACTCTGGGAACAGACCGAAACCTTCTACGAATCCGACACGTGAGCGTCCAGGTGCTCACGTCTTTTTCGATCAAGCCGACGATTTCTTGACAGTCACCATGCCGCCTGTGCCTCGGCGCACGGCAATGCACTCAGGTGAGGGCCGCCTCGTTCTCGTCTTTCGTTGGTCCGTCGCGCTTTCGGGCGGTGCAAAATCAAAAATAAAAGACCCCCGGCACAAGGCCGGGGGCGGAGGGAGGGAAAAGGGTCCGTGATGGATCAGTGTTTTAAGTTGATCCGGGCCTCGTGAAAGCATGCATACTTTCTGAGACCATTTAGTTCTTAGGTGGGAGTCTACTCTCTTTCCTAGTAACGGAATATTCCGACCTGTTCTGAGAAAGCCAAATCTCAGAACTGTGAAGAGTCTCTCTACTTCCTCTTCAAGCACGAATATACACCAAATCCGGGACATTGCATCCACAAAGACAGTGAATTCATGATTTAAATTGCAGTTGATCTCCACCGGTCTTCATTCTTCTGCCGAGATAAAGGATTCACGCTGCTGTGGGTGCATCACGATAGATTCGCGGGGGTATCCTTCTCAATGAGTTTCTCAAGAGTCACTTTTCACCAGATCTCAGATTCGATACCAGGACCATGCACATGCGAAGCACACCTCTGACCCAACACATCGTCTCAAAATCCATCCTGGCCGTCATTATCGGAACGGGTTTCGGGATGCTTCTTTCCGGCTGCGAAAACAATGATTCCGCCTCAGAAGGTGTTGCTGATGAATCGACCTCGTCGAACACCGCAGGTTCGCCATCAGAGGTTTCGAACTCAGCTCCCGTGCCAACCCTGCCTCCGATTCGAATCACGCCCGGGGTGTTGAATTGGGGCGATGTGCTGCCGGGTGCGACGTCTGATGGTTCGGTGGCTCTGACCAATCTCGGAACCGCGCCGTTGAAGATCCTCACGGTCCAGCCCGGCTGCAAGTGCACGACCACCAACGGTCTCGATGGTGTCGTGATCGGGCCCGGAGAATCTCGAGACCTGGTCGCTTCTCTTGATGCACAATCTTCACCGGGAACAAGGAACGTGCAGATCAAAGTCCTCGTCGCTGGCTATTCGAAGCCACTGGAGATAAACGGTACCGCGATCATCACTCATCCCGTTCGAGTGCGTCCTACCTACATCAACGCAGTCGATGAGACCAAGTCCACAGGAACCTTGATGTTGAGTTCCGGAGACCAGATCCCCTTCGAAGTCCTCAGCGTCGACGGAAAACCACCTCGATTCCTGCGCAAGGAGATGGCACAGAAGAGGAGCACCAGTCACATGCTTTCCTACGACATCAACGATCATCTCGAGCCTGATGGTCGATACCGAAGATGGGTCGTGGTCGAGACCGATCATCCGACCTCACCTCTTGTCGAAGTGCTTCTGAGACATCGGAACACGTCGCTCGACGTGAATCCCGGTTTCAAGCATTCCGCCTACCATTTCAACCTCGGTCGTCTTCAGCCCGGGACATCCACCGAGTTGACGCATGTCTCGCGTGAAGGCACCTCCACCGGGCCCATCGGGATGATCATCGCCGAGCAGGATGGTGTCGACATCGAGATCCTTTCACAGGAGGTCGACGAGGAAAGCGATGATCTTTCGACCAAGTTTCGAGTGAACATCTCGCCCGACATGCCTGAGGGTTTCTTCTACTTCCCGATCAGGATCTACGCGGCCAACAATGTCGATGTCACGCTTCCCGGGTTCGTCTCGATTCGACCTGAACCTCAAGCCGACCGATCTCCAGAGGAACAGACGGCGAAACCAATTCAGAGGTGAGGTCCCGGGCTTCGCTTCCGCTCTCCTGAATACCAGTCCACGCGGTGTAGCCCATTCGTGTCGCGGCCACGATCAAGAGGACTGCGAAAGCACGTTTGATGACCTTCATGGGAAGACGGTGCATCATGCTCGCTCCCATGTAGCTGCCGACGAATGCGGGTGGAATCAGGCAGGCGGCGATGGCGAGACTTGTCGAGATCTCCAAAGGGGTGCCATCCGGGGCCTGCAGGTTTGGAAGTTGCATGTTCTTGTAGAACGCGCCGATCCCCGCCGTGATGAGCATCGTCGCCGAGCTTGCTGGAATCGCGCTCTTCATGGAGAAGCCCGAGTACCGTTTCAACAATGGAATGATCACGATCCCGCCACCGATTCCGAGCAACCCCGAGCACAGTCCGGTGAACCCGCCGATCATGACGTTGGCCATACCTGATTTCCCGGATGCAGAGTCACCGTCTCGTTCGGGATCCGGTTCCGCCTTCGATGGGATCTTCTCCAGGAACGCACCGCGTGTCTCACTGACCGCGATACCCAGAAGGGCCAGCGCGAAGACGACCTGCAACCAGAGCGTCGGGATCAGATTGCTCAGTGCAACACCCGCAAGAATGCCGACGCAGGCCGCCGGAAGAATCTTCAGGACCACGGTCACCTGAATCGCACCTTTGAGGTGATGCTTCAGCGTCGCACTGGCCCCGACCGCGATATTCATGATCATCGCGGTCGCCTGGTACAGCTGTTGGTTGTTGCCTTTGACCAGCGTCAGCAAGGGGATGACGATGATCGATCCGCCGATTCCCAGCAGTCCACCCAGCAGACCTCCGGCGAATCCTATCGCTGCGATCGTGATGATGAGTTGCAGTTCCATGAGGATCGAGTCTAGCGGGACGGCTTCTCACGTGGGGATCAGAGCCCTGGAGCGAACCCTCTGCGCATGGCGTTCTCACTGCATGCTCTCGGTTCCACGAACTGACCCAGATAGTCGAGGCCGCCCGCCTTGCTCCCGATTCCGCTCATTCCGAAACCTCCGAAGGGCTGCCGCCCGACCAGTGCACCGGTGATTCCTCGGTTGAGGTAGAGGTTGCCGACCCTGAATTCCTTCCTGGCCTTTTCAAGGTGCGCTGGTTTTCGGCTGAAGACTCCACCGGTCAGTTTGTACTGCGTCTGGTTGGCGACGCGCAGGGCTTCATCGAAATCAGCGACCTTGATCACGGCAAGGACCGGACCGAAGATCTCATCGTTTGCAAGTCGATCATCTGGGCCGATGCCACTGATGACGGTGGGGGCCACGTATGGTTTGCCGACTTTGCTTTCAAGTTCGGGGTGGTTTTCTCCACCGCACTCGACACGGCCCTCGTCATCTCCAAGGGCGACGTACGAGCGGATCTTTTCAGCTGCTTCCTGATCGATGACGGGGCCGACATCGGTCCCTGGTTCGCAGGGATCGCCCACGACCAACGTCTTCGTGCTTGCCACGAGTCTTTCCAGGAAGACATCATGTGCACTCTCCACGACGATCACTCGGCTGCATGCGGAGCATTTCTGGCCGCTGAAACCGAATGCCGACTGCCTCACTCCAAGGACGGCTTCATCAAGATCCGCCGAGGCATCGATGATGATGGCATTCTTGCCACCCATTTCACAGACGACCTTCTTCACGTGATCTTGTGTCTCTCCGGTGTCACCAGCCGCCTTGATGATGTCGAGCCCGACTGCCTTCGACCCGGTGAATGCGATCATCGAGATTCTGGGATCCCGCACGATCGCCGCTCCCACGGTTTCACCGATACCGGGAAGAAATGCCAGGGCATCTTCGGGCAGACCTGCTTCACGCAGAATATCCACCATGACCGCCGCGATTCCCGGGGTCTGTTCGGCCGGTTTGAGAATCACCACGTTGCCGGTGACCAACGCTGCCGTGGTCATTCCAGCGCAGATCGCCAATGGGAAGTTCCAGGGGCTGATGACCGCGGTGAT
>NYVB01000087.1 GCA_002684315.1 Planctomycetaceae bacterium | reverse complement strand
GCCTCGCTGAATTCGACATTCCCGTCACGCTGGCCTTGAGCCTGCACGCCCCGAACGACGACTTGCGCAAGGAGATCATTCCCTGGGCGCAGTACACCACGATTCGTGAACTGCTCGATGCGTGCCAGGCGTATTTTCAAGCAAGCGGCCGAGAGATCACGCTGGAATACATTCTTCTCGGGGGGCTGAACGATCGCCCGGAACACGCTCGTGAACTGGCCACGATCGCGCGCTCGCTTCGAGCCAATGTGAATCTGATCCGATACAACGAGGTCGAGGGACTCCCCTACAAGCGGCCGGTTTCAGAGGACGTTCTTCGTTTTCAATCGATTCTTCGCGAGAAGAACGTCAATGCACACATCCGAGCCAGTCGCGGCCGGGACATCGACGCCGCCTGCGGCCAGCTTCGCCACAAGAATCGGCAGCGGAATTCGCCGGGCGAAGACTGAAGAGTCACTCCGCGAGGACTCGACGCAACTCACCTGAAGAGAGCATGCGAAGGCGCCCCATCTCCGCCTGAAGATTGAGTCGGAGCATCACACGTTCCCAATACTCGGGTGTGTCCTTCGATTCCCGGGTCGCACGTTCGATCAGCTCGATGATCGAGGCGCGCACGCGGCGTTCACCTCGGGAACCACGCCATCCAGCCGGCACGAAACGAACGAGAGTCGAGATCAGCCACGCGGGCCAGTGTCCCGACGCGACGTCGAGTCGGAAACGCCGACGAGCGACGATCAATTCGAAGCGGGTGAGGTAGCGCCGTTCCATGTGATCACCGCGTGCGTGTCGAATGCCGAGGCGCTCCCGGATGCGACGCTTCTGATCGAGACTGGTGCACATCGTCGCGACGTACAGGGGATCCGGGATGAGCATGGCCTCGGCGAGGGGGAAGATCGCATACGCGGTCATCCGTCTCGAATGCGCACCGGAATCCGACTGGTAGAGATTGGTGATCAATCGGGCGTACCGACCGGCATGCTCGATGCCCCGCCAGAAGACGGCATGCCTGAGGGCGACGGAGAAATCCAGAGCCGCCGCGCGCCCCCGACTGGTTTCCTGCAGGCCCGGCATCATGCCCAGAGTCTCACGAAGAAGTGATTCGAACTGCTGGGTGCGACCTCGACGCCCGCCGGAATCCAGACGGACGCTTCGCACCAGACGACGAATCATGAATTCGGAATCGACGACCTCGGCCTCCTGCTGCGCCAGACCGGGAAGACCCTCACTCAAGGTTCGTCCGTGACGGAACGCCGTGAGCAGTCGCCCGAAGTCGCCTCGTTGCTCCTTGCCGATGGACCGTTCGATGGCCTCGAGAGAGACGGGGATCAGCCCACGTTGATAGGCGATGCCCAGGAGCACCACATCGATCAGACGTTCGGTGAGAAACGTGTTTCTCGACGCGTTCACCAGATCACCAAGCCATGCCTGCGGAAGACAACGGGATGAGATGGCATCGGTGAGAAGCTTGCGAGTGTCGCGCATCCGACCTGCGATGTGTTCCTCCTGATCCGCGAGCAGCCCGGAATTGACGACCGCCGCCGTCCGGCTCGACTCCGCCACGCGAAGAAGCGGATCGGGCCCCAGAGCCCGCAGGCTTTCGATCGGATCGGCACCGATCAGAAGATCGGCTTCGCCGAAGGGAATCAGAAGCGGGAGAGATGGTTCCTTGCCGTCTCTGGGTCTGGTGAAGAGGAGTTGCGCCCATGCGCCCCGGCCCGGCCCGGCCGATCGACTCGAGATCGAACAGCCGACCTGATAGCCCATCTCCCGACCCGCACCACACAGGATCCGCGAGACGAGTCCCGGCTCACCTCCACGCCAGCCTGCGATGTGACACCGCCAGACGGAGGCGGTTCCGTGACGAATCACGGGAGGTCCGGGTCGTTCACCGGTGGGTCCGATGACATCGACCATCGGCGGCCTGGTGCGAACGACCTCGATCTGTTCGAGCACCGGTCGCACGCGCAGTTTGATCATTCGAGCCATGCGGCGTGGCAGTCGATCGACCTTGAACGTGGTCTCCAGCTCCTCGCCGACACGATCGATTCCCACCCCGAGCGATTCACTCAGAATCGGAGCCCGCAGGCTGCAGGCCTGCTCCGCGGGGCGACTCATCCGGTGCATGGTCGTGAAACCGAGGCGATCGACTTCACGGAAGGATCGTTCGATCGCCGAATGATCGAAGCGAGGCGGTGTTCCGTCCCGGGCGATGAGCACCCGGACGTTGTCCGAAAGCACGGATTCCCGCAGCACCTCGAGGAATCCATCGAGGTCGGTGAGATCGACGGTTCGTATCTCGACTCGATCTCCGAACTCCTCCGGCACGGAGGCGGTCGCCAGTCGAACCACATCGATGCCACCCTTGGAACCGACGTCGCAGATCACCAGCAGACGAGGCGTGGGATCACTCGCACACTCACGGATCGCCGCAGGTCCATCGGCCAGGAATCGATTCCGCCCCCAGATCTCCGCTTCCACCAGCCGGTCGTATCGACTGGATCCGGTCTCGGATGGCGCATCGAGCATGAGCGCGATCCGCTCTTCATCCTCGACCTCGCCGTCCTGCCGTTCACGCAACCATTGCCCGGTGGCGGTGAGCATGTTCTTGACGGTGCGGATCGCACCCTCGACACCGATGCTGCTTCCTCTTCCGGGAATCACCAGCTCATCGAAACGGGCGTCGGACGTCGCCAGTCCGCGCGTGATCGTGCGACCCGTGGAGACCGAATCCAGAAGAGCCCCGATCTTGCGCGCCACCTGGGAGGCACGCAACGCATCTCCGCGTTCGAGGGTGAGGGATTCGCCATCGATCTCGGGGAGGGTGTGCCACCAGGTCGAGGCGGTTTCGACGCCTCGACGACGGGCCGCTTCCGAAGCCGCCAGCAGGGCCTTCCCGGTCAGGCCGGGACGCGCCTCGAGAACCACGACCCTTTCGCATCTCGAAAGAAGACGTTCTGCGATCGAATCGTCGAATGGCGCGGACATGCCGATTCGCAGCAACGGAATGCGTCCATCCAGTCCGAAACGTCTCAGCAGATATTCAGCCGCGGTGTAGGCCGGTCCGATCGCGACCAGTCCGAGAGGCGCTCGTTCACCGGGACTCGGCAGTGCGGAGGTCTTGTTGAGTTCGAGTCGTCTCGAGAGTCGCAGCAGCCCCATCGTCTCGAGTCCGCGACCGATGCGACGCTTTCGTTTCATGGCCGCGGCGACATCGAGGGTGCCGACCACTCGGTTGGGGCGGGCGGGGATCGTGTCGAAGGAATGGAGCAGATTACTCGCGACCAGCATCGCGGTCGGACCGTCGCCGGCACGGGAGAGTCTGATTCCGTGTTCGATCATGTCTCGGAGATCCGACACGTCGTTGGGTTCGATCTTGGCGATCGCCAGATCATCCAGCAGGTGAACCGGTGCCGCACGAGCGAGATGCTCGACATCGTCTTCGATGATCAGCAGCAAGCCGAATCCTTCCGCCCCTTCGAGAAGTTTTCGAGCGCGGACCAGAGCGTTCGCGGAGCGAAGCACATCACCCGCAGGCATCAACATCACCACGTTGCGACCGACCAGACAACTGCGCGCCGCGAGATCGACCGCGCGGCCGGGTTCGTCGACGACTTCAAGCCGACAGCCATGGTCGGCCAGAAGCCGGGAAAGACCGTCATCCGCCTGGTGTGCCCGAAGCTTCTGAAACGGCCCTCGTGCGGGTCCGTAGACGGCATGCACGGGGGCTTCGGATTCGAGCACGCCCTTGAAGACGGCCTCGAGCGAGGACAGAAGAATCTCACCCTCGGCGTAGTCGAGGGAGGAGCGTGCATCGTTCGGGTTGGTCTCGTCTCGTTTCGCCACGTGACAAGCCTAACACGGTCACGGCGAAACACCGACTCATGAGAGGTCAGGCATCGAGAATAAGGCGCAGTGCCTCGGTCAGGCCGCCTTGATCACGGGGTGACACGACGTGGTCGGCGACCGAGCGCAGAGGCACGCCCGCCTGGCCCATCGCGATGCCACGACCCGCCCCTTCGATCATGCCGATGTCGTTGAGACCGTCACCGATCGCCGCGACGTCGGACGCGGCGATCGACCGCTGGTCGATGAGGTGCTCGATCGCACTCCACTTGTCGACCCCGCGATCGAAGACCTCCAGCATCCAGGCATCTCTGGAGTTCTCATCCGTCACCGCCTGCCAGTGCCTGACGACCAGAGACTCTCCGTATGCATCCTTCATCTCCTCGACCATGCCCCCCAGATCATGACCGTCGGTGATGACGTTCGCGCGCATGACATGCGAAAGATCGAGGTCATCGAGTGAGGTCGCGCTGGTGAACGAGACACCATGGTGGCCCAGCCACCAGGTGGTCGCCGGGTGCGGCGATGCCTCGCCCAGAAGGATGTATTCATGCGAAGCCGACGACACGTCCTGCAGGAGCTGGATCAGATGCCCGTGGGCGAGGAGACCTTTCAACATGCCACGCAGAGTCGGAGCGGGGATCACGTTGCGTTCCACGGTCCGTCCCGTCGCGACCTCGGAAATGACCGCACCCGCCGAACCGATCATGACCCCCTCGAGTTCGAGTGCCTCGAGAAAACGCACCGACTCGCTGTGGGTCCGTCCGGTGGAGACGACCACTTCGCAGCCACGCGTTCTGATTCGATCGAGAAGCGGTTTGGTCTCGGGGTCGAGCGATCCCGACGCGTTCAGAAGTGTCCCGTCGAGATCGATGGCAAGAAGCGTTGGAAACATGCCTCCACGGTATCACTTCGAGGGATTCCCGGACGCTTCGTCCGCGATTTCGGTCCTGCAACGGGGCGTTGATTTCAAATGCCCGCGGATCAACTCACTCGCGCTGGCTTTTCGGCGATATCGGTTTAGGATTGATTCACGACGACGAGGTACGAAACACGGAAAAAAGCCATGGGCAACGATGGAACATCGATCCATTACGACGAAGCGTACTTCGCCTGGCAAAGCCTGGTCGGCCGTTTCGGAGGCAAGGCGAACGCCTTCAAATTCAGCCGCTCGGTGAAACCGACGGACACGGTCATCGACTTCGGATGCGGGGGAGGATTCCTGCTCAAGGAGATCGAATGCGCCAGACGAATCGGAATCGAACCGAACACTTCGGCCCACGACCAGATCACCGCCAACGATGTGAGGCCGTTCGGCTCACAGCATGAATGCCTCGCCGAACTGGGCGAGGGTATCGCGGACGTGATCATCAGCAACCATGCTCTGGAACACAGTCTCAATCCGATGCAGGAGATCAAGGCGCTCATGCCTCTGCTGAAGAAGGGAGGCACGATGCACTTCCTGGTGCCTTGTGACAACATCTCCGTCGGATGGAAACCGGGGGACATGCATTTCCATCTCTACAGCTGGAGCCCGATGAATCTCGGAAATCTCTTCACCGAAGCCGGATACACGGTGAAGGAAGCAGGCTCGCTCGTTCACAAATGGCCCCCCGGGTATCTGCAGATCCAGAAAATCTTCGGCTGGAAGCTGTTCCATCTCTGCTGTCGCCTCTACGGCCGTCTCGAACGATCATGGTTTCAATCGGAAGTCATCGCGACGAAACAGTGAATTCACGGGCCCGCGCGGTGATTTTTCCAGCTGTTGAATTCCACGCGTGATTTTCTTCGGATCCATGCGAAGATGAAGAAGGATCATCCCCATGACCGCAAGGGGCTCCATTCAGAATGCAAAGATCGCTTGCTCGCTCACTCGAACCTGAACTGCTCGACGCCTGTGATGGTCGACTTCAGGATCTGTGCTGGGTTCGCATGGACTGGCAGCGAGGTGGCGCCCTCACGGGGACCGCCTGGTACGAAACGTCGGACGGTCGACGAGAGGCCTTCGTGAAATTTCCGGTGCCGGGCCGGGAACTGCGTTGGATTCGACGGTTGCAGNACTGCGAGGAACCACCGATCGTGCCTCGTCTCTTCGCCAGCGGAGACTCNNTGGGCCACCATGACATCGGNTGGCTGGTNATGGAACGCATTCCGGGCATGCCACTCGGNGCGCAGTGGGTTCCAGGCCATCTGTCACGGACCGCNAGGGCGTGCGCTTCGATGCACGCCTGCATGACGAGCGTTNNGATCGATCGTCCCAAGCGACGTGATGACTGGGAACGCTGGCTGGACCAGGCTTCTCGAAGCATTCTTGAAAACGAACTCCCCGAGAAGAGACGATGGGTGGAAGCCCTCAGGCTGGCGCGCATCCACTGGGGGGACATCATCGGGCGTTGGCGCGCTCGCACACCGATCCACTGGATTCACGGCGATCTCCATCTGGGAAACGCGATGTTCAGGAGCGACGGAAGCACCATCTGCCTGGTCGACCTGGCGGAAGTCAGACCGGGTCATTGGATCGAAGACGCCCTCTATCTGGAACGCCTTTGCTGGTCGCATCCCGAGCGCCTGAAAAATGAACGCCCGCTGGAGGCCATGCAGGAGGCTCGACTTCGGCTGGGACTCGAGGTGGGCGATCACGTTCTGGAGCTGGCCAACGCCCGAAGAATCCTGCTNGCAGCGACCACACCGGCCTTTATGGCTCATGAAGGCACCCGGGCCCACCTGAAAGCAAGCCTGAGTGTCCTTGAAAACGGGCTGGCCCTGTGGCCTCGGAACAGACGATAGACCGTTCAAGGAGAGCCGCTTCCTGTTGCTTGAGGGCGGATGCACCGCTATCCTCGTCGATTCAGGCGGATCCCTCCGCCGACTTTACCCGGAGACCCCGATGGCCAAGAAACCGAACAATGACCAGGACCGTCTCGGCCAGGTCGAACAAACCGATCTCAACGAAAGCCGCGTCAACGAGGAATTCGTCGACTGGCTCAAGAAATGGGGCAACGGGATCCTTCTGGCCGTGCTGCTCGTCGCGCTTGCCGGCGTCGGCTGGCAGTGGCTGGAACGCAGTGCCAACGACCGCAGAGATGCGGCCTGGGAAGGACTCACCACCGCGGAACTGCCAAGCTCGCTCGAAGATATCGCGGTGGAGGCTGAAGGAGTCGATTCCGTGTCGATCCTCGCCTTGATGTCGGCCGCGGACAAGTACCTCACCAGCATCCAGACCGGAACACGCTTCGACCGTGAAGCCGGCAGCGAGGACTTCAAGCTCGATGCCGAGACTCGCACTGCGTTTCT
The DNA here is from genome assembly GCA_002684315.1 of Planctomycetaceae bacterium. Next base: position 6,693 of record NYVB01000087.1, on the reverse strand, counting down.
CGATCGTGCGGATGCCCTGTACGGTGAAGTCATCACCCAGGTCGGTGATCAGTACAAGACCACCTTTGCGAAGAAACTCTTCGTGATCAGCGCCCTCTTCGGCCAGGCCGCCATCGCGGAAAGCCGGGGCAGGATCGATGATGGCAAGGCGCGCCTGGCTCGCATCGCCGAAATCGCCGAACCCCAATACCCGCAGCTCGCCACCCAGGCCGGACAGCGTTCCGACAGCATGGACGTTCTCGCAGTCAAGACCAGCTTTCCCGCTCAGGCGGATCTTCCGGTGCCTCCCGTCGCGGAAGTGACTCCGGATGCTTCGGCACTGATCGGCACCGAAGGCGTGCTTGCCCCCCTCGGCGTCACGACCCAGGACGAACCGTCCACCGATGAGGGTGCCAGCGAAATGATCCTCGAGGGTCAGACCGGATCGGGCGATCCCGCCCCCACCAGCGGTGAAGGCGACGGGTGATTCTTCACCCGTCCTCCGGTGATGACATCTCAGGATCACAGTTCAGACCAGGAAGAGACGCCCGAAGTCCACGACGGGGCGGATGATCCCTCGGGGCTGCTCAATGGAGGCGGCAAGGTCGATCGAGAATCACTCGATGCCCTCTACAACGCGTGCGATGAAGCCGATGCCGAATCACAGGCCAGGGTTCGCTTCGTCCTGGCAAAGGATCTGCAGAAACGACTTGATCGATATCTGGTGGATCGAGTCCCTTTTCTCTCGCGGACGTCGCTTCAGAAACTGATCGGGGAGGATGGCGTCACCGTCAACGGACGACGAGCGAAAGCCTCGACCAAACTTCGCCAGGGCGATGTCGTCGAAGCCACGCTTCCCCCACCACCAAGCAACTCGATCCCTCCGGAAGAGATTCCCATCGATGTGATCCACGAAGACGATTCGTTGATCGTGATCAACAAACAGCCGGACATCATCGTGCATCCCGCACGCGGCAACCGTTCGGGAACCCTCATCAACGCACTCAGCTGGCACTTTCANAACAAGACCAGCGGAGGTCTGTCCACCGTCGGCGAGGACAACTGTCGACCGGGTGTGGTGCACCGACTCGATCGTTTCACCAGCGGTGTGATGGTCGCGGCGAAATCAGACACCGCCCACTGGCGACTGGGTCGTCAATTCGAGAAACGACAGACGCAGAAACGCTACCTCGCGGTGGTGCATGGTGAAATGAGCCCGTTCGCCGATCGCATCGAACAACCATTGGGAAAGCACCCGACCTCACGTGAGAAATACGCGGTCCGTTACGACGACCTCGCCAAGGAGGCACTCACGATCTACCGGGTTCGGGAGCTGTACGAAGGCTACACCCTCGTCGAACTCGAACTTCGAACCGGCCGCACCCATCAGATCAGGGTCCACCTTTCCTATCTGGGCCATCCGATCGTGGGAGACGACATGTACGGCGGACGACACCTGCAGGAGCGGGACGTGGCCGACTCGCTGGGCACGGAGCCTTTGATCGTTCGCCAGGCACTCCACGCCACGACGCTCGGCTTCACGCATCCGATCGAGGAACGTCCCGTCTCCTTCACCGCCCCGCTGCGCCCCGACATGATGCGCCTGGTCGAACTGCTGCGAACACATCGCCTGAAGAAGCGCCTCGAGGCTCCCGGCACCACCGTGGATCTGAACCAGGTTCTGCCGCACGACCAGTGAACACGATCGACGACGCCCGCGANGCATGCGAGGTCGACCGTTCAGCAGAGGACATGGATCGAACTAACGAAGCTTCAGACTTGCCAGGGCGATCATCGCGAGAATCGCGGCGATCAACCAGAATCGCAGGACGACCTGATGCTCGCTCCATCCACCGAGATGAAAGTGGTGATGGATGGGTGAACAGCGGAAGATCCGTCTGCCGCCCGTGAACTTGAAGAAGGACACCTGCATCACCACGCTTCCGATCTCCATGATGAAGACGCCGCCGATGACGAGCAGAAGGACCTCCTGCCGGGTGACGAAGGCGATGTAGGCAAGCAGGCCGCCGAGCGGCAGTGAACCNGTGTCTCCCATGAAGACACTGGCGGGTGACACGTTGAACCAGAGAAATCCGATGCACGCGCCCACCATCGCTCCGGCCACCACNGTGAGCTCCTGAGAGCCCTCCACGTAGGGAATCATGAGAAACGCGCTGGCGCGTGGTTCGCCACCAAGCCAGGCGAGCACCATGAGAACGAGTGCCGAGATGGCGATGATTCCGGCCGCCAGACCGTCCATCCCATCGGTCAGNTTCACCGCATTGGAAAACCCGGCGATGAAGAACACCGCGATGGCGATGAAGACGATCCCGGGCAACACCAGCACGCTGGGTGAGAGCGCCATCGGAAGCTGCAGGGTGTCATCGAGCTGAGCCGGCGGGTAGGTCCTTTGAAACGGAAGATTCAGGACCAGTGCATCCGGTGCCCCGGCGGCCTGAAAGACGAACACCCCGACCACCAGCCCCAGTCCCAGCTGAAACAGAAGTTTTTCCCAGGGGAACAAGCCATCTCGCGAGCCCGGGTTTCGTCGCGCAGCGGTCAGTTTCAGCCAGTCATCGAACGCCCCCAACCCGGAGAGCCAGAGCAGGACCACGATCGCCAGCTGGACATAGCGGTTGCTGAGATCCGCAAGCAGCAGCATGCTGACCAGAATCGCCCCGCAGATCAGGATTCCACCCATGGTGGGCGTTCCCCCGCGGGATTTCATCAGATCGTTCAGGTCGGAATGATTGAATTCAGGGGAGTCGCCGACTTTCATGCGGACGAGCCAGGCGATGGTGCGCCGGCCGAAACACATCACCAGAATGAAGGCGAGCAGCACCGCCGCCAGGGCTCGAAACTCTTCCTGGTAGAGCACTTGAAGATACGGCCAGAGTCCGAGGGACTCGAGCTTGTCTTGAAAATGATCGATGAGGTTGANGAGCATGTGCCGTCGGTTCTGAGGGTGCTGATGAGAGTGTCATCGGCACAAGAGCCCTCGCAGCGACAGAGGGACTCAGACAGATTGAGGATCGGGTGAATTCAGCGTGCCGGTCACGGTTCGAATCGAGTCCACCACCCGTTCGAGAGCCTGCGAGCGTGAGCCCTTGATNAGGACGGAATCCCCTGAGTGGATCATGCCCGCCACACCCTCACACAGAACGTCAGTGAGGGCGGCCAGTTGAACGACCATCAGATCGGCCCCGGCATCGAGGACCGCCCGGGCTCCGTGGGAGGAAAGTGGACCGATGAAGATCACGTAAGAGAGCTCGATGGTTCGGCTCAACTCGACCACCGCTCGACCGATCTCGGCGTGCAGCGTGGTGGCATCGTCACCCAGTTCCATCATGTCACCAAGGATCAGAACGCGCCGGCTGGCTTCGCTGGAAAGCTCTCCGAACGTGGTGAGTGCGGCAAGGACGGCGTCGGGGTTGGCGTTGTAGGCATCGTTGTAGATCATGATTCCTGAATCTCCGATCAGTTCACCTGAAAATCGCATGGGATCCGAAGCCAGCTCGGCGAGTCCCAGACCGATCTGAGTCTCCTCAATTTCAAGCGCTCGCGCGACAAGAATGGCCGCAAGTGCGTTCTGGGCGTTGTGCGCGCCGGGAAGGTGCATTCGAGCCTCGAATCCGTCGGAACACTGCACGGTCTGAGCGCCACTGGAGTCGATCGTCCGGCGGCTGGTGAGAACGAGATCTCCCCGGGACTCGCCGAAGTTCTGAATCGTCTGATTCGCGCCGAGTCGTGCGAGAACTTCGTCTTGCAAGGGACCGGAGGCGGCGGGCAGCACCACCAGGCCGTCATCGGAGAGACCTTCGAGAATCGAAGCCTTCTCGCGGGCGACCCCTTCGAGAGATCCCAGCCCTTCCAGATGCGCCCGTCCGGCATTGGTGATGACGACGATGTCGGGTTCGGCCAGCAACGAAAGCGCGGCGATCTCACCCGGAGCATTGGTTCCGATCTCGAGGACCAGGAACCGATCATTCGAGCGCGCTCGAAGAATCGTCAGTGGCACGCCGATGTCGTTGTTGTAGGACTTCACCGAGGCGGTGCAGCCGCCATCCGCGGCCCCGGCGGGAAGATCCTCGAGGTGGCGTTCACAGATCGACTGGACCAGTCGCCGGGTGGTGGTCTTCCCCGCGCTTCCCGTGATGCCGACGACCACCGCGTTCAGGCGAGCTCGCCAGGCGACCCCAAGCTGCCACAGTGCGGTTCGGGTGTCGGCGACGAGCAGGATCGGAATGGAGCCGGCCACCGCGTCATCGACGGCGTCACGTCGATCCGCCTGCACGATCAACATGGCGGCGCCACCCTCGACCGCGGAAGCGAGCCAGAGGTGACCATCGGTTCGCGCACCGATGATCGCGATGAAACACTGGGCGTGAAGATCCTCACGGGAGTCGATCGCGACACCAGCGGGCGCGACTCGGGAGGGCACGGCCTCATTCAACCACTGCCCCGCGACGGCGTGTCGCATGTCTTCCGGGGTGAGGAACTCGTGAGTCATGAGGCGTCTCCTCGTCGGGCAAGCGCCGCCGATGCGATGAGTCGGTCGTCGAAATCCCTGCGTTCGGTTCCGATGATCTGATAGTCCTCGTGACCCTTGCCGGCAATCACCAGAACATCGCCGGAGCGGGCATCGTCGATCGCAGCTTCGATCGCTCGAGCACGATCGACTTCGATCAGCACCGAATCGCGACTCGATTCGTGGACACCGGCCATGATGTCCTCGACGATCGCGACGGGATCCTCGGTTCGAGGATTGTCGGAGGTCACGATGATGCGATCGGCCAGTGCGTTCGCGACCTCCGCCATTCGAGGACGCTTGGTTCGATCCCGATCACCCCCGCACCCGAAGAGCACCGACAGCCGTCCTCCCTGAGTGACCAGCGGACGGGCTGCCTGAAGCACGTTCTCAAGCGCATCGTCGGTATGGGCGTAGTCGACGAAGACGCTGAAATCAGCCCTTTGATCCGGGACGGGTTCCAGACGACCGGGTGGGGCCTGAACCGCGCTGATCGCCGAAGCCAGTCGCTCGCTCTCCACCCCGAGGGCATGGACCGCGGCCACCGCGAGCAGAAGATTTTCAGCATTGTGCCGTCCGACGATGCCGGCTTCGGATTCGATCACGCCCCAGGGCCCCTCCAATCGGAATCGGCTCCCATGGCGGGACATCTCGATCATCTGCGCCTGCGCATCCGCGGGCGCGCCTCGAGTGGAACATCGCAGGACGCCGCAACGGGCATCGCGAATCATTCGTGCGTGGGCGGGATCATCCACGTTCACGATCGCAAGACCACCCTTCTCGACCGACTCGAACAATCGAGCCTTCGCGGCGGCATAGGTCTCGAGCGTGCCGTGGTAATCGAGATGGTCACCACTGAGGTTGGTGAAGAGTGCAATCCTTGGCGAAACACCACGGAGACGGCCTTGATCAAGGGCATGACTGGACGCCTCCAGCACCACGGAGTCACAACCATGACGTGCCATGCGACCCAATGCCTCCGCGAGCACGCTGGCGGATGGCGTGGTCAACGCGGAGACGCGTTTTTCTCGACCATCATCGATTTCGATCGTACCCACCAGCCCGCAGCGTCTTCCGACGTCGGCGAGCAAGGCACGCACGAACCAGGCCACGGTGGTCTTTCCGTTGGTCCCGGTGATGCCGACCACCGAGAGTCCGTCGCAGGGCATTCCATGAAAACGGTGTGCGGCACGAGCACCGGCGACCCGTGGATCCTTCGCACGAATCACGACCGGCGCCGGCTGCGGAAGCGCGAGCTGGGCACCGGTTTCGACCAGCAGCGCGACGGCACCGCGGCGAATCGCATCCTCGATGAACTGGGAGCCCTGGAGCTCGCTGCCTGAACGGGCCACGAAGAGTCCACCGGGAACCACGGCACGGGAATCCTCGGCCACGCCTCGGAGGCGAAGCGAGGGATCGCCTTCGATGACCACGTCGTCATCGAAGAGTTCCTCAAGTGTCGGGACGTTCTCGTGCATCTGCGTACTTCCTACATCGGCTCGAGCGGGATGATTCGTTGCGGTTTCGTTGAACGCATCCCTCAAAGAATCAACATCGCATCTCCGTACGAGTAGAAACGATACCGCGCTTCGACCGCTTCATGGTAGATCCGTCGGGTGGCGTCCAGACCGATCAGCGCCGCCACCAGGGCGAGCAGAGTCGAGCGTGGAAGATGAAAATTGGTCATCAGCGCATCGACCTGGGTGAAGACATGGCCCGGGGCGATCAGAAGATCGGTGGAGGCTTCGATCGTGCGGCCGGGAAGCGGCTGGGGAAGGGATTCAAGCGTTCGGCAACTGGTGGTTCCGACGGAGACCACCCTGCCCCCACGAGCCCGTGCCGCCTCCAGAGCGGCCAGTGCCTCGGTCTCGACCCGGAATCGCTCGTGGTGCATCGGATGATCCGCGAGATGGGTCGCCGTCACCGGCTTGAAGGTGCCGGGGCCCACTTCGAGTTCGATCTCGATGATCTCGACACCTTTGCGACGGATCGCCTCGAGAAGTGCCTTCGTGAAATGAAGTCCGGCAGTCGGCGCGGCCACGGAACGCTGGCCTGCGGCGTGTTCGAAGACGGTGTGGTACCAGTTCCTGTCCGAACGATCGATGGCGTCATCCTCTTCACCCCGCTCGCGGCGGGCGCCCAGAATGTAGGGAGGCAGCGGCGTGCGACCGGCGCGTTCCAGCGCG
>NYVB01000086.1 GCA_002684315.1 Planctomycetaceae bacterium | reverse complement strand
CACCCACCGAACCGAAGGTCCCCTTGTGACCACGTGGTTCGCGCGCGGGCAGGGACACGGTGGAGATCATTTCGAGAGTCATCGGTCGTCACCTCTTCCGTCGGTCGTCTTTTCATCGAGCACCAGGCCATCCACGCAGATCGCCTCGACGCGCATGCGTCCGAGCAACAGAAGCATTTCAGAAAGTGCGCGCTCACCGGTTCCTCCATCGAGCGAACTGGTCGAGACCAGCAGATGCCCGGCATCGAAACGATTCTTTCGCGTGGCATCGAAGTCCCACCAGACTCCATCGATGAGAACCTGGGTCCACATGTGCCAGGCAAAGGCACCATGTTCGAAACCCGACGCAGGTGCGTGCACGAGACCGGTGGCGATGCGGGCGGGCAGACCCGCGAGTCTGAANCCCGCCGCGAGCAGGACGGCATGTTCCGTGCAATCACCCGAACGTGAACGCAAGGCGTCGCTTGCGCTTCCAAACGCGACACCGAAGGTCTTGTTGGAGACCTGTCGAGCGACGGCGACTCGAAGACGATCACAGGCTTCCAGAGTGGTGTCACCCGGTCTCTTTTCGAGCTCTCGAAAGAACCGACGGACCCCCGGGTCATCGATGTCGATGTAGGCGGATGCCGAACGCAGGGCGGGATCGGCGAGTTCCTTGGCACTCGCGGTCGAACCACTGGCGGCATCGATCGTCACTTCGAAGCCGCCGGGCCGAAGTGTTCTCACGTGCTGCGAACCGGAATCGGGAAGTTCCCAGGAGCGATCGGTGTCGAAGAAGACGCGGTATCCGGCGGTGACCGCGTCATCGGTCCGACCGACCATGTTGCGAATGGGGACCAGCGTGGCGTCGAGAAGCTCGGGCGGAGGCGCGTCCAAGGCCCGGAGTGCGGTCTCTCGATCGACCAGTTCGACCGTCATCATGCCCAATCCGACATCGGCGACGCTCGAGACGAGGATGCCTTCGGCGGTGCGAAGTTCCTCGACCAGAATCGATGAGCCGTCGGACCGCATCCGCCATCGACCCAGTTCGAGCGTTCGACCGAGCACCTCACGACGCTCGGAGCCGACGCGAGTCAGTTCGATCTCGAGCAGTCGCATTCCGGCATAGGGATCCAGGGTTCGATACGTCACACGGGTCGCCCCTGCCGCGATCCGGGCCTTGAGAAACGCACGGACTTCGGAAGGTGTCAACCAGGCATCATTCGCATCTTCTCGAGCGGATTGCCCGCCGCTTTCGCGTGAAAGAGCACGAGGGTGTCCCTCGGGAAAATCATACTCATGACGCACGGGGCGACCACCGGTGTCGATGCGAACCGTCGCGGAAAGCGGCGTGCCACGCTGATCCTCTTCGAAGGTCGTGCCCTGACTCAATTCGACCACGGTCCCCCCCCGATCGATTCGCAGATGTTCCAGAGACTCGGTCCGGATTCGAGTGGGGCTTTCGCGCACCGTTTCGTGAAGATAGCCGCAGGGGGCGTCTCGAATCGTGATTCGGTACCAGAGATCCTGTTCGGTCACGCCCGAAAACGAGGCGGAGATCGTCATCAGCCAGGCGACGACGAGGCTCAGCCCGACACTCACTCGGTCACCTCGGCAGCCGACTCAACCGTATCCGCGCCCAGAGGACGCATGAGCGGAAACAGAATCACATCGCGAATCGAAGCACTGTCGGTGAGAAGGATCGCGATACGGTCGATTCCCAGTCCCAGACCACCGGCGGGTGGCATGCCGACCTTGAGCGCCTCGAGAAAATCCTCGTCGAGGGATCTGAATGTCGTTTCTTCGTCGTCGATGCCGGTCAGTTGTTCGGTGAACTTCTCGTACTGGAGATCGGGATCGTTGAGCTCGGTGTAGGCGGGCCCGATCTCCATGCCACCGATGAAGAGGTCGAATCGCTCCGCCAGATTCGGATCATCCTTGCGGGGTCGAGTCAACGGAGAGATCACGCTCGGCCAGTCGAGCACGAAGGTGGGCCTGGCCGGATCGATCGTGGTTTCGGCGCATTCCTCGAAGACCGCGTTGACCGCGAAGTAATGATCGAGCTTCTCGGCGTTTTCAACACCGATCTCCCTGGCCTTGGCAAGCACTTTGTCACGGTCATCGGCGGAGAATCCAAGCGCCTCCTCGAAGAGATCGAGAAACCGGACGGATCTGAACGGTTTGGCGTAGTCGATCATGAGATCACCGTAGGGAAGCCGAGGTGCATCATCGGAGCCGAGGTCGAGTTCGCTGCCCGCCTCCAGCAGATCGTTGCGTCGGGCCCGTGCCAGTTCGTGAATCAGGGACTCGGTGAGCTCGAGCATCGTCTCGTAGTTTCCGAACGCCTCGTAGACCTCCATCGAGGTGAATTCCGGGTTGTGCGAACGGTCGATGCCTTCATTTCGAAAGTTTCGATTGATCTCGTAGACGCGGGGAAGCCCGCCGACCAGAAGACGCTTGAGATAGAGCTCCGGCGCGATTCGCATGAAGAGCGGAATGTCGAGTGCGTTGAGATGCGTGGTGAACGGGCGTGCCGCGGCACCCCCCGCCATCGGCTGCATCATCGGGGTCTCGACTTCGAGAAAATCCCGACCATCCATGAACGTGCGGATTCGAGACACCATGCGGGAGCGGGCCTTGAAGGTCTCGATCGTTTCGGGGTTCGCATACATGTCGACATAGCGTCGGCGATACCGCGCTTCAGGATCGGCGAGTCCATGATGCTTGCCGGGAGGTGGAGCGAGGCTCTTGGTCTGAATCGTGAAATGGTCGGCCCAGACGCAGATCTCACCACGCTTGGTACGTCCCATGCGTCCGCCGGCGACCACGATGTCGCCGTAGTCGATCTTCTTCGCGAGCTTGAAACTCCCACTGACCAGTTCCGACTTGGAGATGCTCAGCTGCAGATCTCCGGTGTGATCGCGCAGCACCATGAAGACCAGCTTCCCGACGTCGCGATGCTGGACCACCCGACCGGCGACGAGGACCGTGGCACGGTCATCGACGAGCTCGATGGTGTCGTCCTCCTTGCGGGCGGTGACCGAAGCGGCATGCGCCTCTTCAGCGGCTTCGTTGAAAAGACCGCGTGCTTCATGCAGGCAGATCAGGCCGTCGACCCGCTCGCCGAAGGGGTTCACATCGAGTTCATCGCGAATCCAGTCGAGCTTCGCACGACGAGCTGCGATCAGCGAACTCTCATCGGGATCGGACGGTTGATTCTGCACGGTTGGTTCTTTGCTCTGGGCCATGCGTCAATGGTACGCCGTCAGCGCATTGCGAGGGAGGGGACGGTCGAGACAAGAATGAGATCCCTCCGACAAAGGAGTGCTCACTCGGTGGTCATCGAGGCCGGCGCGAGTTCGAGCAGGGTCCTGAGGCCCCCTGCATCCACTCGATGGAGCCGCCCTTCGTCGTACAGCAGCCCTTCGGCTTCCGAGGGGTCACGCCAGGCGACGTCGATGCCGATCAACTGGCGCCGCCCGTCGATGATTCCGACACCCTCGACCACCGTATGCCCGACGACGACATGGTCCGCGTCATGGCGATCGAGGATCGCCTGCAGGGCGGCGTCGTCGGGCCGTCCACCCCAGTTTTCGGCATGTTGAGGGAAGTAGCCCCGGTACCAATGCGGCCCCTGCTGATGCCAGATCAAACCGGTGCGAAGATCGGCTCGCGCCTCGACCGGCCAGGCCGGTGGTCCCAGACCCGTGCGGATCGTCTCGTTGATCTCGTCGAGTTCCAGACCGAGTCGATAGAGCTCCGGNGAATAGCCGGCATGAACGAAGAGCAACGGTCCAAGTCGGACNACGCTGTTGTGGTTGCGAAGCCANCGTCCGAGTTCGGTGTCNGGNCCGTGNAGNNCGTCGTAGGNGATTCCGATTCGATCGGTGCTGNAGCGATAGTTCGGATGGATGTANCGAAGNTCNCCCGCAAGCACCATCGATTCATGATTGCCGAGGACGTAATGAACNCGGCCTCCCGAGGCACGTGCCTGGCGCTCGAGTCGACGAACCAACCAGAGAAGCTCGGTCACTTCGTCACCACGATCGACGATGTCTCCGTTCAGGACCAGATGACCATCACCCCAGATCCAGTCGCCGCGGTCGTTCACCACGCCGTTTCCCTTGAGAAAGGTGAGAAAGGTCTCCCGATTTCCCTCGAGATCGCTGACGGCGAGAATTCGTTCGGCATCGGGCCACGATGCGGTGGGCGCCTCGGTCCTGGAACCCACCCGGATCACGGGAACGCTTCGGCTGGGCGTCGGAAGTTCATCACCGCGGGAGACATCATTGAATTCGGTCCGAATCACCTCGCCGTCCACGACGGTGATCATGGTGGCGGTGGTCGCATCCTTCCAGATCAGGTGCGGTCCGTCCTGGATCGCGTCCGGACCGTAGAGAAGAGGCTGGATCATGGTCGCGTATCGAACCCCGTCCCGGACCTCGTATCTGACGCCCACGAGACGACCGGGCACGTGACTGGAGACCGCTTCAGCCTTCGCCGACGCCGCGTCGGGGACGAACAGATAGTCGTTGCCGTCGATGCGCCACGTCTCGACGCCCCCTTCACCACCGGGTCGAACTGATTCAAGAATGCCGATCGCGTCGTCTCCGAACGCCGACTCGACGCCGCCGAGCCACGCGGACAGGAACCCCAGAAGTGCGCAAAGACAGGGGGAGATGAAGGTGCGTGACATGGTGATCTCCGACGATGCGTGAAGGGAATCATGAATGAGAGGACGTCCGGGCCCGGAGGCGCTCCGGAACGGAAGCGACCATCAACGAAGGACGAGAGGAGGCAGTTCCCCATCGACCAGGTATTCGAAACGCTCGCGAAACAGCTCGGATGACATTCCCGAAGTCGACGCCAGACGAGCGAGCGACTCGGGATCCGTGAAATCCGATCTTCGAAGTCTGATCATGTAGCTTCGGGAGATGCCGTAGCGGGTGCTGGACACATCGATCATGCGCACCTGCATGCGACCGGTGGCAGGGTCGAGAAGATCGGTGAGCGGAATCGGAATGAACCTGCCGCCCTGCATCGAGATCAGGTCACCGGAGCCCCCTTCGAGCAGATACTTGCCCGCGCAATACCCGAGATCACGGCAGTACTCCATGTCGCTGGGAACCGGATCGGCGCATCGAAGTTCGTAGCCGATGTTCTTGGAGACCAGCGTGCAGTCGATCCCGAAGGCTTGCAGGCGTTCATGCACGGCATCCTTGAGCAGGTTGCCCAGATCGACTTCCGCAAGCCTGACGTGTCCATGTTCGTCTCGCTCGAGGTTTTCAAGAGCTTCAAGCTCCGCGGGATCGAACGCCAGCGCGACTCCTTCGGCGACGACCGCGACACCATCTCCGCGGCCTTCCGAACGACGCTTGATGATGGAACCGGCGAGAATGTCCGCCAGCCGATCAAGCGACATGCCGGACGCATCGCATTCCTCGGGAACCACCGTGAGCGTCGCACCCGCGGCCTTGCCGATGCCGAGTGCGAGATGACCGGCCTTGCGACCCATCGCGATCACCAGATACCAGCGGTTGGTGGTCTTGGCATCGACCATCAGGTTCTGGACCACCTCGACGCCGACCGCGCGCGCGGTCTGGTAGCCGAAGGGGTCGATAGAAGGTGGCAGGTCCAGATCGTTGTCGATGGTCTTGGGAACATGCGCCACGGAGAGCGCCCCGCCCGAACGTTCGGCCAGCCGGGAGCAGGTGAAGGAGGTGTCGTCCCCGCCGATGGTCACCAGCTTGTCGATTCCGGCGGATCCCAGATTCTCGAGCACCTGATCGAGCATGTCATCGCTCTTCGTGGGGTTCGCCCGGGAGGTGCCGAGCATGGAACCTCCGCGAAAATGAATTCGCGAGACATCCTGGATCTCGAGTTCGCGAAAGGCCTCGGCCTCGACGGCATCGGACGCCATCAATCGCTCGAAGCCATTCTGAATACCGACGACACGCGTCCCCGACAGCCGAGTTCGAATGGTCGCCGCGGCGATGACGGCATTGATTCCGGGAGCCGGACCGCCCCCCACCACGATTCCCAGTGCACCGCTTGCTTGTCGTTGAGTCATGGTGTTCAACCCCTCTCGGAATAGGCTTTCAGACCAGCCTCGAGAATCGCGACGCACCGGGTGATGACGTCCTTGTCCAGAACATAGGCCATGCGAACTTCGTTCCGACCGAGTCCTTCGGTGGTGTAGAACCCACCCAGGGGCGCCATGCAGAGCGTCTCACCCTCGAGTTCGAAGTCACTGACGAGCCAGCTGCAGAAGTCCGCGGCATCCTCGACCGGCAACGGCGCCGCGATGTAGAAGGCACCTTCGGGCGCGGGAACCGAAATGCCGATCGACTCCAGACCCGCGACCAGGACGTCACGACGCTCGCGATAGGTCTCGATCACTTCCGCGAAGTAGGTGGGAGGCGTCGAGAGCGCGGCCATGCCGGCAAGCTGATCGACGGTCGCCGGCGAGAGACGAGCCTGCGCGAAATGAAGCGCCGCGCGACGAACGTCCTTGTTTCGCGTGACGAGGCAGCCCACCCGCGCGCCACAGGCGCTGTATCGCTTGGACACCGAGTCGATCACGATGGCGATGTCCTCGGCACCCGGAACCGCGAGCATCGAGGGGGCGAGCGTTCCCGCGGGTTGGTCGTAGACGAATTCACGATAGACCTCGTCACAGATGAAGAAGAGTCCGTGGCGGGTGCAGATCTCGGTGATTCTCTCGAGATCTTCGAACGAAAGCACCACCCCGGTGGGATTGCCCGGGGTCGGCAGCACGATCGCGCGGGTCTTTTCGGTGATGGCGGCTTCGATCATCGCGGGATCGATCTGATAGCCATCCTTCACGTGGGTGGTCACCGCAGCCGCGGTCACTCCAAGCAGATGCGTGTACCCGGCGTAGTTCGTGTAGTAAGGCTCGCACACGAGAATCTCGTCCCCGGGATCGGTGACGGCGGCGATCGCGAACAGAAGCGCTTCCGAACCTCCCACGGTGACCACGATGTCCTCGGCGGTGATCGGAGCCAGCGTACCGACGACCTTGCCGTAATAGTCTGACGCGAGTGCCTCCCGATACGCCGGATAGCCGTCGCTGGGCGAATAGGCCAGGACCTTCTCGTCGTAGTTTCGATAGGCATCGATCATGCCGCGAGGCGTCGCGATGTCGGGCTGACCGATGTTCATGAAGTGGACGGTCTTGCCCGATTCGACGGCGGCCCTGGAGGCGGCCTCGAGGGCGCGAATCGGTGATGTCGGGGCGTTGAAGCCTCGGGACGACGGTGAGATGGTGGTGTTCATTGTGGTTCTCCGCAACCCTGATCTGACGGTCTCGAACATGGGATTCTAGCAGCGAAAAGTCCTTCGCATGAGAACGAGGGTATTCTTGGCGGGACGATGACAGCAGCAATCTTTCTTGATCGTGACGACACCCTCATTTCCAACGACGGAGATCTCGGAGATCCCGCGGAGGTTGTCCTTCTGGAAGGCGTGACACAGGGTCTCGAAAGACTCCGAGCGATGGGATTCGAGCTGGTGGTCGTGACCAATCAAGGTGGTGTGGCGCGCGGGCGGTACGGAGAGAAGGATGTCACGCTGGTTCATGAGCGGATCCAGCAGCTGGTGGGTGAGACCACACCTCTTCACTTCTACTACTGCCCGTTCCATCCCAGGGGCACCGTTCAGGAGTACACCCGGGAACATCCGTGGCGCAAACCGGCGCCGGGAATGTTCTACGCGGCGGCCCAGCGACTGGGTCTCGATCTCTCGCAATGCTGGGTGATCGGTGACCAGCATCGAGACATGGAAGCCGGTCGCTCCGCTGGATGTCGGACCATTCTCTTCTCCAGACCAGGCACCCGGGCGGACGAATGCAAGAAGGCACCGGACCACACGGTCGACTCCTTCGGCCAGGCCGTGGAAGTCATCGGACTGGCGGTCTCCGAAGGATGAGTGCCGGCGTGAGACTCACCGCATTGATCGGCACCCCCCTCGCGGATCCGGGGGTCCGCGAGATCGTGACCTCGACCGCCGAGGCACTGGGTGAACGAAACGGCATCCGAGTCAAGGTCACGTTCGTGAGCGATGACGCGATCGAACTCGAGGTGGAGGGCTCGCAACTGAACGCGACGGCCGCCGCAGCGGAATTGAGACGACTCACCGATCAATGGCACCGCGGAAAATACGACGCCCCACTCTGGAGCGCCTCATGACCATGACGCCCGAACATCTCATGGTGGTGATGCCCTCCTGGATCGGAGACATCGTGATGGCGACTCCGGCACTGCGCGCACTCAAGGAAGCGCACCCGACGATGCGCATCACCGCCACGATCCGCCCGGGTCTGCGCCCCATTCTTGAGGGCGCTCCGTTCGTGGACGCCATCGAAGAAGCTGGTTTTCGTGGCCTTCTGGGCCCGGTGAAAGACGGCCGGCGACTCGCGAAACTCGCACCGGACACGGCCCTGCTCTTTCCCAACAGTCCGCGTTCGGCGTTGTTCGCACGCGTGACCGGCAGCACCCGGCGAATCGGTTACGCCACCCAGGGCCGACGCTGGCTGCTGACCGATCCGATCAAGCCCCGACAAGGCACGTCCACCCCCACCACCACTCTGGACGACTACGCCGACCTCGTCGAAGAGGCATTCGGCATCGAGGTCAGAGACCGGACTCCACGCCTGGGACTGAGTGAAGCACAGCGTTCGGCCGGCGACCGACTGCTCGAAGGGCTCGACGGACCGTTCGTCGTTCTGAATCCGGGAGCCAACCGCGAGGACAAAAGATGGCCCGCGCAATCGTTCGCCGCGGTCGCGGACGACCTTCGCTCGAACCGTGAGGTCACCATTCTGGTGAACGGCTCACCCGCTGAAGCCGAACTCATCAAGCGTGTCGTCGAACTGGCCCGGCCCGGATTGATCGATCTGCCGGCACGAGGTGGTTCGATCGCCGCGCTGAAATCGGTCATCAGCAGGTCGGAGCTCCTCATCACCAACGACACCGGACCACGGCATCTCGCCGCGGGACTCGGCACGCCTTCGGTGGTCCTCTTCGGACCGACGGATCGACGCTTCACGGTGCTCCCTGAGATTCGCGAACGTCACCTCGTGGCCGAACCGTTTCTGACCGAAGAACACATCGCCGACGATCATGCGAAAGCCTGTCGGATCGGACGAATTTCGGTCGGCGACGTGCTGCACGCCGCGCGAACACTCCTTGAGAAAGGCACATCCCGATGACTCCGACCGGCTGGTTCCTCTGGTGCTTGATCGCATTTTCATTCGGATCGATTCCTTTCGGAGTGGTCCTTGCGAAACTCAAGAAGATCGACCTTCGCACCGTCGGGTCCGGCAACACCGGTGCGACCAACGTGGGACGTGCTCTGGGGCGACGTTGGGGTCTTCTCTGCTTCGTGCTCGATGCCGCCAAAGGCGCGACGCCCGTGATCCTGGCCGGCGTGCTGGCGGGCACGCTCGGTGAACCGGCGGGCGCACTGGCGCCCGCGGCCGCCTCGGGCTGGCTTGCGGTGGGCGTCGCCGCGATCCTCGGGCATGTGTTTTCGCCGTTCCTGAACTTCAAGGGCGGCAAGGGCGTGGCGACCGCATGCGGGGCGCTGCTTGCCATGTGGCCGTTGATGACGATTCCCGTCCTGGTTGCGGCCGGCGTCTTCATCCTGATGATCTTCACTGTGAAATACATGTCTCTGGCCAGCATGGCCGCCGCCATCGCGATTCCGTCGACCACACTGATTCTCGGCCTGATGAGCGAAGGCGCGCAGGGCCAGTCAGGCTCGGTGCTTCCGCAGACCATCACCGGACTGGTGATCGCCTTCATGGTCGTTTGGAGACACCGCACGAACCTGGCAAGAATTCTCGATGGAAGCGAACCGAAGGTCTTTCGGTCGGCAGGCACGCAGCAAGATGCGTGACCACTCGCCGACTGCAGTCAGACCACATCAAGGTCCGGAAGCGGAAAGATGAATCGTCCGCCTTGCGACATGAATTCCGTCTCGCGAGGCAGAATCTCCGCACGAAAATGCCAGGGCAGGACGATGAAGTGGGTCGGATCCAGTGCTCGTGCCTCGTGAGCGGCTTCCAATTGAGCTGATCCAATTCGGTTGCGAAACCAGTGCGATTGATTTGTCTGTCAATCCGTTCAAGTGAAAGTTACGATGAGAAATCACTGGTGGATTTCATCCGACCAATTCATGAATACATGCAGAAAAGGCGGTTTATGATCGGTTCTTCTGATCACTGGAGCTGAAGCCAGATGACGACGTTTCTCTACGAGCCGATAATTTCCGGACACAACCCCACATTTGCGTTGTGGGTTTCCAGAGTCGCTCGAGCGAACGGTGAAGAGACCGTCCTATATCTGCCGGATGGAGTGCTCAAGAGCGAGACCATGAAGCCCAATGTCGATCTCGCGCGGGCGGCCGGCGTTGAAATTCGATCAGCGGGAGTCGAAGGAGAGACGTACGACGATGCCGGGGGACGAATCGGCGCGGAATGGTACGAGACACAACGAGAGACGAAACCGGGTGATCGGCTCATCGTTCCCACCATCGACCTGATGATCAAAGCCGGATGCGTCCCCACTGCGTCATCCGACGTGCAATTCGACGTGATCTTCCACCAACCGGGGTCACAGCTTCGTTTGATCCCCCGATGGAAGATGCTTCGTCGCGGCCGAACCGGGTTTCGAAGGATCGGATTCGCCAGGCATCGCAGGCGTCTCATGAATTCGGTTTCGGCACACCACACATTCTTCATCGACCCGCACGAATGCCTGGGACCCGGGAGACGACGATTCATGCGTCACTTCGGCTCTCTGGATCCCCGCCTGCTTCCGATCGGAACCCTCAACACCGAGGGATACGAGCCGGCGCCATCGGCACGTCATGCGCTGGGACTGCCGACCGAGGGACCGATGCTCGTGGTCGTCGGCTCGATAAACGGTGGCGACGCCAAGGGAAGGAATGTTCTCAAACTGGCATGGTCGGAGGTTCGTCGCACGATGCCGGACGCGACACTTGCCATTCTGGGTGCCTCGTATGAAAACAAGATCATCGACAAGAACCAGACAGCAGTCGACGAGGGAAATGGCATGATCCGCCTCGCGAGGGTGCTCTCTCAATCGGAACTGCTCGGCGTCGTTTCGGAAGCATCCGCGGTCTGGTCCGTTCGTGATCGAGTGGAGGGCATGAGTTCCATCGCCGACATCGCGCTGCATTTCGGCCGGCCGGTCATCGTTGCCGGGATCAATGTCTCTTCGGCGTGGGTCACGTCCGGAGTCGGCGGTGAACGGATCGATCCGGGTTCGGTTCGCTCGGTCGCGCGGGGAATTCTCCGGGCCTTCGCTCGTTCTCGTTCCGCACCAACTCCCCCATCGACTGAATTCGATGGATTCGCTGGAGCCGTGGACGCGCTCGCGGGACGACGGCACTTCACACCGGACGATCTCCCCCTCCGTCTGCGAACCGGAGGTCGAGTCGGATGAACGCATTCGAACGGATGATCAAGGATGATGACGATGGACGGCAGGAGACTTTTCGACATCAGCATGGTGAGACGTGGTCGAGACCGGCCGCCCTCTCAACGAGTCACTCCAACTTGAAGGTCATCTCATGAACATCGCGGTCACCGGCGCATCAGGATTCATCGGTCGAACTCTCGTGGAGCGACTGGTGCGAAGCGGACATGAGGTCCGTGCCGTGCATCGGACCGCCCCGGGATCCGAGCAGAGGCTTCAGGGTGCGGATCATGTGGTCGCCGATCTGGTCGATCCCGAAGCGTGCCGAGACATCTGCCGGGACATGGAGGAGGTCTACCATCTCGCTGCGGTCACGGGCGGTTCCGGATTCCAGTCAAGCGAACGTCTCAGCGGTCTGCTCAACGTGGTTCCTTCGACGCAGATCGTGCGCGCCGCCAGCGAGCTCGGCGTGCGCCGGGTGTTGTTCGCGGGCTCCTGCATGCTCGGAGTGGACGATGTCTTCGGTGTTCGGGATTCAGGAGACACTCGATTCTCTCCGGTACCGAGCGGCTATATGACGGAGAAGTTCTTTTCGGAGCAGCTTTGGCATGCAATGGACGCGGCTGGCGAGATCGAGACGCGAGTCGCGCGACTCAATCATGTCTACGGTCCGGGACGCGTCGCCGGCGGATCTGCCGAAGGCGTGACCGCCGCCATGTGCCGAAAAGCACTTGAAGCGATGCGCCGGGGTGATCATGAAATCGAAATCTGGGGCGATGGCACGCAGCAACGCGCTTTCACCTTCATCACGGACGCGGCGGAGGGACTCGAACGGGTGATGCGTCTGGAGACCCCGGAACCGGTGATGGTCAGCAACCGCGAAACCACGACGATCAACCAGCTCGTCGATCTGATCGAGGAGATCGCCGGGGTGCGCTTTCAGCGTCGCTACGTGTCCGATGATGGTGCGGGAGTCGCACGACATGATCTGGATCACGATGCGGCTGAGAAGGCACTGGGATGGGAGCCGCAGGTGAAGATCGCCGAGGGCATCGAAAAAAACTACGCGTGGATCAGAGACCACGGCCTCCATGCATCGGAATCAGCCTGAGCAGGCGCGTTCGGCCCCTGCTCGAGACGCCGAGCGGTCCTCTCCCGGACGCCTTGGGTTGGATCCATGTCTTCGGGAAGAGTCTCAGGTGGATTCGAACCAAGACTCCGTGCGGTCGGTAGGATGACGCGCGAATCCAAGTCGGGAGACACGCCATCGCATCGCAACACGACATCTACCAATCGCCGCTCACGGCTCGCAGTGCCACGCCCGAGATGGCGCGACTCTTTTCACCCCGAAAACGCATCACGACCTGGCGCAGGATCTGGCTCGCACTCGCGGAAGCCCAGCACGAGCTCGGCCTGGAGATTTCGAGCGAGCAGGTGCGGCAACTTCGTGAAGCGCTCGAGGACATCGACTTCGAGGCTGCAGCGGCCCATGAGAAGACGCTTCGACATGATGTCATGGCACACGTCCATACCTACGGGGAGGCCGCCCCGGATGCTCTGGGCATCATCCACCTTGGTGCGACCTCGCAGGACATCGTCTGCAATGCGGACCTCCTTCTGTTTCAGGAAGCCCTGGAGCTGATCGCGAGGAAGATCGCACTGGTGATCGATCAACTGGGCAGTTTCGCCGAGCAGTACCGATCACTTCCGACCCTCGGCTTCACGCATTACCAGCCCGCCCAACCGACGACNGTCGGCCGACGAGCGACGATGTGGACACAGGACTTCACCATCGCCCTCCAGGATGTGGAACAACGAATCGAAGCGATGCGCCTGCGAGGCATGCGCGGCGCNACCGGCACCCAGGCATCCTTCCTCGGCCTCTTCGATGGCGATGGGGCCAAGGTCGACGAACTGGAACGGAAGATCGCGGAAAAACTCGGCTGGGATCCGAAACGCTGCTGGGACGTCAGTGGCCAGACCTACCCGAGGATGGTCGACGCTCAGATTCTGTCGGCACTTTCTCTGACCGCCACNGCGATTCACAAGACCTGCAACGACATCCGCCTCCTGGCGAATCTCCGTGAACTTCAGGAACCGATCGAAAAATCCCAGATCGGGTCCAGCGCCATGGCGTACAAGCGCAACCCGATGCGGTGCGAGCGTGCCACGGGGCTCTCACGATTCGTGATCTCGCTCTGGCAGAACGGCGTGGACACCGCCGCCACGCAATGGCTGGAGCGCACGCTCGATGATTCCTCGAACCGACGCATGAGCCTTCCGGAGAGCTTCCTCGCACTGGACAACGCACTGGACATCATGGGCAACGTCACTGACGGCATCGTGGTCAATGAAGCCATCGTCACCGCCAACCTCGCCCGTGAACTNCCCTTCATGGCCACCGAGGATCTGATGCTTGCCGCGGCGCGAGCAGGCGCCGACCGCCAGGAAGCCCACGAGGTCATCAGAACGGTCTCTCGAGAGGTCGCCGCCGAGCTTGCCGGAGGATCAATGAAGAATGATCTTCTCGAACGCCTGGCCGGGGAACCCCTGTTTGCAGCCGTACCCCTGAGCGAGTTCGAGGATGCCTCCCGCTTCGTGGGACGGGCACCGGAACAGGTCGATGGCTTCATCCAAGCGGTGGTGAGCCCCATTCGAGAGAGATATCGGGCCTCTTTTCCTGAGAAAGCCGAACTTTCGGTGTGAACACCCGGAATGGCCCACAACTCCATTGAATACAACTCATTAGAGCNATCCAAGTNCTGTTAAAATGAGTCTGTTTTCAAGTAAATACCCCTTTTAAGCCCAATATCGGCGAAAAACGTGGTGACAACACCGCATACGCCCCGATAACGTGGGTAACACATAGCCACCGTGGGACCGGTCGGGTCGGTCTCCATCATTAGAGAGGTCTTCAAGAAAATGGTCACGCAGCACTACGAGAACATGAAAAGAGTCCTGGCCGAATGCGAAGCAGATGTCCTCAAGGCCGCTGGCGGCAACAAGGCAGCTGGCACTCGAGTTCGAAAAGCAATGCAGGATGTGAAGAACATCGCACAGGAACTCAGAAAGTCGATTCTGGACGCCCAGAAGACTGACTGATTCCGGCGCTTCGGCGCAGTCATACGATTCAAGCGAAGCCGTTCATGAACATGAACGGCTTCGCTTCTTTTTGACTCCACCGACGACGGCAGCATTCCTGAGGAGAATGAACAGCTCGATCGGGCATTGATGACATGGATCGTGAATGTGCCCTATCCTTGGGGTCATGACAAAAACGATCCAACCAATGGCTTCTGATCGGTACCTCATCGATCTTTCGAAGATCGATTTCGAGCAGACCATGGGTGATGTTGACAAGATCGAGTCCATCAATCCCCACCGTGGCGACATGCGCCACCTCGANNAAGTCATCTGGTGCAATGACGAGTGCACNCAAGGCGTGGGCATCAAGAACATTCGTGACGATGAATTCTGGGTCGCAGGGCACATTCCCGGTCGGCCNCTCTTTCCCGGCGTGCTGCAGATCGAAGCCGGCGCGCAGCTGTCGAGTTACGTCATNAGACATCGATTTCCAGAAGGCTTCCTGGGCTTCACCCGCGTCACCGATTGTTCGTTCCGAGGGCAGGTGGTCCCGGGAGACACCCTGATTCTTCTGACCCGTGAAGTGAAGGCGAACCGAAGACGTTTCGTCACCGATGCTCAAGGCATCGTCAACGACAAACTGGTCTTCGAGGCGCAGATCTCCGGCATGGTCTTCTGATCCGAACACCCCGATGACACTCCCACCACTTGCATTCGAACCGATCCTCAAGCATCGCGCCTGGGGAGGTCGTCTGTTGTCGTCGTTCGGGAAGGAACTACCGGATGAAGGGTCGATCGGTGAATCCTGGGAGATCGCGGACCTTCCGGACTCGATCCCGGATGGCTGTTCCCGTGTGGCGGAAGGCCCCTTCGAGGGGCGAAGCCTGCGGGACCTTCTCCAGACACATCGAAGTGAACTTCTCGGAAGAGCCGTCCCCGGTCCGGACGGTGGCTTTCCATTGCTGATCAAACTTCTCGACGCTCGTGAGAATCTCTCGGTACAGCTGCATCCCTCCGCGGAATACGCTCAAGCACATCCGGACGCAGCGCTGAAGACCGAAGCCTGGATCGTGCTGAGGACAGAACCCGGAGCGAAGGTCTACGTGGGATTGAATGACACGGTCGACGCCGCAAGGTTCCGCGAAGCGATCGAGAACGGAGCGTTCCTCGATGTTCTTCAGACCGCGGACGTCTCTCCGGGTGATGCCATCTTTCTGGAAAGCGGTCTCTGCCACGCACTGGGTGAAGGGATCCTGGTGGCGGAGGTTCAGACGCCATCGGACACCACCTTTCGGACCTGGGACTGGAATCGAAATGACCCAGCCAGACCACTTCACATCGAACCAGCATGTGCTTCGGTGAGACTTGGCGCGACTCAAAGGACGGCGTGGCCCAGGATCACCAGAGGCTCGGAGGCGACCACACTCACCACCGATGCACTGAGAACCAGACGTCTGATTCGATGTGACTTTTTCGAGATCGATCAACTCGACCTTCCGGAAAGCTGCGCTTCGGATGCGACCATGAGCTTCGAGCAACCTTCGGGTGGCATTCCTCTGGTCATGCTGTNCACCGGAGGTTCGGGCACCATCGAATCGGGTGGAGAGACACTCGAACTTTTCGCGGGGCGCAGCGTACTGATTCCAGCATCCTGCGAACTTTCGAGAATCAGGCTTCACGTCCGGGATAATGAAAAACCATCGTTGTTGCGTGTCAGGCCGACCGATGTGCTCGATAACTCGCTGGCCTGAAAAAAGATGTGAACGGAAATTCGAGCTGAATCAACAAGCTGTCGAAGGTATAGTCCTACAAGACCATGAACATCAACGGACCCAACTCTGCGATCAATCTCTACACCGGCATGCGTCCCATCAGACCTGCCGCGACGGGATCGGTTCAACCCACTGGCGGCACGCCAGCCTCAGAGGCCTCCCGAGAGGTCGGAGACGTCACGCAGACCGTTCGACTTCAGGATCTGGTCGCGGGAACCGTCCAGAGCGGAATCAACCGAGGAGTGGGCTTCGATGGCCCTACCAACGTCGACAGGGCCGATGCGATGCAGCTCTATACCAGTGATGCCGAGCGGGTCGAAGCCGCGACCGGGGTCGCCAGAGGCCGGATTCTGGACACCACAGGCTGATCCTGAGGCAAACTCCGGCTGAACCACCTCGAAACTGTCCGAGGAAGCA
>NYVB01000085.1:10888-32250 GCA_002684315.1 Planctomycetaceae bacterium | reverse complement strand
CATACTTCGCAGACACACACGCCCAAATTATTTAAAGATGAGGACACCGCAACCATGATGCGCACAACCATCTGTCTTGGAGTTACGACTTTGCTGGCGAGCCACTCGCTTGCAGATGTTTCTATCAATGAAATTCGAACAGAGGAGACTGGGGCCGACAACAATGAGTTCGTCGAACTCATGGGTACTCCGGGCGAATCACTCGACGGTCTTTTTCTGATCTCGATCGGTGACGACAGCGCAGTCTTCCCCCCGCTGCAGAACGGTTACGTGGAGTCAGTCGTTGATCTCACCGGAAACAGCATCAAAGCGAACGGCTTCTTCGTCATCGCGGAGAACACCTTCACTCTGGGCACTCCAGACCTCGTGGCGGCACTGAACTTCGAAGGCTCGGACAATGTGACGCACATCCTCGTCTCCGGATTCACCGGCGGGCTTGGAACCGACATCGATACCGACGACGACGGCACCATCGACAACCTTTCCGGTTCGATCGTCGACGCAGTCGCACTCATCGTCGACGAGAACCCCGACGGCATCAACTCCGACTACTTCTACACACAGGACACCGTCGGCCCCGACGGCACCTTCCCCCCCAGCCTCGCCTACCGCTGCGCCGATACCGGAGCATGGGCCATCGGCGACTTCACTGTGGGCATCGATGACACCCCCGACGCCGAAAACCCCAACTGCGGTGGTGGCACCGGCGGTGGCGATCTCTTCATCAACGAGATCAGGATCGACCAGGCCGGCTCGGATTCCGACGAATACTTCGAACTGATGGGCGAACCTGGCACGGACCTGACCGGAATCACCTACCTGGTGATCGGCGGAACAGGCTCCGATCCCGGCGGCAAGGTCGAAGCGGTCATTCCCCTGGATGGATACACCATCGGTGCTTCAGGACTCTTCTGGGTTGCCGAAGGAACCATCACCCTTGGCACACCGGACGTGATCGTCGACGGCACTCAAGTCGACTTCCAGAATGGTGAAAACGTCACGCACATGCTCGTGCGGGACTGCACCGCGGCCGACAACGACGACCTCGACACCAACAACGATGGCACCCTCGACGTGGCCGCCTTCTCCGAGATCATCTACTCGGTCTCGCTCATCGAGAACCCCTCCAGCGGATTCCTCACCTATTCGGACACCACGGTCGGCCCGGACGGCTCCTTCGTCCCCGGGCACAGCTACCGTTGTTCCACCGAGGGCACCTGGACCGTTGGTGAATTCTCAGTTGGCAACACCGACACCCCTGGTGCCGAGAACATCGCATGTCCCGCCGAAGGCGGCTGCGGTGGCACGACACCGGCCAGCTGCTTCGTCGAGAACGCCATCGGCGGCTGCTCGGATGCCTCATGTTGCGCACTCGTGATCGCTGCTGACAGNGGCTGCGAGAACAACTGGGATGCAAGCTGCGTCGCATTGGCAAACAGCCTCTGCAACAGCACCAACCCTGTTCCAACCGGACTTGCCTTGAGCGAGATCCGCACCAAGCAGGGTGGCGACGATACCGACGAATACGTGGAACTGACCGGCACCCCCGGGACACCCCTTGACGGCGTCAGCATCCTGGTCATCGGCGGAAACGGCGTCGACCAGAACGGTGAGATCGAGACCGCGATCAACCTTGGTGGATATTCGATGCCCNCGAGCGGCTTCTTCGTGGTCGCCAAATCCACCTTCGCACTTGGTACCGCGGACGCGACACTCGACTTCGAGTTCACCGACGCGAACAGCAAGACGTTCCTGCTTGTCTACAACTTCGATGGCACCGTGCTCGGTGACCTGGACGCAGACAATGACTGCGCCATCGACGGGCTCGCCTGGGACAGTGAACTGGACGGGGTGAGCCTCCTCGACCCCAACGCGACGAACTGCACCTATGCACTCGCCACCGGTGGACCTGACGGGCTCTTCTCGCCAGGACACATCTATGTCTGTGATGCCTCGACCAGTCCTGCAAGCTGGGGCGTGGGTACGTTCAACCCCACCGACGAAAACAGTGCCGACACCCCTGGTGCGGCGAACTCGACCATCTGTGGTGATGAACCATCGGTNTGTGGTGACGGAATCTGCGCTGCAGATGAAGACTTCGCAACGTGCCCCGACGANTGTGATGATGGCGGTTCGGGCTGNCCCGAATTCGACTCTCGAGGAATCGTGTATCCATGCACGTACATCTTCGAAACACTCGACCCCGGATGCTGCGACACCTGGAACGCAGGATGCCAGAGCATCTATGACAGCTACTGCAACTTCGGAGCGTCGGCACCTGCGGACATCTCGATCTCGGAAATCAGAAGAGATCAGTTCGGCGCCGACAACGATGAGTACATCGAATTCAGTGGCGCACCCGGTGCTTCGCTGGACGGTCACTCGCTGCTCGTCATCGGAGACGGTGCGNCAGATGCCGGATCAGGTGTCATCGAGACNTACATTCCACTTTCAGGCGTCCTGAACTCNGATGGACTCGCACTCCTGAGTCGTCCCGACGACTTCACACAGGGCACGCCGGACATCGTCTGGCCCACCTCATGGAGTATCGAGAACAGTGACAACATCACCGTGCTTCTCGTCTACGGCTACAGTGCTTCCGAAGCCAGCCTGGATCTCGATGTCGGTGATGACGGGGCGATCGACAGCCCTGTCTGGGTCGAAATCGTCGACTGCGTGGCACTGGTCGAAACCGACCCGGCCGTTGAAGGNGAGTTGATCTACTGTGACACCACCGTCGGTCCCGACGACACGTTCGCTCCGGCTCACGTCTACTTCGACTGCGATCTCAATGCCTGGGCCATCGGCCTGATCGACCCCGTTGGTGACACCGACACACCAGGAACGTTCAACCCGGGCTGCAGCTCGGACGGACCTGACTGCGTGGGTGATTACAACGGCGACGGCGTCGTCGGCGGCGCGGACCTCTCGAGCCTTCTCGGTTCATGGGGCTCCAAGGACCTGGCGCTCGACCTGAGCGGCGATGGGCTGATCAACGGCGCAGACCTGACGATCATCCTCTCCGTGTGGGGCGACTGTCCCTGACCATCCGCGTTGCGGACATTCATAGCATCACCTGCGCCCCCGGATTCTGGAATCCGGGGGCGCTTTCTTTCTCACTCCTGAACAAGACAGAAGCACGCGAGCCGGATATCCTCAACAGTCCATGATGACTCTGACTCGGCCAATTTCACGCTTAGGCGAATTCGTCTTCGACATGATCGAGGGGTTCGGAAGATTTTCGACCTTTGCCGGCGCGACCTTCTACTGGATGGGCAAGCAGCCATCCTCCTGGCTGAGCTGGCGCACTCTCGCACCACAGCTGTATGCCGTGGGCGTGATGAGCATTCCCGTCGTGGCGCTGACTGGCATGTTCATCGGGATGATTCTCGCACTTGAAGGCTTCGCACAGTTTGCGGCAATCGGTCAGGAAGATCGCATCGGAGGCGTGATCAACGCCTCCGTCACCAAGCAGATCGGTCCCGTTCTCGCCGCAGTCATGGTCGCTGGCCGAGTCGGCGGAGCGCTGGCNGCTGAACTGGGCACCATGAAAGTGACCGAACAACTTGATGCCCTCAGGGCCATGGGCAGTGATCCGATTCGTGTCCTCGTGGTCCCCCGCTTCGTTGCGTGCATTCTCATGACGCCGATTCTGACCGTGTACAGCGACATGCTCGGTTCCTGGGGCGCATGGTTCGTGGTCGTGAAGATCTTCGAGGTACCCGGCGCTGATTACTGGTACCACAGCGCGGCATTCGTGACCTGGTGGGAGCCCATCGGCGGCCTGGCGAAGAGCATCTTCTTCGGAGGCTGTATCGGCCTTGCTGCGTGCTACAAGGGGTTCTTCTGCCGAGCTGGCGCCGCAGGCGTCGGTCGCGCCGCCACCGCTGCTTTCGTTTCGAGCTTTCTGGCGATCATCATGATCAATCTGATTCTCGCCAAGTTTCTCAATGATCTTCGATTGCTTGTGGACCCCAAGAACGCATCGTTCTTCTTCTGATCCATCGCAACGGTTCGCCTTCTGAAACCGTAGTCATTCATTGAATGGAGCCATGACATGCCCTCAAGACGTTCGTTGCATGCGATGAGTCGATTCCTTCCGCTGACCGTTGCCTGCCTGCTTGCCGTGCCCGCGGACGCACTCGCCCAGCATGAATCCGGCGGTCCACCGAACTTTCCGATCGCTCGAGAGAAACCACGCCTCTGGGAAGCCAGAGTGCGCAGCCAGCTGGTGGGTTCGAACGTCAGTGGCGTGATGTCATCTCAGAATTCGATCCAATGCCCACGATCCGAGATCGTGATTCCGATCATCATGCGAGGCACATACTGCAGGACGGATCCGAATTCGATCACCGTCACCGCAGCGATTGGAAGTCAATGGGAACGAGCTGGAAACGTCCCATGGACCTTGCGAGGCCCGCACCCCGATGGCACCGCTGAGATCGTGGTCGAGTTTCGAGACATCAACACGACGTCGATCACCATGGAGGCCAACTGGAAGACCCAGACCTGGGAATCCTCCCTGAACGAAGTCGCCGCCTCGGAGATCGGCTGGCCCACGGAGTGGCCGGAAACGGTCCGGAAGTATCTCGAACCAAGTCTGTTCATCGAATCCGATGCAGCCGAATTCAGGGGTTTTGTGAACTCGATCACCAATGGCCAGATTCGAAACGTCTCGCCGTACCTGGCCGCCAAGGAACTGGTCAAACGAACCATTCTCAACTTCCGTTCGATCATCGGTGGCTCGATGGACACCACCAATCTCACCGGAGCGGTCGAGAGTCTTCGAAGTGAACGAGGTTCGCGCCTCGACCTCACCTGCGCCTGTGTCGCGACATTGCGTGCGGCGGGCATTCCAGCTCGACCGGTCATGGGAATCTCCAAGCTGCTCAACAAGAAACAGATCAAGGAAACGACGCTCTGGACCCCGTGGGCCGAGCTGTATCTTCCCGGTGCAGGATGGGTCCCTTTCGACCCGTTCGAAATGCGCGGCTCTGGGTTTCAGCATCGTGCACTCACCGCCCGATGGAATTGGTTCGGATCAGTGGAAGACCTCGTCGAGCGAATACCCGTGGCCTATCAACTGTCTCCTCCGGGCAACGACCTGAGACTGAGGAATTCAGCCAAGACGAGCATCGGGGTCGTCGACATCAAGAAGAACTGGTTTGAAACACCGGTCTGGGGCTGGCTCTCGGATGGATGTCGACAGGGACAGTCGAGCTGGAACACGAACCTTGTTCGAATCAACAGAGGCGCGGGCACACCCGACCCNCGCTGAGTTCATGACGCGCGCGAACGCACGGAATGAATCACCTCATCGACGAGAACATCCTCGCGTGGGAGATTGTGTTTTCCATACGCATCACGAGGTGGAATGATCCGAACTCCCAAGGCGGCCAATCTCGTGCAATTCTCGACGAGCACGCTGTTGTGCATTGAGCCATGCATGGTCGGAGCCATGAGAATCTTCACACCACTCCGCTCCATCCGACCGAGTGCCGAGGCAAGTGCCGTGGTCACGACGGTATCGGCGATACCGTTGGCGACCTTGCCGATGGTGTTGTAGCTGGCAGGTGCCACAAGATAGACCCCGAACGGGGAGGAATCGGAGAGATGTTCCGCATTCGGCCCGAGTGATGTGACAACCGAATTCACGGATGCCCAGGCAAGCGCTTCCTCGCTCACGTAGCGAAGTGATTCCGAGGAGCAGAAGACCCTCACCTCCGCACCACGCCGGCGAAGTGAACGGACCAGAGTCGGAGTCGTGTAGGCCGCAATCCCCCCGGTGACGAGAAGCGCCACGGAGTTGCCGGAGAGTTCATCGCCATCAAGCGGGACATCATGATCCCCGAGATCGGATGGTTGCGGAGGCTGCTTGTTCCATTCGTTCATCACATCATTCTAACTGTGCGACGCGTTAGGACGAAGTCGGCACATGCCAACCCGCATCTCCACCCCGAAAATCGGCCCATCGGGTATCGTAGGACGATGTTCTCGGTCGTCGTCATCCTTCCCGTCCACAATGAATCCTGGCTGATCGGGTCCGTTCTCGGCCAGGTGACGGACTTCGCGAATTCGCATCCGAGCTGGCGCTTCGTCTTCGCAGATGACGGCTCGACGGACGACACGACTCGTAAGATCAGAGCTCACCTGGAGACGGCGGCTCCGAAGAACATCGAATTGCACGCACTCACGCCGAATCGGGGCAAGGCTCGGGCCTTGAAGAAGGTCATCCTCGAGTCGAACGAGGGGCTTGTTCTGTTCACGGATGGTGATCTCGCCTACCGACTGGAACACCTCGACATGCTCGCCGAAGAACTCGAACACGCGGATATCGTGATCGGTTCCAGGCACCTCGCCGAAGAACGCCAGACGAACATCACCTTCCTCAGAAGAATGACAGGTTCGACCTTCAATCTGATCGTCAGACTGCTGACCGGACTCCCCCATCAGGACACTCAGGCGGGACTCAAGGGCTTTCAGCGAAATGCCGCGAGAGCCATCTTCAGAGCACAGGTCGTCACCGACTTCGCCTTCGATGCGGAGCTTCTTTTTCTTGCGAAGAAACTTGGCCTGGTGGTCACCGAGATTCCTGCCCGTGTCTCTGCCAGGCACTCCTACAAGAAATCGAAGGTCAGCCTCATCAAGGACCCCTTGAGAATGTTCATCTCCTTGATACGAATGCGACTTCTCCATCGCAAGCTGAAGAAAAGACCTGAACGAGGGACGCCCGGCTACACCGGAAACAAGGCGAAGGGTTCGAAGCGGTCCGATGCGCATGCGCATGCGCAGGAAACCGTCCACCCGAATCAGAACAAGTGATGCACGAAACCACCGCAAGCATCTCCACTGAACCAGAACACCGAATCATGCTCAGCTTCGACGTGGAGGAATTCGACCTCCCGAATGAATATGGAGCGGAACTCCCCCTGGAACGACAGCTTTCGATCGGAGCGGCCGGGCTTGAGGCCGCACTGAAGCTTGTCGATGAGCTTCAGATCAAGGTCACTCTCTTCACCACCGCGCGCATGGCGGACTATGTGCGTGCCGAGATGCCTTCGATAGCCTCCCGGCACGAGATCGCCTCACATGGCGTTCGCCACGACGGATTCGAACCCTCTCATTATCAAGAGTCGAAGAAAGTTCTGGAAGATTGCTCGAACAGCGAGATCACCGGGTTTCGCATGGCCCGCCTGCAACCCGTCGACGTCGAGGCATTGCGTACCAGCGGATATCGCTATGACTCGTCGGAAAACCCGATACGACTTCCGGGACGCTACGACAACCGACACCTGCCACGAACACCAAGAATCGAACAGGGACTCGTGCGCCTGCCGATCTCGACGTCACCCCACCTGCGAGTGCCATTGTTCTGGCTGGGCTTCAGACATCTCCCCGGACCTGTCTTGAAACGAACCCTCGACCGGACACTCGCCCACGACGGCCATCTGAATCTGTTCCTGCATCCCTGGGAGTTCCTGGACACTCGGGAATGGCGCGCCCACATGCCTCGTGTGGTCAGACACGGAGGAGGCACACGACTTGCGGCCAGACTTGCCAGGAGCGTGCGTCACCTGTCCCGGAGAGCTCGATTCACGAGCATGTCGGAATTCACTTCGGACTTCGCCCGCACGCATGCGGGGCGAACGCCCGAAGAAGCCTGAGCACTCGGAACTGGCTCGCGGGTGGTCGTCACGGTGCCTGCAGTGCTTTGGCCCGAGCCTTGATGATCTCGACGAAACACAGGAATGCCGGCCTTTCTTCTGCAGGGACCTGCGAGGCCCCTCGCTCGATGTTTTCGAGCATCATCTGATAGATGGCGGCTTCGTCGAAGTCCCCTTCTGCCTGCTGTTGCTTCATCTGAGACATGACGTTGTCGAGCTGAGTCAACATGTCATTGATCTTCTTCTGCTCCTGTGGAGAGAGATCCTCATAGGCAACAGCCTCGGCGGCATCCTTCAAAGAGGGCTCGGCACCTGCGACCGGCTCGACCCATTGAGTCGCTCCGGGAATCGAAAGACCTCCCAGACGACGCATCTGTGCGGTCGAGACCTCAAGATCACCCGCGACAGGTTCCGCTCGCCCCCCGATGTGTTCGGCCAGGAAGGCCTCGGTGATGGCATTGAATGCCTTGTTGTTTTCAGGTCGTCTGAATCCGTGTCCTTCATCGGGGAAGACGACGTAGGTCACCGCAATCCCGTTCTCATCCATGGCCGCGACGATCTGATCGCTTTCCGAAAGCTTCACTCGAGGGTCATTGGCACCCTGGCCGATGAGCAGCGGACGACTGATGTTGGCGACATGCGTGAGCGGTGAGATCGCGTCCTGATACGCATCATCATCGAAAGGACAGACGCGAGTCTCGAACATGACCTTGATCGGTTCCCAATATGCGGGGATGGTGTCGAGCAGGGTGCGCACATGAGACGGCCCGACGATGTCGACGCCACAGGCAAAGAGTTCTGGGTCACGGGTCAACGCGGCCAGAGTCGCATAGCCGCCGTAGGAACCACCCATGATCGCGACACGATCAGGATCGGCGACACCTTCCTTGACCGCCCAGTCGACGGCGTCGACGAGGTCATCCTGCATCTTGCCGTACCACTCACGATTCCCTGCATTCAGGAACTCCTTGCCGAAACCGGTCGAGCCTCTGAAGTTCACGGAAAGAACCGCGTAGCCACGGTCTGAAAGCCACTGGTGATACGGGTTGTAGCCCCAGCTGTCGCGAGCCCATGGCCCACCGTGGACCAAGAGAACCATCGGCAGCTTCTTGCCATTCGAAAAGTGAGGAACGGTCAGGTAGCTGGGCATCGACAACCCATCACGAGTGGGAATCTCGACCCCGGTCATGCTGGAAAGACTCACATCCTCAAGCTCGGGCCTGTGGCTGAACAGAAAACGTCCGGATTGCTCATCACGATCCCAGACCCAGTAGCGAACCGGACCGTTATCGTGCATGAACGCCACGACCCAGGTCTTGTCATCACGTGTTCGCGAAACGATTTCAAGCTCGCCATCACTGAGCCTTGCAAGCGCGTCAAGATCAGGACGGATCGAATCGTCGAGAATGTGCCACTCACGTCGAAGTCGGTTGGTGGCCAGTGCCTGAGGCTCATAGGTCTCTGGGTTGGTGATCGAATCAGCCACATCGGAAACCGGGGACTCGAACACGATTTGCGAGTCGGACATTCCACCGGAACCCGGGGACATTGAGACCAGTGCTGCGGTGTCACGGCCACGAGAATCGATCATCCAGAAGCGAGAGCCGTCACGGTTGAAGCCGAGAGGCTGAGTGGTCATGGAATCCTCGGAACCGATGGTCTCGAAGGGCATCCAATCAGCGGCTTCACTGTCACGATAGTCGTAACTGGACCCACCATCAGCGGTCATGCGCCCACGAACACGGACGTTCCAGTCCGGGTCAGAGATCATCGAGACGTACCCCCCATCGTTCTCGAAATGCATCGAGGACTCACCCGTGCGGGTGTTCACCAGCAGCAGGTCGGAGACCTCGGACTGCCGTGCGTTGGACGAGACCAGAATTTCGTCCGGTCGGTCCCTGCTCGAACTCGAGATGGATGCCTTCACATCGTCTCCGGGAGTGAGATCAAGTGCTTGACCGCCATCCAGACTGACGACATAGACATGAGTGTTCTCATTGCCACCCTTGTCCTGTGAATACAGGATCTGCTCGCTGTTCTCGGCCCATGAATACGAACCGATGGGTCGGTCCACGGAATCGGTCAGAGGTCGTGCATCACCACCGTCGACGGGCATCACCCAGACGTTCAACACGCCATCAAGGGGCGCGACGTACGAAAGATACTTGCCATCAGGAGAGATCTTCACGCCGGCACGTTCCGGGTTTCCAAAGAGAACCTCTCGGGGAATCAGCGCGCGCGCTTCCGGTGCGCTCTTTGAAGCATCCTGAGACTGGACGGAAGCGAGTGCAAGGCAGAAGAGTGATGCAAGATCCATGAAGGGCAACTCCGATCAGGAGGATGAATGAAGTGGATGAACACCGAGTCGAAGTACTGAACAATCGACTTCTGGCAGNGNATCATTCTAACTGTATGATCGAGAAATGCAGCGAACGACTCACATCNTGATCCTTTTNAGCCTGGTATCCGCNTTTTTTTCAGCGACTGAATGCCACGCCCAAAGCCCTTCCGGGACGAGGTACGACTTCCGNCCCTGGCAGTCTCCGAGTCATTCGGGCTCNCTTTTCAAGTTGGGAAACTTCGACCAGACACGCCACTGGGCCGCCACGCCTTCATGGACTCATCCCCAGATGGCCCAGGAATCGGAGCAGGGCACCCTGAACCTGTTCGGAGACCTGCAACCACTTCCCGTCGGCGCAAGTGGGAAGGATCCCTTGCTGANCGCNGACTGGGGGGAACCGGTGCTCAGACCGGTTCGAAATCTGATGGTTCAACTCTACCAGGATGACATTCGAGTCGATATCTACGATGCCNTGGTCTTTCAGGGTGTCACGCGGACATTTGGCGGCGCGCAGTCGACTTCCATGTACAACCGATTCAACGTCCAGACGAGCTTTCGAACCTGGAGTCTCGAAGGCCAGGGCGACGGCATCTTCACAGCACAGGTGCGGGCCAACAACAATCTGCTCGACAGCCCCACTCCGAGCGAGGCAACCGGCAGTTTCAGCTCTCTGGACGCCGTCGCGAACAGCTCNAGCTTCGTGTTCAATCGATTCGAATTCCAACAGGAATTTCTCGACAAGCGAGTCAACCTGACGATCGGAAAGTTCAATCCCAACGACATGATCGCGTCGAATCTCTTCGCATGGGATGAAGTCCATCAGTTCATATCCGGAACATTCGACGGNGGAAACTACCCGAGCGGCTATGGGGGCTACCTTCCCATGATCGGCCTGCAAGTCATTCCGGTGGATGGAATCTACGTCAGCGGCATCATCAACACCGGCGTGAGCAAACCGAAGGAACTGTTTCCGGGGCTGGGCGACGGCCTGTACTTCGCGGCGGCTGAAACCGGAGTCATCGTCCAGTACGGTCCGAAACAACGCCAGGGCAGGTACTCCATCGCACTGATGAATTCGAATGTCGGTCCGGAGACGACGGGAAGAGATGATCGGGTCAATGGAAGTGCGATCGCATTTGTCGCACAGCAGGAGATCGCCGAAAACACGGCACTGTGGTCGCAATACCTGTTGAGCTCCGAGGACATCGGTCCGGCCAGCCAGGAATTCACCATTGGACTTTCAATCGAGAATTGCTTCTCCAGAGCCAATGACGGCTTCGGTGCCGCGATCGGGTGGAGCCAGCCCTCCGAGCGCTACTACAGCGGCTGGCGTGAGAATCTCCAGTTTGAAACCTACTACAGGCTCCAACTGACTCATACGCTTCAGATCTCTCCTGACTTTCAGATCGTGAGACCCACGGACCCGGCGGCCGACTCGGGTGCGGTCTTCGCATTCGGCCTGCGAATCGTCACATCGTTCTAGAGCCTGGCACTGAGGTCGCACAACTCCTGGATCATGCGAGAGAGTTCTTCGATTCCAAACGGCTTCAGAAGAAGCCTCTGGTGAGACTGAAGCTGTCCGTGATCGANCTCGTCGCTTCCCCCGGTGGTGAACAGCACCGGGAGAGGCCTTGAAAGACGTTCCTCGAGAACACGTACCAGTTCGGTCCCCATGCCATCCTTGAGATTGACGTCCACCACCAACACTCTGAACGCTCCATTCAAGACCGATTCGTCGGCAAGTGCGGTTTTGAAGCCGGAAAACGAACGAACTCGATATCCGGCCAGTGAGATCGTCTCCGCGATCATGGGCCGCAGCATGTCATGATCCTCGATCAGGATGACGTCATCGGACCACTTGTGATCCTGAGGATGGGTTGCCGTGGNTTCTTCGACGTTTGACAATGGAATCTCGAGAGTGAAGACCGCTCCGGACCCGCTCGTTGAGTTCGCAGCGGTCACAGATCCTGAAACCTTGTCGCAGAGCGTTTTCACCACGGACAATCCGATGCCGAAACCTCGACCGGTGTCCTTGGTCGTGAAGAATGGTTCGAAAATCCGATCGATGATCGCTTCATCGATGCCGGAGCCGTCGTCGGCCACGACGAGTCTCCCCCAGGCTTTCTTCTTCTTCTCGAATCCGGAGAGAGTCACGGTCACATTTCCGCCATCGGAGCAGAAATCCTTCGCATTGAGAATCAGATTGACTACTGCCTGCTGAAAAAGCGCGGGGTCGGCATGAATGCNGGCCGAGGGTGACAAAGTGCTCTTGGATTCAACCTCGCACCCGGTTCCCAGTGATGGACGCATCAGGTTGATGGCCGAAGAGACCGACTGATCGAGATCCATCTCGACAGGACGGTACTCGATCGGATTGCCGAGGGCCATCATGTTTTCAACGAGGGAACGGAGACGTGCCACCGCAAGCTGAATGGTGTCGACGTTGTCGACGAGAGAAGCAGCCAGATTCGTGGACTCGCTGATCAGCGAAGCGTGCCCACCGATCACCGCGAGTATGTTGTTGAGGTCGTGCGCGAAACCGCTTGCAA
The DNA here is from genome assembly GCA_002684315.1 of Planctomycetaceae bacterium. The sequence continues at coordinate 19,696 of NYVB01000085.1, read as the reverse complement.
CGATGCCGAGTGATTCGATCCGTTGCGTGTCGAATTTCGACGTGATGGTCGCATTTTCATTGGCCATCACTTCCGATCGGGTGCCCATGACTCGAGCGGGAGTCCCATTGAGATCCAACTCGACGACGTCACCCTTGTCTCGAACGGTGCGCCATTCGTTGTCGGAGTCGCGCATTCGGTATTCGACACGGTACTCCTTTGTTTTTCCTGAAAGCATGGACATCCACGCCTCTTCGACTCTGGCTCGATCCTGCGGATGAAGCACCTCCGATTCATGCGGTGGCACTTCGGAGAGATATCCGGCGGCATAACCGAGCATGGTGGAGCAGCGATCACTCAANGCACTTCCGACTCTGGACATCTGGATGTCCCAGAAACCGTCCTGGGATGAATCGACGATCTTTCGGACACGTTCGTCATAAAGCCGAAGCTGGCATTCACGGTCCTTCAGACCTCGCAGGTCACGGATGAAACCAGTGAAACCAGCCGCATCGTTGTCGACGCGCACCGGGGTGATGGACAATTCGATCGGAAAGATCTCTCCATCCTTGTTCTGTCCTTCGATCTCTATCCTTCGCCCGAGAACCGGCCCTTCACCCGTCTTCATGTAATGTTTCATCCCCTGTTCATGCTGCGCCACGAACTTCTGGGGAATGATGAGCTGGGACAACGGCTTTCCAGAGACCTCGCTGCGGGTCCATCCGAAGATGTGTTCGGCCTGATCGTTCCAATGAACGACATTCCCGTCATTGTCGATCGTCACGACTGCATCGAGTGACGAATCAAGTATTTGAAGGATGCGTGATTCGTTGGACATTGGTTCACCTCGACCAGAACATCTTGATGGTCACGGACAGTCGTCAAGCCGCACGAAGTGCATGCCGGGCGAGAAGTATTCGATCTCTGAGAAGCACGACGAACATGCATGGTAGCCAGAACAGGAGGACTGGACCATAGGCCAGCCAGCCTGCCAGGGCGGCTGCGACGGAAACCTCCAGAGGAACGATCATTGGAGACTCACCGGGCATGGATACCCGGACTTGAAGCAACCAATCGCCTTCGCTCTGAAGATCGACCAGCGACTTGAGNCCCAGTCTGAGCGTGTCATCTTCGATGGCGCCGAAGACCATCGATGGACGTTGTGGGCTCCAATGCGACATGCGCGCTTCCACGAGCATGTCGACACCCTCGATCGGTGCGCCGCTTTCGGGATCGTTGACCACCACCACCACTTCGGATGTACCGGCACGCAGTGCCGCAGGCGCCGTGAAGATCAGCACATGGGCTTCATCCGTACGCACCACCTCACGAAGAAGGCCGGTATCTGCATGCACTCCCGGACAGAGGAGACACAGAGCCAGAAGAATGAACGGCAGTCGCGTCATGGCAACAGGGTTCCTCGCATCTGCATCGGTTGAAAGACGATCCAACAGCCCCAGAAGAAGAGCGCTGCCTGGACGACAAGAAGAGGCAACGAGGTCAGAAACACCATCAGCGTCCCACGAGACGGGAACGCGTCACGAACATGACGAAATCCAAGAACGAACGAAAAGACGAAACCTGCATTGAGCAGAACCAGCTCGAACATGAGCAACCAGTCCGGTGGCGGAAGACAGCATGCCTGAGACCATGCCGGTTCACCGATGATGGGAAGCAACGCATCCCCGGAGACATCAAGCAGCGCACGCTGCGAGACTGGCAGAATGGTCAGCCAGCTGGTCATGAGATGAAACTGATAGTGCACGATCCACATCGCCGCGCCAAGTGGTACCAGTGACAGAACTCCCTTGGCGACCCATGTCCCCTCCGTGAGGGCTGTCCCCCGGGTGGTGAGACGCATGCCCACCATGATGAAGAGGACCGCCAGAGCGGGAATGACCAGGAGTTGGAGTGAAAGCAGAATGGTGGCCATGAGAAAATGAGTCGACTGCCCCAATGCCTGCGACCAGTCATCCTGGAATGCAATGACCGGCGAGGTCATTCCTGCGGCATTGGCGAACCCACCGAAGATCAGGACCAACAGCAACGCGATCACATCTCGACGCTCGCTGAGCGCACCNAGCGAGCTGCGCCATCCCATGAATGACAAGTCGGAACCGGGTTCGTTCGGCTTGATTCCGATGTTGTCCTTCGGACAGGCATCCGCACAATCGAGACAGAATGTGCAATCCAGATTCCCGACCTTCTTGGGCATGAAAAGATCGCTGCCGCATCCTTCGATGGTGCCGTTTCCACGTATGCATTCATGAGTCGTGCAATCGGCACAGACCGAGGCGTCACGCGCGGACACCTGCATGGGTGACACCATCGACTGTACGAAGTGGAACTGACCGATGGGACACACGTACTTGCAGAACGAGGCGCCTCGAAAGAAGGCATCGACCGAGAANGCCGCGACGAAGTAACCGATGATGATCCACGCGGTCGCACCTGGAGCGTCCCAGAGAGCGAGAACCTCGTAGGCCCACAACCAGATCACGAGCAGAAAAGCAGCCAGCCATTTCGTTCGAAGTGCTTTGGGAAAAGCGAGCTTTCGAGGAAGAAAACGACCTGCCAGGGAGCGCGGAAGCGTGAAGGGACAGGCCATGCAGAGAAGATTTCCACCAAACAGAAGAACGAGAACCGCCAGACCTCTCCAATGAGTCCATGGCAGGACGCCTGCAAGATTCATCGAACTGACCCTGGGCCCGGCAAAACCATCGACGATGACCACCACGGCGAGAAGCAGCATCATGAATCGAAGAGCATGACGCCCACGTCTCGAGCCAAGCACCCGCCCGAGAACGGGCACGGTGAGAAGATCGAATCCACGCGGCCGCCGCGCAGGCGCAGCGAACTGTGGCAGGGACACCGGCTGGGGCACCGGCCTGCCATGCAGACGACGCCTCTGGGCATCGGGGCCGCTCCCCTTCATGAGATCACGAATCACCAGGGCAACGGGCGCGATGAAGATGATCGATCCGGGGACCCACATGATCCCCCCCGCCAAAGCCTGATCCTGCAGCGGATCGACTCCGAATGCGGGACTCACCTTCGAATAGACCGGATAGATCACGCCTGGCGCGAATGAGAAGAACGCACTGAAGATCGTGTTCTGAATATCGGCAAGAAGCAGATAGGGAATCATCGCCCAGCGCGGCCAGATCGAATGCGTGGGCCATGGCTGTATCACGGGAAACCAGAACAGAACGCCGAAGAACAGAAAACAGGCATGTTCGACTTCATGCCAGAATGGATCGACCAGAGCCAGCTCGTAGAAGAATGACACATGCCAGAGCCAGGTCGAGAGCACCATGCCAAGCCATCCGGTGATCGGATGAACGAGNACTCTGAAGAAACTCTGAACACCCGAGTCCGCCAGAAACGGACCCAGCCAGTCCTTGCGAACGGTGGCGGGAAGTCCGCGAAGCATGGGAATGCCGGGTGCACCCATCAGAATCAAGGGCGGAACCACACCCAGCATCAGCAGATGCTGGATCATGTGTGCCGAAAGGAGAAAGCCACCCAGCTCGTCGAGCGGGGAGAGAATCGCATAAAGGAGAAGGAACTGCCCGAGAATGAACGATCCTGCGCGCCAGATCGGAAAACGTTCGGGTGTCGAACGATGTGCTCCGATGAATCCACGAAGGTAGATCGACGATACGATCAGGACCAGTACGACTGGCCAGAATTCGAGATTCCAGGAACCACCGATGGTTTCTAGGACGACTGAACGCCAGCTCATCGAGCCCTCCACCGAAAAGACAGAGAACGACCCTGAAACTCAAAGGAATCAGGCGTCAATTTTCCGCACGAGTCTTGTCCATCTCGATGAGTTCATCGAGCAACGCACCCGGNCGTCGACTCGGCCTGACGCCGGGAGGATGACAGGTATGAAGGAATGATGCGAGTGCATCAGTCTCAGCGGCGGACAGATTCTTGCCGAACGCAGGCATGTTGCCGTCGCCCTGCTGGACCTGCCGAATCAGTTGATCACGGCTCAGCCGCAGCGCGACACCGGCGAGATCGGGCCCGCGAGCTCCACCCAGGCCGTCAAGGGCATGNCAGTTGCGACACTGTGAGTGCTGCAGCACGATGGCGCCTTGCAATTCAAGCGGAGTACGATTCGCCACGAACTGAGGCGGCACGGCATCACTGGTCCAGGCCTGCATGTGCGGCGACCAGGGACTGGTGGTGCCCAGCCAGGACAACACGGCAAGACCGGTGATCAGCAGCACCACGGACAGACCGGCGATCGGACGCGCCGAGGGCGCCCGGGAACCAGTACCCGCCAGGAACGGAATCATGAAGAGCGCCAGCAACGCGATCGGCGCCGCCACGATGATCAGATAGTCCTCGACGGCCGGCGTCAGAAGAGCCAGTACGGCAAAGATCCAGAGGAATGGGAAATCAGGCCTTGGGTTGACGAGAATGTTGGCCGGGTCGGGTCGNGGGCTGGGACCGATCGGCCCGTACCAGGCCGCGACGGCGACGAGGACGATCAGCATGATGCCGCAGAAGACCATGTCACGCTTTGCTGCATCGGGGAAGAAGGGAACACCCTTCTTCTTCATTCGTTCCTCGTACTCGGGTCGGTAGGTGGCCTTGTCGACGAACGCACCGGGCGTGCCGGGCTTGGGCTCCTCGGAGATGCCATGTCGGAGCACCATCATGAGATGGAAACCGATCAAGCCGATCGCCACGCCGGGAAGGATGAAGACATGCAGCGAGAAGAACCTCGAAAGCGTGTCACCACCGATGATGGGCCCGCCAAGGACGAGGTGCGTGAGCCATCCACCGACGATCGGGAAACGACCCATCATCGAAGCACCGATTCCAACCCCCCAGTAGGCATCGGAATCCCAACGCATGACCTGTCCGGTGAAGGCCAGGCCCAGCGTGGTGAGCATCAGCGCGACGCCGAAGATCCAGGTCATCTCCCGTGGGAACTTGAACGCTCCGTGGAGGAAGACCTGAGTCATGTGCACGAGCATCATGAAGACCATGGCATTGCTGGACCAGGCATGGATCGCTCGCAGCATCCAACCGCCGGGAACCTCGTAGTTGAGATAGAGAAGACTGTCGTACGCTGATTCACCACTTGGGGCGTAGACCAGTGCAAGGCAGATCCCGGTGACGATCTGGATCATGAAGAACATCAGGGTGCATGATCCGAAGACATACCACCACTTGGCGCTTCGCGGCACGTGATGCGTCATCGGGGGACCGAGCAACGCGACGATGCCGGTGCGATCGTCGATCCAGTCCCACGAGCTCTTGAGCATGCGCATCATGAGGCCACCACCTTGCCGTCAAGGTACTTCTGGCCTTCGATCATCAACGGCGTGACTTCGGATTCGGGAAGCTTGCCCGGAATCTGAAGGTTGGGCATCTCNCCNCCATAGACGTAGAGCTTGCCGCGAACGACCTGCCAGTCGTATTCGAAGAGTCCGCGTGGTGGTGGGCCCGAAGCCCTTGAGCCGTCCTCGTAGTAGACCCCGCCATGACAGGGACACATGAAGAGCTTGGATTCCTCGAACCAGTGCACCGGACACCCAAGATGCGCGCAGTTGATGTAGAAGATCTGAAACTGAGACTCACTGGTCCGTCTCACCCAGCAGGGAATCTGATCGGCCAGGCCGACCGTCGGACCGTGAATCGGGTTCTTGTAGACCGCCAGAAGCGTCTTGCCGACGGGAAAATCCTCGAGGGGACCGAGATCGATCCAGCTTCGTCGCTTCTTCCAGTCGATGACGGAAGGCGCAAGGATGTACCCGAGAATGGGCGCGGAGATGAGAAGCCCCCCCACACCCATGAGACCGGCTCCGATCTTGAACATGAATCCGCGGCGGTTGGATGAACCGGCTGCCTTCTGGGGCGTGTCGGGCGTGTCGGGCATGTCTGGCGTGTTGCTTGAGTCGCTCATTGCACCGCCTCCTTCGCGTAGGAAACACGCTGGGAGACCAGCCATGCCGTGATGTCGTCGATTTCGTTCGGAGTCAATGACCGGTCTGCAGGATGATCGGGATACGGGCCGAGATAACTGGGACATCCGAGATCGATGCGACCGAAGAGGACCGTCGAACGAAGTGCTTGATCGGACACCAGCAGCAGATACGACTCATCGACNACCGATCCCGCTCCATCCGCCTTGCCGGTTCCATCGGAACCGTGGCAGGCGCCACAGAAGGTGGCGAACGAGCCGGCTCCGATGGCGGCATCACCCGCATCAGCCGAGTAGGCGTATGCAGGCAGCGCACCGGTTGGGGCGGTTTGGCCTGAAGCACCATCCCAGAAGGTCTTCATGCCCTTGGCAAGCGCGGCGATGCCTTCATCGTCGATGCCACCAAACGGCGTCTTCGCGAAGCCGGGCATCAANGAACCATGGCCGTTTCGAGTCACTGATTCAAGCACCTCGGTGGGCGTGATCGCCAGATAGAGCGAATCATTCATCGGACGGGCGGGGCCTTGACGTCCTTCCGGACCNTGACATCCCAGACAGTTGACGAAATACAGACGCTCGAATCCTTCACGGGAGTGGATGTCGAGTTCAGNCTGCTTGATCGGTTTTCCGGGAAGCTGAAAATCGCAGCCGCTCGAAGCGCACATCAGACAACCGAGAATCATCGTGGTCGTCGCTCGAGTCATGAGGAGGTTCCTCCGGTCGAGTCGTGATGTTCATGAGTCTTCTCAAGTCCCATGCGTTCCGATGGTGTGAGGAACTGAATGGTCTCGATCCGCTCNGAACGTGCGATGAGGAATCCACAGACGGAGCCGAACACGATCTGACTGCCGACGAACCAGTACCAATCCACCCACTTCTCGAGAGTCGGATCGAGCACGCCCATNGCCCCGTAGGTCAGAAGGCTCCAGGTCAGGGGTGCGACCACAATCGAGAACAGGCGCGGCCACCCGATCGCCATTGGGATCAATGATGCGAGCACGAGCCCCACCATGATCGACATGGAGATGTGGATCGCGGCGGCGGTGGCCAGTCCGGAGGCGCTGAACGCCTCGAGTGACTGCAGGTCGTCGGTGTTGAACGTTTCAAGAACCATCGCAGCCAGAAGATTGATCGGCATCCAGATGGTGTGGTTGGTGGCGCCCCAGGCAAGTGCGACGATCGCCATCGCGACGGCGCCGCCAAGCCCTCCGAGTATTCCCGAGCGGACCCGCGGGATTTCGACGGGAAGAATTCTTCGTGGGGTCGCGGAGTGGGCGGCGGAACGGGCCGCAGCTTCGACGGGCGCGCCGGGCTCGGGGCCGGTGTCGATCTCGAGATAGGCGGAGTCGGGAATCGGTTCCATCGACTCGCGGGGAAGCACATCGAACCACCAGCCATGAATCCCCTTGAGGAAACAGAGCAGACCGACGATCGAGACCAATGGACTGGTGACGAGTCCGGCGAAGAGCAAGGTCGTTCCGAACGCGAAGATGATCGGCGCGGCCGTCGGTGCGGGGATCGATTCATGATCATGGGCATGAAGGACCTGCACGGTCTCCACACCATCTTCATGGTCCGCTCGATTCAGATTGTCTTGATCCGAAACACTCACGTGAAAGCCCTTCCAGGGGGTCAGGTGTAGACCCTGAGGATGTAGACGGTGGTGAAGACAACGATCCAGACCGTGTCGACGAAGTGCCAGTACCAGCTGAGAATCTCGAAACGCTCCGCGTGGATCGGCGGCATCTTTCCGGCGACCGAGAACAACAGGCAGAAGGTGAGCGCCGTCAACCCAAGACAGACATGAAAGGCGTGAAAACCGACGAGGGAGAAGAAACAGGTTCCCAGCGTNGAGGTATCCAGCCACATGCCCTTGTTGCCGATCAGGTCGGTCCATTCGATCGCGGTGGAAGCGATGAACAACCCACCCAGCAGAATCGTCAGGAACAACCATGAGCGGAACTTGTCCTGAGCCCCCGCGGCAAGCGCGCGGGAGGCGAACACCACGGTGATCGAACTGCTCAGAAGGCAGATCGACGCGATGTAGACCATCCAATCCGAACGGAACAGCTCTTCAGGGTTCGGGCCTCCGTCATCGACCTGGAGAATCACGATGTAGTAGAGGTAGGCCACGATGAATGAAACGAAGAAGAAGCACTCGGTGATGATGAGACAACTCATCCCCACCTTGCCCTTGGAGAGCTGGCTCTCCAGCGGAGATGCCGTCTCACTCGTTCCTGATTGTGCCATTACCTGAGTCATGAAGGGATTCTCTGTCGTGTCATTCGTATTCGTAGTCAGGGTCTTCGGGATGTTTCGCATCCCAGAGCGGGCGNCGGCTCTTGACCTTTGGAAGAGGGTGGAAGTTCCAGGGCTGTGGCGGTGANGTGGTCGCCCATTCGAGGGTCCAGGCATCCCANGGNTCGTCGCCGGCCCGTTTGCCCTTGCGCCACGAAACGATGAGATTCCAGGTGAAGACCAGGATCGCGATNANCTGGANCATGTANCCNACNGTCGTGAGNAGATTCCAGATGTCCAACCCGCGGTCNGGNGCNTAGGTGTAGATNCGGCGNGGCATGCCNAGAATNCCNGAGATGTGCATNGGNCCGAACGTCAGGTTCATGCCNATGAAGAGCANCCAGAAATGCCACTTNCCGAGNCGTTCACCCANCATGCGNCCNCTCATCTTCGGGAACCAGAAGTAGATGGCACCGAAGATCGCGAACAACGTNCCACCGAANAGCACGTAGTGGAANTGACCGACNACGAAGTAGNNGTCNGANANNTNCCAGGTCGANGGGAACCGTCGCNAGCATGATNCCGGTCAGNCCNCCGATNACGAANANNNCGACGAANCCGAGNGACGAAGAGCATNGGNGTCNTNA
>NYVB01000085.1:0-10883 GCA_002684315.1 Planctomycetaceae bacterium | reverse complement strand
ANNCGNCCNCCCCANATNGTNCCNANCCAGTTGAAGATCTTGATTCCGGTCGGGACGGNNATNAGGAANGTNNTGGCNNCGAANAACGNGTNNAGCNNNGGNNNGAGNCCCACCNCGAACATNTGGTGCGCCCAGACGCCCANCGANNNGAANNCGATNCNNACGNNNGCGNNNACCATCAATGGTGTANCCGAAGANCACCTTNCGACTGAANNNNGGCATGATNTCGNNNANGAANCCGAANGCAGGGANGAATCAGGATGTAGACCTCGGGGTGCCCGAAGAACCAGAAGAGGTGCTGCCAGAGCAAGGCACTCCCCTCCAGTTGAGGATCGAAGAAGTGTGCTCCGAGGAAGCGGTCGAAAAGAAGCATCACCTGCGCGGCAGTGAGGACCGGAATCGCGATCATCACGAGGAACCCGGTCACCAGCATCGACCACACCATGATCGGCATGCGCATCAGACTCATTCCCTTGCAACGAAGGCAGAGGATGGTCACGATGAGATTGATGCCGGTCGCCATGGAACCGAAACCGCTGATCAGGATTCCCAGAATCCAGTAGTCGACGTTGTTGCCTCGATTGAAGGCACGGCTTGTCAGGGGTGAGTAGGCGAACCAACCGACATCGGGCGCACCGGCACTGCCGAACAGGCCGCTGGAAGCGATGAAGGAGAAGTACAACAGGAGACCGCCGAAGAGAAAGACCCAGAACCCCCACGCATTCAGTCGTGGGAAGGCCATGTCTCTCGCACCGATCATCAGCGGGATCAGGTAGTTGCCGAATCCGAGCAACACCGGCATGCCCACCAGGAACACCATGGTGGTTCCATGCATGGTGAACATCTGGTTGTAGACTTCCGGACCCACCGCACCATTGGCCGCCCAGGCAAGCTGGTAGCGGATGATGCCGGCTTCGATGCCACCGATCATGAAGAAGAAGATCCCGGCGAAGATGTACATCATCCCGAGCTTCTTGTGGTCCACGGACGTGACCCACTCATGCATCCGCTCGAGAATTCCCGGACTGGGAATCGAAGTCGTGGCATCGGTTGGTTTGGGAAGAACTGTCATCGAGGGGTCCTTGCATCACCCGAAAAGGGTGGGCACATGCAGACTATTTGAGAGTGACCAGATACGCCACGAGTTGTTCGATCTCGGTCGGGGAGAGCTTGAGTGAGGGCATGTCGCAACCGGGTTTGATCTGTTCCGGATCGTCGATCCAGGCCTTCAGATTCTGCGGAGTGTTCGGAATCATGCCACCGGCGAACGTCGCACGGCTCATCAGATGAGTGAGATCGGGGGCATAGGTTCCGTTGGAGACACCGGCGATGGCGTGACAGCTCTGGCAGGCGTTCTCGAGAAAGACCACCCGGCCCTTGTCGATCTCCGTGCCACGTGCGACCGTGGCGGCCTTCGCCTGAGCGGTCGCCCACGCATCGAAACCGGCCTCCTCGAGGACTTCGACGCGGATCAGCATGTTCGCATGCTGCGTTCCGCAATATTCAGCGCATTGCCCGAGATAGGTCCCCACTTCTTCGGGGGTGAACCGCCAGTAGTTGGTCTTTCCGGGGATGGCGTCCATCTTGCCCTGAAGCTCGGGAACCCAGAACGAATGGATGACGTCCGCCGAACCGAGTTCAAGCCAGATCGGTCGGTCCTTGGGGACGAACATCTCATTGGCGGTCACGACATCGAGTTCCGGATAGCGAAACTCCCACCACCAGCGATGCCCGATGACCTCGACGGTCAGGGCGTTTTCAGGACGTTCGTTCTTGGTCGGCTGAACCACCTGGATGGTGCGGATCGTCGCGAGACAGAGCACGAAGACGATCATGATCGGAATGATCGTCCAGGCCAGTTCGATCGGATTGCTTCCGTACAGCTGGACGGGTTCGGAGCCGTCGTCGGAGCCGGCCTTCCTGCGGTATCGAAAGATCGCGAAGATCAACAGGAATTCGACCACGAGGAAGATACCGGCCGCGATGAAGACCACGAGCCATCCCAGCTTGCGAATTTCACGCGCCTCGGGAGTCCTGCTTTCGAGGATGGAGGTGTTCCACTCGGCGTCGGGCTGAACGAAGATGCCCTCCGGAGTGAAGGTTTCGACGATCGGATCCTCGGATTCGATCTGAGCACCGAGATAGCCCATGGCGAGAAAACCAACCAGAGCGGTCAGGATCGTGAACACGATCAAGATCCACCATGAACGTGTCACCGTTCGGTCGTCGAATCTCTTTGGAATCTCTTGAGTCATCTGGCCTCATGCATCAAACGTTTGCGTGCAGTGACTATAACAACAAACCAAAATGTTATTGGACACCCCGGCTAAAAGAAACATGGCGAGCACGAAGTGCTCGCCATGTTCGGTCACAAAAGTAGCGACGGAGGGACTCGAACCCTCAATCCGTTTCCGGAAGCGGATTTTGAATCCGCCGCGTATGCCAATTCCGCCACGTCGCCGCGCGCCCGGCATGCACCGGACGCGCGGATTGTACGACATGACGAGGAACTGGTGGTCAGACCCCCCAGAGGGAGAGCAGAATCGCCAGATCCTGACCGTTGACGACCCCGTCACCGTTGAGGTCACCCGGTCCGGATGTCCCCCAGGATCCGATCAGAAGGGCCATGTCCATTCCATTGACCTGAGAATCTCCATTGAGATCTCCCAGCACGAGACCGGCACCGCAATCGGGAACCTCGAACACCAGGGGTTCAGCACAGCACTCGTTGAACGTGGCGTTGTGAAGACCGATGAAGAGAGTCTCCAGATCGCCGGCGACCGCGGTGGTCTGCACCTGCACCGGACCGATCACGACCGACCCGAAGGGTGGCAGCGATGGGACGTCGATGTGACTCGGAGTGATGATGGTGCCACTACCGGGCTCGGGAAGCACGAAGACGTGTTCAACCACGTCGGCAGTCAGATTGGTCAGCGTGAAACTCACTTCGATCACACCCGCAAGGTCCTGCGAACATTCCACGGAGACCTCGTTGAGGATGGCGCAATCACATTCCGGAAGTTCGAAACAGACTTCGGACGTGCAGCATTCCTCACCTTCGACATCGAAGAAGACCAGAGGCACGCACACCCAGTCGAATGCCGAGCCGCTGACGACGAGGTCGACGATCATCGACTGTCCGCTGGAAAGGATTGGTGAGAAAGGAATCATGTTCGGACTGACCGAGCCATCGGGGATCATGAGGTAGTGAACGTCATGATCGCTCCAGTTGATCACCTCGACCTGGATGGAATAATCACCGGTGAGACCGTCTGCATCGACGATGCACTCGACTCCACCGACGAGGCTGGAGGTCATGCAGGGTCCGGTGGCTTCAAGGATGCAGGTGATCTCGAGCGAGCCGATCTGGCCCTTGTCCTGGCTGATCACGTTCTGATCGAGGTCGATCTGAACCGAATTGGTGTAGTCACCACCGGGACGAGGCGTCCCCTGGATTCCGTAGGCGAACTGACCTGCGGAGAACAAGGCTGCGTCGGCGGTCGCCCAGACGTTTCCACCATCGATGAAGTCGACGGCGATGCCGCCTGCGGCGGAGTCGACGATTTCACCGATCTGATAGGCATTTTCATCCAATGACCAGGCACCAGCATCGTCCTGGCAGGCGACGATGATTCGACTGTCGTGCGCACCACTGGAGGAATCACCACTCATCGAACGTTCGGCGAGGTAGAGACAGCAGTCAGGACCCTGTGTGAGATCTGAGACCGGGCTTGAGGCGGAATTTCCCTGACCGACGAAGTCCGGAGTGGAGAATTCGAACTGACGGGTTCCGGCGACGAAGCCACCAAGTGCATCGAGACCGATGGACCACACTTCATTGTTTCGATTGGCATTCGGTCGAGCCTGGTCTTCAACCCAGACGGAGTAGTACAGACGATCGCCAACGGGCTGAACGGCCCAGACGCGCTCCCCGAGAGGTGCATATCCGGGGAGGTCGTTGGGATCACCGGCGACACCGAGGACGGACTGATCCGCATGACGGTAGCTGTCGATGGGGTTGCCCGTGGATGGATCGATCGACCAGACCAGGCCGTCATCGAAGTTCGAAGCGAAAAGCGCGTTCTTCTGACAATCGAATGCGATGTTGCCCAGGGACGGATATCCGCTGGAGAACTGGTTGGGAAGGGCGATCAGTTCGCTCGGTGCACCGGTGGTGCCATCGAGACGATAGATGGAGCCTGCCGAACCAAGCGAACCGACATCATCCAGGAAGAAGACGGACGTCGCTGCGACGTACATCGTGCCGTCACCACCGATNGCGCAACCGAAGACGGTGCCGAGTTGATCTCGTGTCCAGTCGGGGTGCTGATAGACGCCGGGGGAGCTGTTGGTTCCCGGTGCGGAAAGACCGGACGCATCGAGGTCGTAGACGTTGACAACGTAGTCGTTGGGGACGTCACGCCACTGCGTTGAAATCGCCTGCAGTCCGGTGAATCCGGTGANTTCCGGAACACCGCCACAGCAATCCTCGCAAGTGATGCTCTCCCCATCGTTCGTTGAATCACAGGGATCACCGTTCTGAATGATCGAAAGATCGAACGTGCTGAGCTGAGTCACATCGGTCACGCTGACCAGAATCGTGTAGCGCAACCCGCATTGGACGTTGCAGATGATGCTGGTCTGCTTGCCNCAGACATTGTCGTCACAACACAACGGTACGGAGCTCTCATCAGGACAGAGGCATCCCTCGAAGAATGCCAGCTGCGTGTTCATGTCGGTCGCCCCGCATGTCGAGATCTCCACCATTCCATCGAAGGTCGGTGTCCAACATATGTAGGCGTCAATCTCATGTCCGGGGTTGCCTTCGAAGCACTCCGTTCCCTGCCAGCTGAAGGCATCAGGTTGAGTCATCTGTGCCATGTCGAGCGGGATCGCCGCATCTCCCGAGGCTTGAATGGGATTTCCGCAGAGATCGCCGGCGACCTGTCCCTGGACCGCGCTCGCGGCGCCAAATACGAACAGGCATCCGGCCATGATCGCTTTCTTCGTGCTTGCATACATCATTTCTGGTGCTCCTTAGAGGGGGTGTTTGAATGCCCACTTCTCTCTCAACGAGATGACGTGAACACCAGACTTCCGGAGCCAGGACAGCGATCTCTCACCACATCCAAAAAAAAAACACGAAATCGCAGTGAGATCGTTCCAGGAGGACATTCAAGTTTTCAGGACGCCAGGCTCAATCCAATGCGAACCATCGCTCCGAGATCTCGGCNCCCCCGGCCTTCAGGCCGGCGAGACTCCAGATCTGTGCCTGCCGAACGAGAGCCTTGATCGGCATGTTTCCAGACTCGAATCCGGGCATCCGGGTATTGATGGGCTGCAGAATGGCCGCCACCATCGTGGGGCCATTGATCTGAAGACAATGGTGGTTGAGTTCATCTTCAGACGTGCTTTGCGGAAGAATCGCGGCCACGATCTCCTTCAATGCCTCCAGCGACTGAAGAATCGTGACATCGACGATCTCCTGCAGCAAAGGCGAAGGATTGGCCAGCTCTCGACGAATGAAGGTGGCCACCGTCGAATTCTGCCGGGGCAGGTACCGAGTGACGTGCCATTCGACCCAGGCGCAGAGTTGAGCAATCGGCTCCGTGGGGTTGTGCGCCAGCTGAGGCATGGAGTCGCTGCCATCGGTCGACAGAAAGACATGCTTCACGACTTCCCCGTACAAGGATTCCTTGCTGCCGAAGTAATAATTGATCGCGGCGATGTTCGCGTTCGCGAGTGAACAGATGGCACGGACGGAGGCGCCTTCAAACCCGTTGGATTCAAAAAGGACGATCGCGGAGGCGAGAATCCTCTCCTTGGTGCTTGCCGCTGATTTTGGAGTGCTGTCTTGTAGATCCGGCATCATCATCATTTCAAACATGTGAATGCAACTGAGAAAGTGTGGAAACGCGACTGAACCAACACGTTCAGGAGCCCTGAACATCTGAAACTGATGTCAGGCCCCATGAGAACGGAGTGGGTTGCAATCATAGCCACCTCGAACTTCAATTGAGACGCAATCACAATTAGAATTTCAAAAAGGGGCTAGAGACGTTCCTAACCCAGTCCCAAGACCCCGCCACGCCGCTGATCAGCTCTGGCCACTTCCTGAGGAGGCGCTGTAGTTGGCCGCTTCCTTGGTGATCGTGATGTCGTGAGGATGGCTTTCGACCATCGCCGCAGAACTGATTTGGATGAATCGAGCATCTCGCCGGAATGAGACCACATCAGGGGTTCCGCAGTAGCCCATTGCTGCGCGGAGTCCACCGACCATCTGGTAGACGACATCAGCCAGCACGCCTCGGTATGGAACCATGCCCTCGACACCCTCAGGGACGAATTTCCGTGTTTCAGCGATGCCAGCCTGTCCGTACCGATCAGCACTTCCCGCGACCATCGCCCCACTTGAACCCATCCCGCGGTAACTCTTGAAACGACGACCTTGGTGCAGAATCAGTTCTCCAGGACTTTCTTCAAGGCCCGCAAAGAGGCTGCCAAGCATCACTGCGGACGCTCCGGCCGCCATGGCCTTGGCAATGTCTCCCGACATCCTGATTCCACCATCGGCAATGACCGGAATGCCGCGTTCAGAAAGCGCCTCGACGGCATCCAGGATGGCGGTGACCTGGGGGACGCCGATCCCGGTGACGACGCGCGTGGTACAGATCGACCCGGGCCCGATACCGACCTTGACGGCGTCCGCGCCGGCATCAGCCAACGCCAGGGCACCCTCCCGCGTCGCCACGTTGCCGGCGATGATGTCGATGTCGTATTGAGACTTCAATTCACGAACGGTGTCGATCACATTGCGACTGTGTCCGTGCGCGGTATCGACCACGAGGAGGTCCACTTCAGCCTCGATCAAGGCGCGTGCCCGGTCGAATTGATGGGGACCGATTGCCGCGCCGACTCGCAACCGGCCGCGTTCATCGCGACAGGCAAGCGGGTGATTTCGCACGTTTTCAAGGTCGCGCATGGTCATGAGACCCGTGAGTCCACCGTCCTCGGACAGGAGCGGGAGTTTCTCAACCCGGGCACGGGTCATGATGGATTCGGCGTCGAGCGAACTGATTCCCGAAGGTGCCGTCACGAGATTTTCATGAGTCATCACCTCACCGACGCGGGCGGCACTGTCCTCACCGGACAGGAAGGTCATGTCACGGCGGGTCAGAATGCCCACCAGCCTGCCCTGACTCGTACCGTCTTCCGTGACCGGAAAGCCGGAAACACCCTGTTCGGCCATCAGGGCCGAGGCTTCGGCCACGGAGGCATCAGGGCCGAGGATCACGGGATCGGCGATGACCCCGTTCTCACTGCGTTTCACCCTGGCCACTTCTCGAGCCTGGCGTTCCGCGGAAAGATTCTTGTGAACGATTCCGATGCCACCCTCCTGCGCAAGGGCGCGAGCGAGGTCTGACTCCGTCACGGTGTCCATCGGTGCCGAGATCAGAGGGATGTTCAGCGTGATGTTTCGCGTCAGCTGCGTGCCGGTATCGGCATTTTCAGGCGTGAAATCGCTGTAGGCGGGNGCGATGAGNACGTCNTCNAAGGTGATTCCATCCTTGAGGACCTTGTTATCTGACTGTTCCATTTGCTGATGATGCGGCGCGACGTGCAAGCTGTCAACACCGCTTGGGACTTCCCCCACTGATGGGGACTGTGGTAGCCTTTACCGTTCATTCCAGAATGCGGTCGAGCCTCCTCAACCATCCACGCCAAATCGTCCTTGAAAGGATGATCGGCACGATGAAAGCCCGGCCCCAGNGCGGAATGAATGCAGTTCTCCGAGGAAGATCAGGCAACCGCCCTTCCTTGCTCCACGAATCTGCTGAGGACCCGAATGGCACTCAGTACGAATATCNGAATTTCGCTCCGAGAGGTAGTCCCTTGTCAGCACCATCCAAGACACTGATCAAAGCGGTTGATGACGACCGCGGAACCACACCAGGCGAAGGCATGAAAGCCTGGAGAATGTTCCTCAAATCCACGATCGCCGTGGAGGCTTCCGACCTCATCGTGAAGACGGACCTTCCTCCTCGCGTCCGAGTCCGTGGCATTCTCAAGGACTTGAAGATGGAGAACTGCAGCGCGGAACTGATGTTCCAGATCGCCAAGGACGTCCTGAGTTCAGGCCAGTGGGACTTCTTCCGCAACCATGGCTCCGTCGACTTCGCCTACGACTTCGACGAGAACCGACGATTCCGCGTGAACCTGTTCATGGCACGTGGCAAGCCCGCGATCGCAGCCCGACTCATCACCGCGGCAGTCATGCGTTTCGAGGATCTGTATCTTCCTGATTCACTCGGTCAGGTCGCCATGAGTTCCCAGGGACTGATCCTGTTCTCGGGCGTCACCGGTTCGGGCAAGTCGACTTCCATCGCAACGATGCTGCAGTACATCAATGAACGCAAGCGCGTTCACATCGTGACGATCGAGGATCCGATCGAATACATCTTCAAGGACGACAAGGCGACCATCAATCAGCGCGAGATCGGCATCGACTGCGTCGACTTCAACGAAGCGCTGCGCGCACTGGTCCGAGAGAACCCGGACGTGGTGCTGGTCGGCGAGATGCGTGACTACGAGACGTTCGAAGCCGCGATCCGCGCCGCTGAAACCGGCCACCTCGTGTTCGGAACGATTCACGCCAGTTCGGCCTGGCAGACCTTCGGCCGAATCTACGACCTCTTCCCCGAAGAAGAACGAGATCAGATTCGAAAACTGCTCGGATACAACCTGCGTGCGATCGTCTACCAGAAGCTGCTGCCGACCCTGCACGAGAACATCGCGCGAATTCCCGCACTCGAGATCCTGCTGAACACCCCCATCGTCCAGAAGTACATCATCGAAGGCCGGGAAGGCGAACTGCTCGAAGTCATCAAGGACAGCCACAGCGAAGGCATGATCGATTTCACATCGTCGCTCGTGAATCTGGTCGAAGAGGAATACATCAACAGTCGAGTCGCACTCGAATCGACCCCNAAACCCGAAGAACTGAAGATGCGCCTCAAGGGCATCAAGTAGCAACCGCCTCACCGTTGGAGAGACATGTTCGAACTTGCCACAATGCACACCACGACGCTCGCAGCCGCGGCCGACTACATGCTGGTCGACCTNATNAAGCCCCTGCTGATGCTGCCTGCGTTCGTCGCGTACTTCCGGGTCACGAGCGGCCACATCGAGAAGGACGCCAGGTACCACAACTTCGGCGTGAACAAGGTCAATCTGACCATGATGATCGGTGCGGTCGTGTCGATCATCGCCGCGCTGCTGATTCCGATCTTCTGGATCGGATGGCCGGTCTCCATGCTCATCCTCGGCGGCTGGCTGCTGGGCTACATGAAGTGGCGCAACGGAAAGGTGTCCGCGGATCAGAAATTCGAACTGGTCGGTGACAAACTCGAGCAACGTCGTGATGCCAGGCTGGCAAAGCGCGCCCAGAACGCGGTCGAACTGAAGTTCATCGATCCCCAGGGCCAGGAAAAAACGGTCCCACTGGTGGAAGACCCGCTCCACCTGGTCCACAAGGAACTCGAAACGATACTCGGACCTGCGATCGCGGCGAATGCGGCCGAACTGAACCTCGTTCCCAGCAAGCAGGGAACGTCGGTCATCAGCATTCTCGACACGGTTGCCGAGCGACAGGAAGCACTCGCGCCGGAGACGGCAAGCGCACTCATCGACTACCTCAAGATGCTCGCGGGACTCGACACCGATGATCGACGGCGAATTCAGGAAGCCTCGCTTCGCATGGTCACTCCCAGCGGTTCGATCCTCGTGGACCTCACCGTCTCAGGATCCTCCAACGGACANAGGGCACGAATCTGCTTCGACCGAGCCAAGCGTCTTGCCGTCAAGTTCGACGATCTCGGACTCATTCCCAAGCAGGCGGAATTGCTCAAGGCACTCGAGAACGAAGAAGAACGGCATGGCGTGATCCTCGTCGTGGCACCTCCCGGACAAGGCCTTTCGACGACCTCCTACGCCATGCTCGGCCAGCACGACGCCTTCACCTCGGTCGTCAAGAGCTGCGAGAAGAGAATCGATCTGGAAGTCATGGGCGTCGATCAGAAGCGGTGGCATCCCTCCACGGACGAGGTCGACTACACCACGGCGGTTCGCACCATTCTCAGGCGTGATCCCGATGTGGTCCTCGTCGACAACATCGAAGATCCGGGCACCGCGGAACTCCTCGCGAAATCAGGCAAGGACGGGCCGCTCATCATCGCCACGGTTCGTGCGCGCTCCGTGAAGGAAGCCATTCAGGAATGGTCCCGAGCCGTCGGCGACCTCGAGAAGGCCTGCGCGAATCTGAAGATGATCGTGGCGTCGCGAATCCTGCGCCGGCTCTGCCCGGTCTGCAAGCAGGCGTACCAGCCCACGCCGGATCAGCTGAAGCAGATGGGGCTCCCCGCCGACTCAGAGGTCCAGCTGTATCGACCCACCGGCAAGGTCAACGTCAAGAACAAGATCGAGACCTGCGACACCTGCAACGGCGTCGGGTACACCGGTACCATCGCAGCCTTCGAAGTCTTCCCGGTGGACGGCACGACCAGAAAGCTGCTCGCAGCCAACGACATGAAGGGCGCCGCCAACCATGTCCGCCGCGAATACCGCCTGCCCACAATGCAGGAGGTCGCACTGTCCAAGGTGAAGAGCGGCGAGACCTCGATCGATGAAGTTCTGCGAGTCCTGGTCTCGAAGAAGCCATCCACCACTCAGAAGAAACCGGCCACCGAGAAGGCCTCCAACTGACCCAACCGCCTCCACTCCGTGAGGCATACAGAGGAAACGAATCAGATGCTCCCGATTCTCCTGCTCGCACTCGTTCTCATCATCACCGGCGTGATCGCACGTCAGGGGATGCTCAGCGCCTT
>NYVB01000084.1 GCA_002684315.1 Planctomycetaceae bacterium | reverse complement strand
CCAGGATCGCGTCTGAAACATTCACCGCGGAATCAGCGCAGCGTGCCGCCGTCTCGATCTGGTGGGGACTGTTCGCAATCGGACTTCTGCTGCTTGGCTTCCTGCGTGACACGCCGTGGCTTCGCTATGCCGGCCTCTCACTGCTTGCCCTGGCGGCAGCCAAGGCCGTCCTCTACGACCTGGCTTCGGTCTCGGGAATCTGGCGGGCCGTCAGCTTCCTCATCCTCGGCCTGCTCATGCTTGGCGTGGGCCTCGTCTATGCCAAGGCGATGTCGAAGCGACAGACAACGGATCACCCAAAATCGAATCAGACGTGACCCTCAGAAGGAGGTCACTCCTGATTCAACGGACCAGCCAGGCGGAGAGCAGGATCGCGAGATCCTCACCTCCAACGACACCATCACCGTTCAGATCGCCGGCACCACTCTGCCCCCAGGCGGAGAGCAGGAAGGCAAGGTCCTGACCGTCGACGTTGCCATCCTGGTTGAAGTCGGCGGGATCATAAGTGGCCGGCGGAAGATAGGTGATCTCGAGTCTGGGACGGAAGAGACCGTTGCCGCTTTCGCTGGTCCAGATCGAGATGCCATCGTCGTTGCCNCCGATGATCTCGGGCACGATGACCACGCCGTTGTTGGATGCGCCGTCCGCCCAGGACTGAACCAGCGACGTGATGTTCAACTGACGAAGACTGTTTCCGTTCGGATCGTCGTCCCCGGAGAAGACTCCGATCTGCGGGCCGAGATCCGATCCGGAGAACCCCCCACCGATTGAATTCCAGGTCGAGTTCTCCTCCCAGGGAATCAGCGCCGGATAGACGAAGAAGTCGGGTGAGAAGATCGGGTTGTCGATGTCGTCCTCGATCTCGATCGAAAGACGTGCATCGAGAATGATCGAATCGGGATCGATGGGACCTTCACCGGACTCGCCNGCGAAGAGATCCTCGAAGCGGATCATCGCCTGCCCGAGGTAGTCACTGAAGAGCGAGTTCGCGGCATCGTCATCGGCATCGCGCGTGTCATCGTCACCGTAGGACCTGTCGGGTTCATCCTCATTGACCCAGGTGTCCCTGGTTCCCGAATATCCGTTGAAGCCGTTCTGAAAGACGGCGACGGGGAAATCGGATCGATAGCGTTCGAACTGGACATCGAGCGTGAATCGGCTTTCGTCGGCACTGCGATATTCATCAAGCCATGGAGAATACGATTCGACGTCGATTCGATCTCCTGCAACATCGAACTGCATGATCCGCAGCCACCCGTTGCCACCGTTGGGGTCGTCCTGATAGTCGGCGAGGACCTCGTGGACCGGGTTGCCGCGAACGTTCGTCGAGATCTGACGATACTCCTCGTGGAAGTGTCCGCAGTTCACCATGAAGATGTTCGGATTCCGCTTGATGAACCAGTTCCAGATGTCGTCACTCTGGATGCCGCCATCGCTGTACGGTCCTTCGAGGGTGTACCAGATCGATGGATAGCGACCGGAGGAGACCAACGGCACGCCCGCGGTGTAGTCCTCGGCATCCTGCAGATATCGGTGGGTGGTCATCATGACCGGCTTGTCACGATGATTGTCGAGAACCTCCTGCGCCCAGGTGAGTTCTCGAACCGGTCCGTCGCATTCGATCTGCAACATCAGGAACTGCAGGCCACCACCTTCGATGATCTGGTAACTGCTCATGCCGGAGGGCGAAGCGTTGATGTACCAGGGGCGTCCGGCGAACCGCTGCGGACCGAAGTATTCGAGGAACAGCTGCGGGATGTAGGGTTCGGTGGGCACCCCGTTGGCGGTGAGGTCATGGTTGCCCGCATTGATTCCGTACGGCAACCCGTCGACGTCCAGAACCGACATCGCGGCATCACCGTTCTCCCACTCGGAGACGATGTCGGCATGCTGAACGACATCCCCGTAATGGTTCACGTACCGAATGTCGCGCAGATATCTCTGCGACGCGACCCACTGCGTCTGGTCGAGAAAGATCTCCGGGTAGAGCTCCGAGTAATTCTGAGTGTCGGGAAGACCGATCACCGTGAACGGGGAGAGATCGCCTGACCGATACGTCGTACCGGTCGTCGGCTCGGAAAGCACCACGCTGCCGGTATCACGAATCTGGTGGAGAAGTGACACACCGGATGACCGATCCTTGGAGGCGATGGGAAGCCACGCCGATTCGTCCGGGGGATCCGAGATCGCTGGGGTCACGAGAAGGCAGCACAGCGGCACACTCAAAGAAAACTTGTGGATGGGCATCTTCATATTCTCCGTGGATCAACTGTCGGATTCAGGGCTTCCAAACTACCCTGAAACGAAGTTCAAATCACACGACAATCGAAAAACCTCGACGGATCAAATACAGATGCTTCATCTTTTCACCCGAATCGCGCGACCAACCGGATTTTTCGCTCTGCTGCTCTGTACGGGAACCACCTGGGCACAGGCCGACGATCAGTCGTTCGAGTCGGATGAAGGCGAACCCCAATCGACGGAAACCGAAGGAGCACCGGCCGAGGAGACCGAAGACACCTTCAGCTGGAACGTGGCCGGAGGAGACATCTACCAGTTCGACACCGACATCGACGGTGGTGGGAGCTACTCGGTCAACCGGACCTTTCTCGGTGCGGGGATGGAGTTCGAATACTCCCCCGCGTTGACACTCGATTTCGACATCGGCATGGAATGGGACAACTACGATTTCTCCGGAAGCGGAGACTTCACCGCGCCTGCCGCAGGAGATCCCTGGAGCCAGGTCTTCGACCTCACACTCAGTGCGGTGTCCAGATGGAAGCTTGATGACAACTGGCGGATGATTCTCGGTGGATTCGTGCGGTGGTCGGGCGAATCCGATGCGGACTTCGCGGAATCATTCAGTGGTGGCGCCGTGTTCGGTGGAGCGTACGTGTTCTCAGACGATCTCTCGCTGGGAGCCACCGCACTGGTGACGACACAGATCGAAGACGGTCTTCTCTGGATTCCTTCACCGATCGTCGACTGGCGCATCAATCGCCAACTGTTCATCTCCAACATGCGAGGACCGGTCACCTATCCGGCGAGCCTCGGATTGGAGATCGTCTACTACCTGAATGAGAACATGAACCTCTCACTTGGTGGTCGATACGAATACCGCAGATTCAGACTCAACGACGACGGACCCGCCGCGATTCGAAACGGAGTCGGCGGCGAGCGTACGTTTCCCGTCTGGGTTCGTTTCGAATGGCGTCCGATCGAACAGATCCGACTTCACGTCCTCGCCGGTGTGAATTTCGGACAACGGCTTGAACTGGAGAATTCAAGCGGCACTCTGCTCAGTGAAGAGGATACGGATCCATCACCATTCATCGGGTGCTTCCTGGACTTCAAGTTCTGAGTCAGTCCGCGAGAGGAATGCGGGGTCTCCAGGCGGCCCAGTCGTCATTCTCCTCGGCTTCGACGACGAAACGTGCGTCGGGATCCACCCGTTCACCCGGTGCGTCCGGTGTGACGAGTGACACACCCCCGACCATGAGGGTCTCCAGTGAATCCAGTCGCGCGCGCAGTCCGGTGAAACCAAGATCAAGGTCGATGACACCAGCTTCATAGAAGCGGGAGTTGTCACGTACAAGGGGTGCAAAGCGCCGTTCGATCAGGGTGCGTGCTTCAACCGAAGTCGCGTCCTCCGCGAGATTCGTTTCGAGGATCGTTCCAATGCGAACACCTCGATAGAGCACCGAGGCTCCGCGCTGGAGACTGCCCCTCTTGGAGGCCGTCAGAGTCAGTGGAAGATCACCGGGTTGATACTGAGACAGCACCGGTGGTTCATCAAGACCCTTGAAACCACGAACGATGGCTCCTTCGGAAAGACCGGGATCCACTTCGATCACCCGATCGCTGAACGCACCATCCAGTCCCCCGACTCCGGACCACTCGATCATCGGACGATCGATCCACCACCTCGTGCCTTCACGCATCAGAAGCGAGCGCGATGGCAGAGCGAGTGAGACGTCGATCTGGACACCCTCACCGTCAAGTTTGACGTCGGAAACCCTGCCGACCACGATTCCGCGACATCGGACCTCACCGCCGACTCCCACGCCATGCCCCTGGTCGAAGGTGATGGTGACATCGGTGGCGGAACGTTCGCCGAGACTGCCCAGCACCCAGATCACGCCGAACAGCACCAGCAGGCAGAAGCCGATCGAGACATAGGTCGAACCAAGCAGGGATGTGAGCTGCTTCTTCATGGGATGCTCCGGACTTCCGGTCGAACCAGACCGGATGAATGACGTTTACCACGGCTGAACGACTGTGTTCAGAGTACCGAGTCCAAGAAAAAGGACGCTCGCATTCGCGAACGTCCTTGAAGTCAAGTGGAGCCGATCGGGATCGAACCGACGACCTCTTCCATGCCATGGAAGCGCTCTCCCAACTGAGCTACGGCCCCAGGAACCCGACGGGCGGGCTGGCTCTCGCAAGCACGAGTGCCGGCGAGAGGAGAAAGGTATCCGAGAGACCCCCGACNGGCAAACCGTGGNTGTCGCAGACCCGGGAAAGGGTCACGAGACGGCTTTTTTATCAGAGANGNCTCNGATTCCTCTTTGATCANCCAAGCAATTCGTCGATCGCTCCGGCAAAGACGTCCTTGCCCTGGAGTCCGACGAACTTGTTGACGACCTCGCCATCCTTGAGAAGGATCACGGTCGGAATCGACTGAATGGAATACTTCAAGGCGACTTCACGATTTCCATCGACGTCGAGCTTCCCGACCTTCGCACGTCCGGCGAAGTCGTTGGCAACCTCTTCGATGGTCGGCGCCAGCATGCGGCAGGGCTGGCACCACTCCGCCCAGAAATCGACGAGAACAGGCATCCCGGCATCAAGTGCTTCGGCCTGGAAATTAGCATCAGTGAACTCGATCATGGTATCGCTCGCCATGGCTTGAGAGACTCCAAACAAGTGTGTTTAACGTGTGGGTTCGGGTGACTGCGTCATCCGTCGACCTGAGATGGTAGCAGGTCAAAAGAAGCTCAGCAGTTCTTTGTTTTTTCAGAAGCCGTGAGGATCTTCAGCGCGTCGACCGTCTCGAGAACATCATGTGTTCTGATGATGGATGCACCGCCCTGAGCGGCGATCAGCGCGGCCGCAAGGGAGCCGGCGAGACGTCCATCGACCGGACGATCTCCGAGGGCGGCCCCGAGGAAACTCTTTCGGGAGAGCCCCGCCAGAAGTGGGATCTGGGGAACGCCTCTGGGGATCAAACTGCCGAGCGAGTGCAGAAGCTCGAAATTCTGGGCGACCGACTTGCCAAATCCGAACCCTGGATCGAGGACGATCTGCGTGCTTGAGACCNCGGCAGCCAAGGCTCGGGCCACAATGGCCTCCAGTCCGTGACGGACGGCGGAAACCACTCCATCAGGTCCGTAGTCGGGTTCGGTGCGGTGAAGATGGCTGTAGACGTCCTGGTCCGGAGGCAGGGTCCGATGCATCAGGACCAGCCCGGCACCGGTGGTTGCCGCCACGTCGAGGAGGGCGGGGTCTTCCTCTCCGCCGGAGACATCGTTGATGATGTCGGCACCCGCCTCGAGGGCCGCGAGTGCCACCACNCCGGAAGTGGTATCGATCGAAATCATCACCTCGGAAACCGCTCTCAGCGCCTTGATGACAGGTTCAGTCCGACGAATCTGCTCATCCGGACTGATCCGATCCGCACCGGGGCGAGTCGATTCACCTCCGACATCGATGATGCAAGCCCCCTGCGCGGACATTTCAAGCGCCCGCGCCAGAGCTGCCTCNGGATCGAGCAGACGACCACCCTCGTGAAAACTGTCCGGGGTGGTGTTGAGAATGCCCATGACGACCGGAGCGGTGAGTTCGATCGAACGACCGGAATTCATGCGCCAGCACGCTGTTGGACCGTCGCTCATGGACGGGCGTCCGCAGCTGATGACATCTGCGCCGTCATCCATTTCACCACCTGGTCATAGACGAGGGCGATCACGCCGGTTGGAATCACGGTCGCGCTCTCCACCGAGGCGGTGTCCGTCTTCATGTCGATGGCGATCGGAGGCAGGCCTTCCGGGATCTCCGGAAGATCGGCGGGATCGAAGGTGCTGATCGGCATCGCCCGACTCAATTGTTTGAGCAGTTTGCCGAAGGAGCCCACACCGATGAGGATCTCCACGTCAGGGGACTCGAGGAGCCAGGGACGCATGGCACTCAGCGTGGAATTTTCCGAGAGAAGGTCACCCTTTGAATCAGCCGCTTTGAGAGCACGACCCCAGACATCGGGTCTCTGGGAAAACGTCATCACCATGGCATCGGCTTCGACCCCGGCGAAGCCGTTGAGACCTCGTGAGCCGTACAAAAGCTGCAGGAAGATCTGCTGAAATGCGGCCCCCATCTGGGGACGCGAGCCACCGGAACTCTTCGAGGGCGGCAGAATCGTCTCCTTCAATCGGTAGGCGTCCGCGATACCTCCGGTTCTGAGCTCCTTGTCTTCGGTCCATTCCGGTTCGTAGCGGATTCCGTTTCGTTCACCGGCGACGGACATGATCTGCTCTCGCATGGTGTCTTCGAGCGCAGCAGGATCCTTGCTGACCATCACCAGAGCGGAATCATTGAGAAGCCCACCCAGTGCGATTCCCAGACGACTTGGATAGATCGCCATCTGCATCGCCTGAAGATCCTTGCCGACTGAATCCATGAGGTCCGGAATGAGTGGCAATGACACGTCGGTGGCAGCAAGCAGTGCCTTGGCGACGGGCATGCCGCCCAGCCCGAGGGCATCCACGGAAATGGCGAAGTAGAAAGGGTCGTTCGTGAGCCTCGACATGGGCGCGGGCCCCTTCGTGCCGGGCACCATCAGAGCGCCCAGTTTCGAGGACTCGTCGAACATCGAGAATGTTCTGAGGGAAAGCCCGAGTGGATCCACATCGAGCACCATCACACTGTCTCTGATTCCATCGGCGGTGAAGTCGGGAAGTCCCGGAACCTCACTGGGAGCGAAGGACATCGAATCCANGTCGAGCTGAGACATGCTTTTTCCATCGATCCAGCCGATCACATCTCCCTTCTCGATCATGGTGGTCGCCTTCTCTCCCAGATCGCGCATCATTCGAACACGGCTTCCAGCGCCGGGTTCGTAGCCATCGACAACGGATTGATCGCTCGAAAGCAGAACATGGGACTCCAGTGACCTGGCGAACACGAGTTCACCACCAGGACGACGCCACGCCTCACCGGATGCGGTGAAGTTTCCCTCGAGGAATGCCTTGGCATCGGAAACNGGAACCAGCAAGGCGGTGACTGGCTCCTTGGAATCCGTCCCGGCGGGCATTTCGATCCACGCAGCCAGGGAGCCACGCTCGTTCAGACCGACCGAGATCCCCATCTGTGCCTTCAGCATCTCGATCGGACGACCCGCAAGGACGGTTGAAGGACGATTCATCGCATCGAGCATTTCGGCCATGTCGTCGTTCAGACGATCAAGTCGCGGAATCAGCCCCAGACCGAGGGCGTTTTCAGGAATCAGAGCGAGGGTCTTCTCAAGCTCCTTTTCCGGTTTCTGGGAACCAGGGGTGTCGGGTGACCCCGNGAAAAGGACGAGTGCGATGGTGAAAAGAGAGATCATCTGGAGGACTCCGGGTGCGTTGTGACCGAATCACTGTACTCCGATCAGGAGAAATACGGCGGCCGAGCCGATAGAAGAGACATGGTTCAGGATTTCATCATTCTTGGGTTTGCAACACTCACTGCAGTGATCGCGGCGGTGAGCACGCTCGGACTTCGAAAACTGAACTTCAAGGAGGGGGCCTTGATCGCCGCGCTGTTCGTGGGAACTCTCCTCGGGCCGACCGTCCTGGGCAGGGTCGCACCAAAGACGTTCGACTCGCTCTGGATCGGGCAGGCCGAGGAGATACGGGCTCTGACCGAGGACGCCTCGAAGTCGCGGGCGGAGCAGGTGGTCGAACGCAGCCGAATGCTGGAAGAGCCGGAGTCGATACCGCAGCCGGCCATGGATTCGCCCTCAAGCCTCTCACAGAATCTGATCGCGCTGCGGGATCACAATCAAGGTGGTGTCCGCTGGTTGATGGTGACCCTCTCCATCATCGTGGTCGGATGCACCAACATCAGAGCCACCAAGGGCGCCCCCGGGAGTCTGCTCCTCGCCGCCTGGATGGTGGTCATCTGTGGTGGCATGGGCATCCTGATCTCCTCATTGCTCGGTATCCAGTCGATGGCCGGGTTGTGGATCGGCGCCGCCTGCGGTGTGGCCGCCTATGGCAGGGACCGCACCCATCGAACCGCGCGCACGACTTTGAGTGCACCGACACAATTCGCGACGATCATCGCACTGGGGGCATTGGTCGCGTTCGCTCCGGCACCTGAATCGAGCGAGGTCACAGGTTTTTCAGCGGGAGCACTGCTGCTGGTCGCCGTGCTTGCCCGATTTCTCGCGATCGAACAACAGGAATCGCGCAATCGACTTCGCGCACTCTCAAAGTTCGTGGTGACTCCGGGCCTGGTGGCCGTCACGATGTTGAACATCGACGTGCTTGAATCTGCCACGGCGATGTGGTTTGCGATCATTCTTTGGCTGGTGATGAGCGACCTCAAATGGATCGTCGCGACGATACATCTCAGAAGACAGAAGGGAAGTCTCGAACAGGCCGCCATCTCGACTCTGGGATTGCTCGGGAACGGGACACTCCCTGCGGTGATCGCGGTCTTCGCCTTCTGGACGGGACAGATCGATGAGACGGTGACCATCTGGATCCTGGTNGCGGCNTCACTGGCGGAACTCGANGCGACCGGCCGAGGGTGGTGTGCCNTNGGAATCGCAAGCCTCAAGACGATTCGGACGNACNNCGAAGAGCGGNTGAGCCNNGCTGAATTGGAATCGNATCGACCGTNNCGGTCAGGACNGNTTGGCGGCGAGTGCTTCATCGATCGCGGTCTGNATCTTNTTTCC
Organism: Planctomycetaceae bacterium; assembly: GCA_002684315.1. The sequence goes on along the minus strand of NYVB01000084.1, from coordinate 10,633 downwards.
AGANGGNGAATCNGTTGAATTGAAGAACGCGATCGCCTTGCCGTCGGANCCGACGAGNTACTTNCCGAAATTCCAACCCGGNAGCTTGCCGGTCTGNGTGCCGAGNAGTTCGAANGTGGGACTGCGNGTCGCTTCATCCTTGATCACGNCCTTGGAGAACATCGGNAATTCAACNCCGAANCGTGTGGTGCAGAANGTCTTGATCTCCTGNGTCGAACCNGATTCCTGTCCGCCGAANTCNTTGCANGGGAATCCNAGAATNACGAANCCGTCNTTGCGNCGGGCNTCNTANAGNGCCTGNAGNTCTTNNTATTGCGGAGTGAATCCACAGCGACTCGCCACATTNACGACCAGTGCGACCTGACCATCGAATTCGGACAACGAACGTGTGTTGCCGTCGATGTCGACGACTTCAAGGGACCAGAGACTCTCATTCGACCACTTGGCCATCACCTCGGGGGTCTGGGGAGCTTCCTTGGCGCATCCAAGTCCGATCACCGCCATGGCGGCTCCGGTCGCGATGTTTCGAAGACGATTGAGTTTGGTTCGAGTGCTCATGCAGGCATGGTAGCGATCTCAAATGGCGCCGACATCGATGTTGGATCGAATTCCTCGAAGACTGTCCCTGACGAACTTCATGTTGGGACGTTCTTCAGGAACGATGCGCACGCACTGGGCGATCAACCGCGCGAGGTTGTCGGGAACATTCGTGAGCAGTCGAGTCTCGGTCCACTTGTCGGTGTCGACGCGCTGGCCGGAGAGCATGAAGTACATCGTGGCGCCCCAGTTGAACACATCGGTGAGATAGGTCACGGCATTGCGCTTCGCCTGTTCGGGTGCCATGAACCCGGGTGTCCCCTGAATCCTCTCCTTGATGGTCATCAAGGGGCAGGCCTGACCGAGATCGATGATCAAGGGATCCTTGGTCCGGTTGTCGATGAGCACGTTCAACGGCTTCATGTCGGCATGAGCGTATCCGGCGAGATGCATCTGGTTCAAACCATCTGAAACCTCGATGAACACGCGAAGGAGTTCATCCATCGATGGGTTGGTGTTCTTCTGCCATTCCTGGAGATCTTCACCATCGACGTACTGAAGAAGCAGACCGACATCGGTCGCGTTCTTCTTGTTCGGATAGTAGATCACCGAATGCGTGCCTCGCATGCTTGCGTGGTTCACCTCATTCGCGACACGATGCTCGTTCACGAGTTGTTCGACCCAGCGTTCGTCTTTCTCGTCCTCGATCTTCACGTGCTTGAGAAGGAGAATTTCGTTGTCCTTGGTGCTTGCACACCAACAACGACTTCGCGCACCATCGCCCTCATGTCGCAGAGGTGTCACTCCGAAGGCTTTCTTGATCCAGATCTTTTCGTCAGACATTGAACGTAAAACTCTTTTGAGGCGCTTCGAGAATGCAGCAGGCACATGTCTGCTGCGACTGGAAACCTGAGAACGTTGGCACGAAACGACCAGAACAGGTTCGTGCTGGGTGCAGAAATGCCGACGTGGGAGACGTCGGAATACTGATATTAGTGGCTGAAACACAATGATTCAAGCACAGAAATGGAGTGTGAACAACCATCGTGGTTGGGGGAATCCCAAGATCAATTTCCAGAATTCAGAAAAAAGTGTTCACTCGACCGTGACACTTTTCGCGAGGTTTCTTGGTTTGTCCACATCCTTGCCCCGCATGACGGCAGCGTGATAAGCCAACAACTGAAGTGGCACCACGGTCAGAAGGGGCTGGAGCGGTTCGGCAACATCTGGAACCCAGAAGACATCCTCGCACATCGACTCGATGTCGGTGTCTCCCTCGGTCGCGACCGCGATGACGTGCCCGCCCCGAGTCCGGACTTCCTCGATGTTTGAGAGGACTTTTTCATACTGACTGTTCTTGGTGGCGACGAACACCACGGGCATGCCATCGTCGATCAAGGCGATGGGGCCATGTTTCATCTCAGCCGCAGGCATGCCTTCGGCGTGGATGTAACTGATCTCCTTCAATTTCAGCGCTCCCTCGAGAGCGACCGGATAGTTCAGACCTCGCCCGAGGAACAACCAGTTCTCACGATTGATGTATCGACTGGTGGCTTTCTTGATGGCGTCGGATTGCTCCAGAACCCTGGAGATGAGTGAAGGAATTCGATCCATGTCGTTCAAAAGACTGCCGAGGTCGTCCTGAGACAGGAAACGGCGTCTGCCGATGTAGGCGGCGAGCATGGTGGCCACGGCCACTTGTCCGATAAAAGCCTTTGTCGAGGCGACTCCTATTTCAGGCCCGACTCTCAGGTAGATCCCGGAATCGGTCTCACGTGCGATCGTCGAACCGACCACGTTCACCAGTCCGATGGTGAGAGCACCTTTCTGCTTGGCTTCCGTGAGCGCCGCAAGCGTGTCAGCGGTCTCTCCGGACTGACTGATCGAAATGACGACCGTACCGGGCTCGACGATGGGATTCCGATACCGGAACTCGCTGGCGAATTCCACTTCCGCTGGAATCTTCGCGAGGTGTTCGATCAGATATTCACCGATCATGGCCGCATGCAGCGCCGTCCCCTGCCCGATGAACACGACGCGCTTCGCCGTGGCGAGCTTTCGAGCGAATTCCGAGATGCCGCCGAGACGAACCTGGCCATCTCGCAGGTCGAGTCTTCCCTGAAAGCAGCGCTTGATGGCATCGGGCTGCTCGTAGATTTCCTTGAGCATGTAATGCTCGAACGATCCCAGCTCGATCTCCTCGAGATCGACTTCAAGCTCTCGAATCTCAGGTGTGATCTCGACGTTGTCGACGGTGGAGGTTCGAATCGAATCTCGAGTGATCTTGGCAACGGTGTAGTCTTCGAGAGTGAATGCCTGCTTGGTGTGAGCGACGATCGCGCTCGAATCACTGGCCACGACGTATTCATCGGCTCCGACACCGACCATCAGAGGCGAGCCCTTGCGAGCGACGACCAATGTCTCCGGCTCCTTGGCACAGATCACCGCCAGTGCGTAGGCACCGGTCACTTCACGCAGTGCTGCTTGGACGGCTTTTTCAAGATTTCCGTCATAGAGTTCACCGATCAGGTGCGCGAGAACTTCTGTGTCGGTCTCGGATTCGAAGACGTGATTCTTCTTGAGCAACCATTGCTTGATCGATGAGTAGTTCTCGATGATGCCGTTGTGCACGAGGGTCACGCCATGACCGAGCTTGGGATCATCGACATGGGGATGAGCGTTGGGCTTGCTCACGCCGCCATGGGTCGCCCAACGGGTGTGGGCGATTCCGAGGGATCCATTGAAGCCATCAGCCACAAGCTCTTCAAGCCCCAGAACACGTCCGACCGAACGTGCTCGTTGGAGCTCACCCGAAGGTTCGATCAGAGCGACGCCAGCGGAGTCATATCCACGATATTCGAGTCTTTTCAGACCCTCGATCAAGATCGATTTGGCTTCTCGATTTCCGATATAGGCGATGATTCCACACATTTGACCGGCGGCCTCCCTAAAAAAAACCTTGATCACATCTGATTAAGATAGATGACACCATTGAAATCGGCACTCTGTTCTTCAGGACTGATCAAAGAGTTCAGATTGGAAGACAGTTTTAAGCTCTCAGGGCTCTGAATTATGGTTCTCGGCCCTAACAAATCACCCGGACCAAGGAAGCAAGCAGGTATGACCGAGAAGGAAAGATCCTGATGCGCCCTGAACTGGAAAAGATCGCTGTTCGAAAAAGGATGCTCTCAAGCCTTCGTCGATTGAACCCTGATCATCGTGAAGCACTGAGCCATGCTCTCAGGTCGAGACTCTCGACCTGTGAACCACTTCGGGCGGTCCAGACCATCCTGGCTTTCGCCCCACTGTCATCTGAACCAATGATCGATCAAGTGCTTGATGCATGGCGCGCCGAGGGTCGCACCGTTCTGCTGCCAAGAACTCTCGACGCACCGGGCGCCATGGATCTGGTCGAACTCAAGAGCTTGATGTGTGACGTCCCGATCGGTGCGTTTGGAATCAGAACTCCGGTAGGCCCGCCCCATGACGGTGCTCCAATCGAGGCGATTCTGGTCCCAGGGGTTGCATTCGACCACCATGGTGGGAGATTGGGTTTCGGAGGCGGGTACTACGACAGGTTGCTCGCCAAGGGTCACGGCGCGGTGACAGTGGGAGTGGCCTTCAAGTGCCAACTTGAGGCGAGACTTCCCCGCGAGCCCCATGACCGAGGCGTTGACTTCATCGTCACCGAAAAAGAACTCCTGAAGACCCCGACGGGAGGCGCACCTCGTCAATGGTGAAGTTCTCGTTGAAGGGTTGGGGAAAAAACCGAAACGGGTGGCTCAAGAGCTAGTATGGAACAGTACGGTCACCAAAAGTGAAGAGATGTGGAGCATAGATATGGCACTTGGTAGTCAATCAGGCAGACAAATCGGTCAAGGACGATTCATGTACCGCAGGCGCAAGGGACGTCCCGGCCGTTGGATCGCTGTACTTCTGATCATCTGCGGGTTGGGGGGCATCTATTTGATGACCACGTCCGGCCCAAGCTCACTCCAGGCAGACGGTGATCAAGCGACCATCCTCACCTTGGATGGCGGATCCAAGACCGCACCACTCGCAAAGAGCCAAAGTACGCCTTCGTTCAACAATGAACGCGAAATTGCTCCTAAAATTGACGATATGGCGATGGAAACGATGCCTTCCCCGGACGTTTCTTCCACACCAGACTTTGAACGAGTCACAGAAGCTGTGGCACCCGAGCCCCGCACTGAGATTCTTACCGAGATCGAACCGGTCTCGCCCATCACGGTGGCCGAGAGTACGAGTGCCGATCAGAATGGAAATCTCATGATCAGCGAGTATGCCTCGCTGGCGATGACGGATCCGATTGCGGCACGTGCCGGCCTCACCTCACTGATCGCATCAGGCACACTCGGATCCCAGGATCTGAAGAGCGCGCGTGCGGAGCTGAACGACCTCGGAAGAGTGCTGTTCTTCGATCCATCCTCACTTCCAAACGATCCGTTCGTGGACCGTTACATCGTCTCTGAGGGTGATTCACTGTCACGAATTGCCAAGCGAGGACAGATCACGGCGGACTGGAGAATCATTCAACGGCTCAACAATCTGAGAAATCCAAACGCCATCAGAGTCGGTCAATCACTCAAAGTCCCCTCCGGGACCTTTCATGCCATTGTGCACAAGAGTGACTACACCATGGATCTCTATATCGAGAATGACTCAGGCAAAGTCATCGTCGCAAGCTATCCGGTCGGGCTTGGGGCCTATGACGGCACCCCGACAGGGCGATTCGTCGTTCGCACCAACTCCAGGCTCGTCAATCCTCAATGGACGAACCCCAGGACCGGTGAATTCTTCTACGCCGACGACCCCGAGAATCCAATTGGTGAACGCTGGATTGGACTGCGTGGTATCGATCCGGAGAACAAAACGCTTCTGGGCTATGGCATCCACGGCACGATTGATCCTGATTCAATCGGTGACATGCGTTCAATGGGCTGCATCAGATTGAGGGATGAAGATGTCAAAGTCATTTATGAGGCACTGACGGAACAGGGCAGCCAGATCACGATTCTTCCCTGAGGCTCTCCAAACAGCTTTTTTTCTCTTTAAAACATGTTTCAAGCGACTGAACCCGACCTGAAAGAAGTGAGTATCACTTTGGGAGTCCAGTTTCTGAGAGTATTTGAATAGGTTTTGAAAATAATCGATCGTTTATATTGATACATGGCGCTTTGAGGTTTAGTTTTATAGGTAGCAAATCCAGATACCCCCACCATCACTTGAGCCATGACTGCGAGCGAAACGCAGCCCGCGGACATCAAGAACCAGATATGAGGACCACACGATGACAATGACACTCATGGCAACCCTTTTGACCAGCAGCTTCATCGCTGCCGCGGGACCCGCCGACACGAACCGAGACCATGCAATCAGTCTTGAAGTTCGTGAAGCGGATGGTCATCGATCAGTACTTGCTGATCGACCAGCCAAACCCATCGGAGCCAGGCTTCCCATCGCCGTTCGAAACGAACTTGGCTTCATGCCTCGCCCGATCGTGTCTCTTCGCGCGATGGACCACACCGAACTCATTCTTCTGGGAGAGATCGAGCAGCAGGATGGAGCACCACTCAGATACGGTGTCACCAGGCCGATTCAGGTCGATGCGACCGATGGAGTCTGGGTCAATGTCCCCGGTGGTCGGCTCTGGCAGATCGAAGTTCGATCAGTGGATGCTGAAAACCTTCACATCCATATCGAGAACATGGACCTCCCTGAAGGTGCTGAACTGAGGACATACGCTCCCGGAGCTCAGGAAGCCGTCGCCGGCCCCTTCACTGATGACGGCCCCTTGAACAATGGCGACCTCTGGTCACTGATCCAGCCCGTCGATTCAGTCATCGTCGAATATTTCCAGCCCGACACGGTTCAATCGAACGAGCTTCCTTTCGCACTCACCGAGGTGGTTCACGGGTACCTCCCCATCATGAAGGATGGACTGGCTGGTGGCTCGGGAAACTGCCACAACGAAGCCACCTGCTACGACGACTGGGAAGATGTGGGTGATGCAACCGCCCTGGTCTCGTTCGGCGGCGGATATGTCTGCTCGGGCCAGCTGATCGCGACTTCGTCACAGAACGAAACAGCGTATTACATCACAGCCAACCACTGCATCTCCAGCAACAGCGTTGCGTCAAGTGCCCAGTTCATCTTCCGGTACGAACGACTCAATTGCAATGGCAGCACCTCGGGTGGCACGTCCGTCTTCGGATCGACCCTGGTCGACACACACGCGAACTCGGACAGCACGCTTCTTCGAGTGACCGGATCGGTTCCATCAACGTGCTTCTGGGTCGGATGGACCACCAACACGGCAGGTACGAACCTTGACGTCACGTGCGTGCACCACCCAGCGGGTGATCGAATGAAGATCAGCTTCGGCGACATCAACTCCAATCCGGTCTGCGGGTCCTCCACAGGCTGGTTCGGTGTTCGCTGGAACGATGGTGTGACCGAAGGCGGATCATCCGGCTCGGGCGCCTATCGAAGCAGTGACCAGAAGCTCATGGGCGTCCTGACCTGCGGCGCGAGCTCCTGCTCGAACACGAACGGTCTTGATGGCTACGGACGATTCACATACGCCTACTCGACCGGTGGGTTCGACGAATACCTCGACATCGGTCAGCCGGATGACGACATCTACGACGACAACGACACCTGTGCGACGGCAACCTTCTTCAACTCGGCCGGGACCTACAACGACCTCGTGGTCAAGTCCACGGACGAGGACTGGTACCGCATGAACGTGCCCAGCGGTCAGACCGTTCAGTTCGACCTCGACTTCTCACACTCCAACGGTGATGTGGACATCGAGCTCTATGCGATCACCTGTAGTGGAGACCTCGTCTCCGTCGGCGAGACGAACACCAACGGCGAATTCGTCAGTTGGGCGAACACGATCACTGATTTCGCCTCACGCCGAATCTTCGCCCGTGTCTTCATGGACAGTGGCGTTGAAAACACGTACGACATGACCACGTCGTTCATCGACAACCCGGAGCCTCAAGGCGCATGCTGCCTGGGGACCAGCTGCAGCTTGGCGACAGAGGTCACCTGCATTGCAGCCGGTGGCAGCTGGGAAGGCGATGGCATCACCTGCAACACCGAGACGTGTGCAGAACCGGTCGGTGCTTGCTGCATCGGTGACGGATGCTTCCAGCTGGTCAGCTCCATCTGCGCCAACGCCGGCGGCACCTTCAACGGAGTCGGATCAGACTGCGAAAGTGACACATGTGCAACCGACTGTCCTGCAGACACCAACGGAGACGGAACCGTGGGTGGATCCGACCTCGCCAGTGTCCTGGGCGGCTGGAACAGTCCAAGCGGCGACATCAACGGTGACGGAACCACGAACGGGGAGGACCTTGCGATCGTCCTCGCCTTCTGGGGTGATTGCTGATCAGCCGACACTCCCGATCATTTCACTGATCGGCCATACGACCCCTTCACAAGGGCGCTTGCCTCGGCGAGCGCCCTTGTTCTTCTTTTCGGGAAGAAACAAAGCAAGTCACGAGCGAAGATGGAACAAAATGAGGCCTTCGATTGTGAAGGCAACTAGAATGAGGCCGTGGTACGAGAACGAAATCATCACAACCTCCCCACCATCGGAATCACGATGGGAGATCCGCTGGGAATCGGCCCGGAGATCGTTGTCCGTGCCCTGTCCGAGCTGGGACCGTTGAAAAACGCTCGATACGTGATCTACGGGTCCAACGAACGCCTGACGTTCACGGCCGACAAACTGGATCTCAAGACGAGCTGGTCGAGAATCCCCCATGATTCTCCTCGACTCGAGCAACCCATTCAGGACTCGATCCTGGTTCGGGATTATGAACAGGCACCAAGTATCCGTTCAAGCCTGCCGGGACCAAGTCCGGCGGGTGGCCTGCTGTCGAGAAAACTGGTCGAGGATGCGATCGATGATGCCATGCGGGATCCTCAGGAGCCAAGAAGCCTCGATGCGATCGTGACGGCCCCCATCAGCAAACAGGCCTGGGTCATGAGCGGCTCACGTTTCCCAGGTCATACCGAAGTGATCGCGCACCGGACGAAATCCAAACGACACACCATGCTGTTTCGTTCGAAGCGACTCACCGTCGCTCTTGCGACGGCGCACATTCCCCTGATGGACCTCCGGAATCTTCTGACGATCGGGAAGGTCTTCGATCCGATCGACATCGGGCATCGCTTTCTCAAGGACCTCGGCATCTCATCGCCGAAGATCGCGGTGTGTGGACTGAACCCTCATGCCGGAGAGAATGGGATCCTCGGAGACGAAGACGACCGGCTGATCAAGCCCGCGATCGAAATGGCACGGAACGCAGGCATCGATGCCAATGGACCTTTTCCGGCGGACACCATCTTCATCAGTGCCGCTGAAGGAAAATGGGATCTGGTGGTGGCCATGTATCACGACCAGGGACTGATTCCCGTGAAACTGCTTGGCTGGCGTGACGCCGTCAACGTGACCACAGGGACACCCATCATCAGGACCAGTCCGGACCACGGGACCGCATACGACATCGCTGGAAAATACACGGCCGACCCCTCCTCGATGATCGAGGCGGTCAAACTCGCGGTCACGATGGCGCAGAACAGGATCAGTCCGGTCGAAAGTCTTTGATCGACGCGACCCGGAATGAACGGGTGGCGAACAAGAGACCAATGAAGAAGAACGGCTCGACCGCAAGATCACAGCCGAGCCGTTCCCGGCCCCCCGGTGACGGTGCACGGAGGTGCATGGTTCACGATCCGTTCAGGACGATGACTTCGAGCCACGACGAGGACGGACACCGCACACCACGAGTTCGCTCATGGTCAGTATCGCCGCGGGCGCAGGGACGGTCGTGACTCTGAGATTGTCGAAACGAGCCGTGCTGCTCGATGTCGTCGCCCCATCAAGAATCAGACGCAGCTTCGTGGACCCATTCAGCTCAGGCAACTCAAGCGAGACCTTCGTCCATTCGGAGGCGGTGTCGATGTCTCCGAAACTTCCGATCGGCGACCACTGCGTACCGGTGAAGTGCTCGACGGTGCAGTCGTGAAAACCTGTCTTCGTCGATCGATAGGCGAATTCAAGAATGTACTCACCCGTCGCGGAGAACCCCAGCTCGAAACCGCTGCCATTCGCCACTGCCCCCCGAAACCCCATAGAACGTCCGGCCTCGTCATCGAGAAAGGCCCCCAGGGTGGTTCCGGCATAGGACCGCAACCACTCTTCGGACACGGTCGCATCAAGAGTCCCGACGCCATGATCGGCTGGACAGACCGTCTTTTCATCCATGTCGAGATTGAAATTCCAGGCACAGACGGTGTCCGCGCCCGCCAGTGCGGTGACGCATCCGACAAGAACACCCGCACACGCCGCCAGTCGATGTGACGTCTTCTTCAATTCAGTCATGTCATGCTCCTTCGAGTCCTGAACCCCACCGGGTTCGAATTCATTCGAAAGCGACGTGCTTTCGATGGAGCACGAGAGTACGCACGTCACAACGGAAGACGTGAAACACCGCACAATGGCATCGCTTTGAGTTCACAAGATGCCGTCAGAGACGTCGGAGAAAATCCGGCTCGGGTCCCATCATGAAAGGACTCGAACGGCCAGACCGTCAACCGTGCTCCCGAACGATGTGCGAAATATCGAGATGATCGATTGGAGCCTGCCCGAGCGATCATTTGCCCGGGGCGCGTAGGCGGTGACCCCGATTGCCCACGCTCTGGATGCGAGGCCGTTGACTCGACGCCAGAGCGTTTCACAGTCGATGGTGGAGGCCGGCATTCCATCAGGACCCAGTTGGGTGATGGCGTGGACGGGCCCGGACGTCCCGGCTTGAAGAGCAAGACGATGGGAAAGTGATTTGATGGGCTCTGGCATCACGATCGGTCCTGATGTGAGTGAACCGACGAATTCAGAAGAGCAGGCCGACCGAAGCCGTGATGAACTCGCGCTGCTGCATCGGGTCGATCAACCACATCCAGTCATCGAAGAGGAATTCGACTCGTGCGGCAAGCAGAGCGATTCGCCCCATCACGGTGAAACCGAAGGCCGCACCGAAGGTGATCATCAGATACC
>NYVB01000083.1 GCA_002684315.1 Planctomycetaceae bacterium | reverse complement strand
GTCACAAGAACCCGTCGATCCGACGGAATCGACTCGATCACGACATCGGCGTAGCGATCAAGTTGCGCGAGTTCCTCCTTTAAAACAAGTCCGTTCGCCTCGAAGACCTCGCATCCGTCGGGATCGAGGTCGCACAGTCCGCGAACGATCGGCTCGATCGTCTCGGACCACGCCGTCACATCCATCCAGACGTGGGGGTCGGCGTGCATCGCGGCGTCATCCGGGTGAAGGAGCGACGCTTCGGGAAGCACCTCGGCAACCGCGATCGAGCGGTCGATGGGACCACCCTCGCTCGACAGCACGGTTCCCATCTGGCCCTCGAGCATCAGCCCGTTGTGGAACACCGCGTCCGCCGCAAGCAGACGCCGGACATCGGTGGCGGTGGGCGCGAACAGATGGGGATCGACTCCCTCNCCCATCAGGACGACGACGTCGCCACCATCGCCGAGCACGTCCCGCACGAGATCACCGATCATTCCCGTCGTGGCCACGATTTCGAGTTGCGACCCGGNATCNCCGGCGGTCGCTTTGGAGGCNNTGGCCGCCACCCGCTCCTCGCAGCCTTGAGGGATGGCGATCGCGAATCCAATGATGGCGAGGGCGAGGGACTTGGAGATCATGGTGGACGTATTCAACGAAGATGCACTTTCACGCCGGGCGGATGCGGGTGAGCAAGGGCGAACTCGCCATGCACCGCCGCGGTGGGCCTCGAGGACCGAATTTTGTAGCCTATGCTACACGATGTAGCTTANGATACAATNTGGTGGTCGACACGTCAAGCGAAAGAGCATCAGATGAACAACCGACCCAATCCATTCGCCAAGACCCGCCGAGATCATGCCGACGAGACCGCNGAGGACTACGTCGAGGCGATCGAGGACATCGAAATCGANCANGGGGTGTGCCGGGTGAAGGACCTTGCGGCCCGCATGCANGTGAGCCACGTCACCGTCACNNGGATCCTGAATCGACTCACGGAAGCAGGATTGGTGACCCGTACACCCTACGGACCCGTCGGCTTGAGTCAGGAAGGCCTCTTGCTGGCCCGGGCGAGTCGAGACCGTCACGAGATCGTAGTGGCCTTCCTCGGAGCACTCGGGGTCACGACCTCGACCGCCGAACGCGATGCGGAGGGCATGGAGCATCACGTCAGTGANGAGACCCTNGCGGCGATGCGTTCNTATATAGAGGANGCGGCGAGCAAGCAGGCCTGAACCGTCGATCGCACCGATCTCGAATCNATTCCAGATCGATCCACCGTCAGTCGCGGGTCAATCGCGAGTCAGGGAACCGTCGATTTCGAGCTTCACCCGCCGCAACGGAGCCTGAAAAGCCAGTCTCAACTCCGCCAGGAGGCCGTTTCGAAGCCGCTGATCGAGGTCGTAGCTGGTCGCCGCGTCAAGGACCCCCACCCGGGCGACCCCACCGCGGATCCCCCGAACACGGGTCGAAGCGGCGATTTCAGGCGGAACCACGGCCTCCCAGGCGTCGAGGAAGGTCCCGGCCCCTCGGCGAGCCCGGCCGGCCTCGCGTCGGAATTGATCGACCAATCCGCCGATCTCGAGATTTCGCTCCGGCCGACACCGATGACGCCGCAACTGTTCGATCGAGGACTCCGCAAAGGCGGAGCCCTGTTCACGCGGATCGGAAACGACGTCGGTGGCGGGGGTGGGTTGGTCCATGGGATCCCTGTGTTCGCTGAAGAGCATAATCGACCGATCGGCGGACATCGTCGGAAGATTCGCCATCCACCGTCGACCCCGAAGGACTCCCGACACCGGAAACCGGTCGATGCACGGGCGGCGCCTCGACGGGTCCGCTACGCTCCCGGCACTCATGACCGGCGTTTCCATCGTCAATCTCGTCAAGAAGTTCGGCTCGACCGTCGCGGTCGCCGGCGTCGATCTGTGGATCGAAGCGGGGTCGCTCTTCTTCCTGCTCGGCCCGTCTGGCTGCGGCAAGACCACCCTGCTCCGAATGATCGCCGGATTCGAGCGCCCGAACGCGGGCATGATCCGGTTCGGCGACCACGAAGTCACCCGGCTTCCGCCCGAGAAACGGGATGCGGGCATGGTCTTCCAGGGATACGCCCTCTGGCCGCACCTCTCGGTCTTCGAGAACGTGGCGTTCGGACTGCGTGTTCGGAAACTCGCGAACGCCGATCTCCAGCGTCGAGTGGGCGAAGCCCTCGAACTCGTCCAGATGACGGAATACGCGGATCGAAAGCCCACGCAGCTTTCCGGCGGGCAGCAGCAGCGGGTCGCCCTTGCAAGAGCCCTCGCGTTCCAGCCGAGCGTGCTCCTGCTCGACGAACCGCTCTCGAATCTCGATGCGAAGCTTCGCCTTGAGATGCGGCATGAGATCCGCCGCATCGTGGACGACGCACAGATCACCACGATCTATGTGACCCATGATCAGGAGGAAGCCCTGTCGCTCGCGGACCAGATGGCCGTGCTCAGGGACGGACTCCTCGTCCAGGCAGGTCCTCCCCGCCAGCTCTATGACGCCCCGAATTCCAGATTCACCGCGAGTTTCCTCGGCGAGACCAACTTCGTCGACGGGACCATCGAGTCGATCGATGGGGATTCCACGGTGGTCAAGACGCCGCTCGGTGTCCTGCGGTCGAATCGAAGCATCAAGAAAGCCAACGTCGGAGACGAGGTCTCGGTTTCGCTTCGCCCCGAGGCGTTCCGACTGGGAACCGCACCCGAAGGCTGGAACCCCGTTTCCACCACGCTTCGAAGGTCGATGTTCCTCGGCGAAACAGCGCAGCTCGAGGTCGCGACCGACTCGGAATCGATGTTGAAGGTGCTGGAGCTCCACCCTCGAACCGATCGTTCGAAGGGCGAGNCGGTCGACCTCGCAATCGANCCGTCCGACGTCGTGCTCCTGTCCGAGTGATGCTCGCGAACCAAGCTCGACCGGTGGTACGGAAACCATGAAACGCCACCTGCTCATCGCGGCCCGACTGCTTCTGGTCGCCATCGGCGTGACGGTCGTCGCCCTGCTGGTCGATTGGCGAACCGTGGCCGTGATCCCGGCGGGATCGCCTGGTCCCGACGAACGAATCGCCGAGGTGAGCACGACGTTTCCCGTGATCGNCANCANCCCCCTCGACGGTGGCGTGGTGCGAGTGGTCTTCGACGCCGGNACCACCNAGACCATCCCCGAGGAATGGATCAGACCCGGCCTTCTTTCGCTTCTGGGTGATGCCGACGCCTCCTGGCTGCTCGTCGGGCTCGCGATCGCCGGTCTCATCTATCCGCTGCAGACGACTCGGTGGTGGGCACTCATGCGGTGCCGAGGCATCGGCGCGACCTGGCTGAGGACCCTCCGACTCGTGATGGCGGGCGCGTTCTGCAACTTCCTGCTTCCCGGCACCGAGGGCGGTGACGTGGTGAAGGCGTGGGGNGTCGCCGCCGGCAGCGGACGACGAATCGAAGCCGTCATGAGCGTGGTGGTCGACCGNATCNCCGGACTCACCGGNCTCGTCATGCTGGCGGCCATCGCAGGACTCGNGGCNGAAGGCCTCGGGACGGGAACCCGACTCGATCGATGGGCGGGATGGACGATGCTCGTTCTCGTGATCGTCCTCACGTTCACATTCGTGCTCGCGGGCCGCGGCTGGCTCAGGATTCCCCGACGTCTGAATCGATTCGGCCGAGGTCTGCCGAACCGCGTGATCGATGCTGCGACCGCATANGTCGGACATNCGGGAACGCTGGCGTCGGCGACGCTNNTNTCNCTGCTNNTCCAGACGCTGCTGGCNCTNGTCGCCGGNTGCTGTGCCCGATCCCTGGGCGCNCCGATCGAACCCGCGGTGATTCTCGTCGCCATGCCNCTNATCTTCCTCGCNGCCGCGATNCCGNTCACCTGGCAGGGNGCCGGGGTGATGGAACTCGCCGCCATCGGGATGCTCGTCGGNGANGGNGGNANCACNGTNAANCAGATCGTGGGCATGCTCCTGCTCTATCGCGGCGTCGAATTCGNCTGGAGCCTCGTCGGTGCGGTTCCGGTGTTGCGAGGTGGTGTCAGGATCCACCCCGACCGCGCGCCCGAAACCGCTGGATCCACAGTCTGAAAGCGGAATCGCGCAGACCGATCTGCTAGCATCGCGTGATCGGAGTGCCGACCGCGATGCGCCAAGAATTCCTTCCATTCGCCAGTCCCTCGATCAGCGAGGACGACATCGCCGCGGTGACCGAGGTCCTGCGGAGCGGGTGGATCACCACCGGCGCTCGATGCAACGAACTCGAAGCCGCGTTTCTCGAGCGGCTCGGAACCGACCGGGCGGTGGCGACGTCCAGCGCGACCGGCGCGATGCATCTCGCCCTGCTCGCACTCGACATCGGTCCCGGCGACGAGATCGTCACGCCGTCGATGACCTGGGTCTCGACCATTAACATGATCGTCCGACTCGGCGCAACGCCGGTCTTCGTCGACGTGGATCGAGACACGCTCATGGCGAGTCCGACCGCGATCGAGGCGGCGATCACGGAACATACCCGGGCGATCATTCCCGTCGACTACGCCGGCGCCGCCGCGGAACTTCCCGCGATCCGGACCCTCGCCGCGAAGCACGGAATCCCCGTGATCGAGGATGCCGCGCACGCCGTGGGCACCCGACGACGCTGCGGCGAGGAGGTCGGTTCGAAAGGAACCGCGATCTTCAGTCTCCATCCGATCAAGAACATCACCAGCGGCGAAGGCGGCGTGCTCGTCACCGACGACGCCGAGTTCGGCGATCGCGTGCGACGACTTCGATTCCACGGCCTCGGCGTCGATGCCTGGGAACGCGGACAACAGGGCCGTTCCCCGCAGGCCGAAGTTCTCGAACCCGGGTTCAAGTACAACCTGCCCGACATGAACGCCGTGCTGGGGCACTCGCAGTTCAAGCGACTCGACGGCTTCATCGACCGCCGCCGGGATCTCGCCCTTCGCTATCGCGAACGACTCGCGGGGGTCCCCGGAGTCATTCCACTCGGCGATTCGGCCGAGACGGATCGACACGCCTGGCATCTCTTCATCGTCCGGATCGACGCAGACGCGGCGGGAATCGACCGCGAGGGCTTCATGGCGGCGCTCAAGTCGCGGAACATCGGCACCGGAATCCACTTCCGCGCCGCCCACGGGCAGCGCTGGTTCGTCGACCATCCGGACCGGTGGCGAGCCGCCGATCTCTCGAACACCGAGTGGAACAGCGAACGCATCTGCTCGCTGCCGCTCTTCCCCGCGATGCGGGACGACGACGTCGACGAGGTCGCCGAGGCGATCCGCGAGATCGTCCCCGCCACCGGAGGCGTGCCCGCATGAACGGCCCGAGCGACACCGTCTCGATCATCGTCCCCGTCTACAACGAGATCGAGAATCTCGACGCGCTCCTCGAGCGGGTGGTCTCGACCTGCGAGACGCTCCCGAATCCGTGGGAGATCATCCTCGTCGACGACGGAAGCCGCGACGGCTCCACCGAACGGCTCGAGGCCGCGGCCCGGGTCTACGGCGGCCACCTGCGGGCGATCATCCTGAACCGGAACTACGGTCAGCACGCGGCGATCATCTGCGGCTTCAGCCACGCCCGAGGCGAAATCGTCATCACGCTCGACGCCGACCTCCAGAATCCACCGGAGGAGATTCCCAGGCTCGTCGAGAAGATCGAGGAAGGGAACGACGTCGTCGGGACCATCCGCCGGAACCGGCAGGACTCGTTCTTTCGACGGAAGGCCTCGGCCTGCATCAACTGGATGGTGCGGAAGTCGACCGGCGTGGGCATGACCGACTACGGCTGCATGCTCCGGGCGTACCGACGCCCCGTGGTGAACGCGATCCTCCAGTGCCGGGAACGAAGCACGTTCATTCCGGTGCTCGCCAACAGCTTCGCCAAGCGAGCGACGGAGATCGAGGTCGCCCACGCGGAACGAGCCGCCGGCGAGTCGAAGTACAGCCTGTGGAAGCTGGTGAACCTCCAGTTCGACCTGCTGACCAGCATGACCACCACGCCACTCCGGCTGCTCTCCTGGGCCGGGGCCGTGATCGCCCTCGGTGGATTCGGTTTCGCCCTGCTGCTGCTGGCCGGACGTTTCATCCTCGGCACCGAATGGGCGGAGAACGGGGTGTTCACGCTCTTCGCCATCCTCTTCATCTTCGTCGGCGCGCAATTCATCGGCATGGGCCTCCTCGGCGAGTATCTCGGACGCGTCTATCACGACGTCCGGGGCCGGCCCCGCTACTTCATCGATCGAATCGAAGGTGATTCCGGGCTCGAACGATCGATGCCCGCGTCTCGTCCCGACGGCATCGTCATCGAAACTGGAATCTCCCTATGAAGGTCGTCCTCTTCGCGTATCACGAGATCGGGGCCGCGACGCTCGAGGCCCTGCTCGCCTCCGATGCGGACGTCGTCGCGGTGTTCACCCATCGTGACGATCCCGGCGAAGGAAACTGGTTCCGCTCGGTCGCCCGGATCGCCTCGGAGCACGACATTCCGGTGCACGCGCCGGAATCCGCGAACCATCCGCTGTGGATCGACCGAATCCGGGAGATGGGGCCGGATGCGATCGTCTCCGCCCACTACCGGCGGATGATCGGACGCGACGTCCTCGCGATCTGTCCCGATCGCTGCTTCAATCTTCACGCCTCGCTGCTTCCGCGCTTCCGGGGCCGGGCACCGATCAACTGGGTCCTGGTCGAAGGCGAGACCGAGACCGGGATCACGCTTCATCACATGACCGAAGCCGCCGA
>NYVB01000082.1 GCA_002684315.1 Planctomycetaceae bacterium | reverse complement strand
GATCATCGGGAGGAAGCGACAGAACAACATGAACATCACGAGGAAGAGACCGAAACTTCCGAAGAAGGTCCCGATGTCGACCCAGGTCGGCGTGAACACATCCCATGAGGAAGGAAGGAAATCGTTGGCCAGACTGGTGACGATGATCACGAAGCGCTCGAACCACATGCCGACGTTCACCAGAAGGCTCAGTCCGAACATGATCGGAATGGAGGTCCTGATCTTCTTGAACCAGAACAGCTGAGGTGTGATGACGTTGCAGCTGACCATCAGGAAGTAGGCCCACCAGTACTGCCCGAAGGCACGATTGATGAACGCGAACTTCTCGTAGATCGCACCGGAGTACCAGGCGATGAAGAATTCCATCGCGTACGCGTACCCCACCATGCAACCGGTCAGCAGAATGACCTTGTTCATGTTGTCGAGGTGACGGAGGGTGATCAGATTCTTCAAACCGAACATCTCACGCGCAGGAATGGCCAGCGTGACCACCATGGCGAATCCGGAGAAGATCGCACCCGCGACGAAGTACGGCGGAAAGATCGTGGTGTGCCAACCGGGAAGCTGACTGGTGGCGAAGTCGAACGACACCACCGAGTGGACGGAAAGCACGAGTGGCGTGGAAAGCGCCGCGAGAAGGAGGTACGCGCGCTCGTAACGGTGCCAGTGACGGTTGCTGCCTCGCCAGCCGAGCGAAAACGCTCCGTAAGCGATCTGCTGGATCTTGCCTTTGGCTCGGTCGCGCATCGTGGCGAGATCGGGAACCAGGCCGGTGAACCAGAAGAGCAGTGATACGGTGAANTAGGTACCGACCGCGAACACGTCCCAGAGCAGAGGACTTCGGAACTGAGGCCACATCTCCATCTGATTCGGAAGCGGGAACAGCCAGTACACGACCCACACTCGACCNACGTGAATGCCGGGGAAGATTCCGGCGCACATGACGGCGAAGATGGTCATCGCTTCGGCGAATCGGTTGATGCCCGTTCGCCACTTCTGCCGGAAGAGGAACAGAATCGCGGAGATCAACGTTCCTGCGTGCCCGATACCGACCCAGAACACGAAGTTGGTGATGTCGTAGGCCCACATGACCGGGTTGTTCAGACCCCACACACCCACACCGGTGACGATGAGGTACACGATGCAGAACCCGAGGAGACTCAGAAGACCGAGCCCGATCGCGAAGGTGATGTACCAGGCCATGGGCGTCCGGCGAGCTTCAGCCACCTGACAGACCTGCTGAGTCACCTGATTGAACTTGTCCATGTTGAGGACAAGAGGCGCGCGTGAACCGGGCACGTCCTGGGTGTTGTCGGTCTCACCGGACCGGACTTTCGTATTGACGTTCATGGTGGTCATGAGTCATTCACCACCTTGTCGGAGTTTCGTGCAGAAGCGTGCTTGTCAGCATGATCGTGGTCATGGTCATGGTCATGGTCGCCGTGTCCATGATCACCGTGCCCGTGGTCGTCGTGCCCATGGCCGCCGTGACTTCCGTGACCGCCTTGTCCATGAACTTCTCGTTCGAAGGCGGGGTTGGTGACGAGAGCCATGTACTTCACACGATTCTTGGTGTTGAGTTCGGCGAGTAGATCGTACGTGCGGGGATTGGAGAAGAGTTTGTTGACCTTGCTCTCGGGATCGTTGAGATCTCCGAAGACGATCGCTCCCGTCGAACAGGCTTCCTGACAGGCGGTTCGAATGGCCCCATCGGGAATCGACCAGTCCTTGGAGGTGGCGCCGCCACCGGCCTGGGCCCACTCGTTCTTGTATTTGATCTTGGCCTTCGCAATGCGCTGAGCGCACATGGAACATTTTTCCATGACACCACGACTGCGAACGGTCACTTCCGGGTTGAACTGCATTCGTCGGAAATCACTCGGGCCATCGCTGGTGTAATAGCTCGGCTTCACCGCGAAGAGACCCTCCTGCTCTCGAACAGGCTCACGACGCTGATAGTCGAACCAGTTGAATCGCCTGACCTTGTACGGGCAGTTGTTGCTGCAGTAACGGGTTCCGATGCAACGGTTGTAGACCATCACATTGAGACCGTCCTTGTCATGAACGGTCGCCGCGACGGGACAGACCTGTTCACATGGCGCGTTCTCACAGTGCAGACAGCAGACGGGCTGGGTGACGACCTGTTCCGGGTTCGAAGCGGTGCCACCCTTGAAGTATCGGTCGATGCGGATCCAACTCATCTCGCGGCCACGGATCACCTGATCCTTGCCCACGATGGGAATGTTGTTCTCAGACTGGCAGGCCACGACGCATTCCGAGCATCCAGTGCATGTCGTCAGGTCGACGGACAACGCCCAACGGAACTTGGCCCCGTCGAGATTCGTCTCCTCCCACAGCGAGAGGGAGTGAGCGACATGAGCAAGGCCCTTGTTGAAAGCGGGATCCTTCTGATAGGTCTCGAGCGAACCTTCGCGGACGATGGATGGAAGTCGCTCCTGGATTCCGGCTTCAGGAACGGACTTGTCGAGCGAGCCGTAGATGCCGTGGTCCTGGGTCGAAGCCAGCGGATAGGTGTCTCCGGTCTTGTCGAGAGAAACCTTCGAGACGAGATCCATGCCACTGGAACGCCTGATGGGATAGACGTTGAAGCCGGCACCATCTGCGAGCATGCCGGCGCTCTTGCATCGACCGTAGCCGATCGAAAGCGAGCAGGTTCCGGCGGCCCATCCGGGCATGACCATGACGACCGAGTCGATGGCGCCATCGGCGGTCTTGAGCGTGACCATGTCTCCGGAGACCAGTCCCTGCTGCTGGGCGAGCACGGGTCCCATGTAGAGGGCATTGTCCCAGGTCAGCTTGCTGACGGGATCGGGAAGTTCCTGCATCCAACCGACATTCGCGAAACGTCCATCGTAGACGCGTCCGTCCTGGTAGATGACGAGTTCGATGCCATCGTCGAGGGACATGCCGTTCGAGGCACGGGTGATGGCCGACATCGCACCGGACGAGACGCCGGGCGTGCTCGTGGGCGTCGCGGTTCCCTTTTCGTAACCGTCGGCGAGTGCCTGTCGCCAGAAGCGCTCGAAGGCGTAGTCATCTCCGGTGAAACGAGTTCGGGAGGTGGCACGAAGAATCTCGTACCCCTCGGTCTGTTCGTCGCCCATGATCGTCGCGAGCACTTCGACCATGCTGCGTCCGCCCTGCGAATCATCGACAAGCGGGTGAATCAGAGGCTGGACGATCGAGATGGTTCCGTCGGTCGCCGTNGCATCGCCCCAGGCTTCCAGATAGTGGACACCGGGAATCACCCATTCGAATTGGGAGGCATCGGTCGTCTCATTCAGCGAGGTTCCCAGATAGACGACCTTGTCGACCTTGGCGAGCGCCTTCGCGAATTCAAGATCAGCAGGTGCGTCGTAGACGGGATTGCCATCGAAGATGACCAATGTCTTGACCGAACCGGCGTTCATCTCCTTCACCAGAGCGGTGAGGGCCTCGNCTCGGGTCTGAGTGCGTGCGACCGGTCGGTAGGTGACGGTTCGTCCGACATTCCCGAGTTTCTCGTTGAGAACCGCGGCAAGTGCGTGCACCTCGGGAGGCTGCGCCCCACCGGCGAGAACGATGCAACGCCCACGATGTGATTCGAGATCCTCGATCATCTTGTCGAAGATGTCCGCGTCGGTGACGATGACTTCCTCATGCGCACCTTCGTGGCTGACGAAGGAACGGTTGATGGATGCCTTCAGTTCCCCGACGAGCTTTGAATCCTCGGAACCGCCGGAAACGCCCAGGCGTTTGGCGATCGCCTGCGCGACGGCAGGAACACGACTCGAACGGAGTGCGACTCGTTCGTCGGAACCGATGCCCGTGACCGTGAGCGTGGGTTCGATCTGATAGATGCGGGACATCGTGGCGTCGGCAGGCAGGCCTTCAAGTCGGCGTCGACTCGCCCAGCCGGTGGGATTGTTGCCGTTGTCGGAATCGGTGCCGAGGAAGTCGCAATCAAGCGAGACGACGATGTCGGCCTGAGAGAGATCGGTGACGACCTTGTGCGGTGCGCCGAATGCGAGCTTCGTTCCAAGGAACNCATTGTCGTCGTTGACGGCTTCCCATTCGCTCCAGCTGGCCGAAGGCATCTCGGAAGCCAGCCGGGCCTTCATCGAATTGATGGTCGGACCATTGGAAGCGCCGGAGAGGATCGCCAGACCCGCTCCACCGGAGTGACCCTGCATCCTCGTCTTCATCCAGGCGGCGAAATCAGACCAGGAACTGTCGTTGCCCTTGTTCAAAGCGACACGAAGGCGTTGCGGGTTGTAGAGCTCGAGAACGGTGCCCTGGACCATGGCTCCACAGGCATCGGAAGGCATCGCGGGATGCTCACCATTGCCACGAAGATAGATCGGTCGGCCGTCGTAGCTGGTGATCACGACGGGAACGGCCACCCCACCAAGTTCACAGGTCGAGGCGTACTCGACGGAGACACCGGGATCACGATCATCAGGTCGGTTCGCGTAGGGCGCGATCTTGGTCTCAGGAAGTCTGCGACAAGCCGCGGTGCCAAGACCGGCGAGTGCGAAACTCGCACCCATGATCTTCATGAACTGACGGCGATCCTCGCCCTCGAGGTTCTGCGCACCCTCCTGGAACTCACGATCAGAAAATGACTTGAACTCATCGGTATGAGACAGATCTTCGAGGCTGCGCCACAAATCCCGTCCCTGAAGACTGGGAGAAAGTGGCTCCCGAGCCTCGGTCTGGTCATTCGTATCTTGTGTGGTCTTGGAATCGTCCACGCGGTACTCCAGGTCACCAGCCATCTCAACGATGACAGGTCGAGCAGTTCTCGGAAGGGTTGATGTGGTAGAGGTTCTGAACCTCGATGCGCTGTTGTGCGAACTCGGCTTCAGCCTTGTCGCGGGCTTCGCCTTCGAGGCCGAGTGCAAGGCCCCAGCTCATGTTGGTGAGCTCGCTCACAGGACGAAGATTCGGCTCGGGATTTCGGTGACAGTCGAGACACCAACCCATGCTGAGTGGCTGGGACTGATAGACGACTTCCATCTGGTCGATTCTGCCATGACACGACACGCAGCCGACGCCGCGATTGACGTGGGCTTGATGGCTGAAGTACGCGTAGTCGGCGACATGGTGAACCTTGGTCCATTGGATCGGCAGACCATCCTGGTAACTGGCCTGGACCGGCTCAAGTTTGGGGCTTTCAGGCTTGATCAAGGTGTGACAGTTCATGCAGGTCTGCGTCGCGGGAATCGCGGCATGATCGGCACGTTCGACGGTGTTGTGGCAGTAACGACAATCCATCCCAAGTTCACCCGCATGCAGAGCATGACTGAAGGGAACCGGCTGGACCGGCTGATAGCCGACTTCGAGCGTCTTCGGACTGAATCCGAACGCGACGAAATACAACACGTAAATTGGGACGGTCGCACCAACGAGCGCAATCAGCGGAAGTAGTGCGTTTGACCATTTTGGAAAAAGGAAGCGGCTCATGAGGCTCTTGGTACTTCGTTCTATTTTTCACAAAGCATGTTGAACATGCGACTGTCGGAGTACTTGATTAANTGCTTTTCTGGTGTGGGTGCCTGGGTGAAAATGCGTGCCGAATACATCAACGTCAAAACAGCTTGATTACGAGAAAAAAGATAACTTCAACATCGACAAAACAGAGCGTGAGGCTCCATTAGTTAAGGATGAAGATGATAGCTCTTTGCGTCGAAAGCGTGCAACCTTAAAGCGAAAGAGAGAACAAAGATGGGTGCTTATGAGAATGAGAATCAATCTCACCATCAGTCATTCACCAGTGACCGTGAAACGCTGTTTGAGCTCTGCAACTCCATCGACCTCGCCGATCACAGTCAAGCGGTCACCCAACTCAAGCACCATTTCACCACTGGGGATCAAGGCCTGGCGTCCGCGACGGATGATGGCGATCAAACACCCAGTTGGAAAGCCCAGATCCCTGATTTTGACCCCGATCAGCGATTCAGTGGGCGTTTCAGGCCGAAGCACGAGAGACAGGTAGCGGTCATCTCGAAGGAGGATCTCACGGAGAGCATCCTCATGGCGGGCTGAGATCCAGTCATCCATGAAGGAGTCCTGCTCGACACACGCCGCCAACTGGGCAAGGAGACGAAGATGGACTGCAGGGTCCTCATTCGGGCTGACCAGAAAGAAAATGGCATGAACGGTCTGAGTGCTTGAAGCGGCCCCCGAGACGGTCCCAACCGTGACATCGATGCCCTTTCGCGACCGAACGATGACCAGACTTGGGGCCTCGAGACCCTTCAATCTGAGATGAGGAAGCGCGATACCCCGGGTGACAGGAGTGGCTCCGACTCTCGTTCCGTCGAGGAAGCCCTGNGCAATCTGATCATGGGACACCCCCACGAGCTCACTCAATCGTTCGGCTGCGGAATGGGTGATCGACTCGAAATCGACGACTCCATCCGTATCGAGCACTTCACTGGCCGTGATGATCTCCTCGAAGGGATCCGAGACACGAGGCCCCCGCTCCTTCAAGATTCCTCGAAGTTCATGGTCGAGCCCGTCGAAACGACGTTGCCCGAGTCGCTCGAAGACGTGGAAGATCGCGCCACCACGATCAACTCGCTTGTTCGCATAAGCGAAGAACCAGATCACCCCGAGAACGACGAGGCCTGCCGCGAACATCGTCGGGGCCGCCCCCATCTCGGTGATCAACCAGCAAGGACCGAAGATGCCGGCAAGGGGGACCCAGGGATAGAAAGGTGTCTTGAAACTCGGATCGTAGGAAGCGATGTTGCTTTCACGCATCACGATGACGGCGAAGCAGAGCAACGCGAAGAGCACGAGTTGAAACGCACTTGCCAGTTTGGCGATCTCAAGAACTTCGAAGGCGCTGATGTAGAAGATCACGGCCGCGACGGTGACCAGCAGGGAGATGGTGGGNACACCATTCTTGTCGATGGTCTTGAAGATGGAAGGCAGCAGGTGATCCCGACTCATCGCCAACGGATAGCGTGAAGAACTCAGAATGCCTGCATTTGCGAGCGACATGAAGGCAAACAGCGCGGCGATCGAGATGAGAACCAACCCGGTCGGACCAGCGATCGAACGCGCGGCGTCACCGACTGGAGTGAAACTGCCGGCGAGCTCTTCGGCGGGCGTCACACCGACCATCACGATGAGGCCCAGGATGTAGACGACGACAGAGGTCCCAAGCCCCAGAAAAACCCCCAAAGGCAGGTTTCTTTGAGGGTTGTCGATCTCCTCAGCAACGCTCGCGACCTTGGTCACCCCCGCGTAGCTGATGAAGACGAGACCGGCGGTGGCCATGATGCTCGATCCACCCTTCTCGAAGAAGCCGTCGAACCGACTGTAATCGATGGAAAAGGATCCCTGTAAAAGGAACCAGATCAGGATGCCGAGCAATCCGATGACCATGACGATCTGAAAGCGAGTCGTCGCCTTGGCACCCATCAGATTCACGAATCCGAAGACAAGCGCCAGAATGATGGCCAGCGCGACGATCGGGGTGTCCGCGAAGAAGAGGCTGATGTAGGCACCCATCCCGACGAGAGCGAAGGATGCCTTGAGCGTCATCGCAAGCCAGGAACCCAGCCCCCCGATGGTTCCCGCAAGTGGACCGAGACTTCTGTCCAGGAAGAAGTAGTTCCCCCCGGCCTTCGGCATGGCGGTGGCAAGTTCGACCTTGCAGAACATCGGAGCAACCATCATGAGAGCCGCAATCAGATACGCCAGCACCACGGCAGGGCCGGACTGGGAGAATGCGAGTCCTGGAAGAAGAAAGAAACCAGCGCTGAGTGTCGTGCCGGTTGCGACAGCGAAGACCCCGAAGAGAGTGAGGTCCTTCTTGAGCTTTCCTGTGGATGCCACGAAGCAATGCCTCCGTTGAGTCGGATTGGACGAAGCGTCGCACGGCGCGAAGGACCTCGAGGAATCGATGACTCATGGATTTGAGTTCACTCACAGTCTACTCAAAGCACGGAGATGTGAAGCGTGAAAACAGCATGTGAGCTCAGCGAGCTTGAAGCGTGCCGGTGCCCACACTGGCGGGCCGTCGCTGGGGCGTGATGCGATGCGTGGCACCCTTCTTTTCGCTCTTCGAGGCCATGTCCTGGGAGATGATCTCGTCGCCCTCTCCATNCACATCGCCAGAACCGCCACCGGGAGTGAAAATCTCCTGAGCAGGTCCGGTTTGAATGCCATCGACCATGGAAGCACCAGTACCAGGAGGAAAAGGCGTGGTTGACTGGACGATCTGACCGGAATCAATGCCCAGGCATGTCAGAATCAGGAGAGAGAAGAACGTCAATCCGAGCATCGCCTGACGAGTCAGAATTCTGCTGATCGGCGTGATCACTGACTCCATGATCGGCAGGACGGTCTGGACGATGCCATCCCCGAAGCTGAAACGAGGCGTGGTCCCGAACGCGGCAGCCGACAGCTGTGCCCTCCCCAAAAGTACTCCAGATACCCCGAACTTCTCTTCGAGCTTCTTGAGAATCTCCTCGACGACGACGAGATCCGTCTCGGTTGAGTTCGAGAGTCCGGAAAAGGCCAGAGACTGAAGCCCCAGACCAACGATGGTCGGAAAAGGCTTTCCGTCGATCTCGGAGATCACGATCGACTCTTTCACCAACGCGCCATGGTGCAGCCCGGCCTCATTCGCGACCAGAATGGCATCACGTACACGATCGAAAAGATCCCGACGCTGGGTCGAAGACGTCGTGAAGATGTCGAGATACTCATGGATGGGCACACCGTTGACCTGGTTGAAGGCGACGAAGGCACGCCCACCGGGCGTCACCCCGTGGGCCACGAGTTTCTCGAGGGAGGAGTTNTGAGACGTCTCGAAACCTGCAATGACGGAGTCGAACGACTCGTTCTTTCCGGAAAAGACATGGATCAGCAAGGGTGAAGAACGGTTGTCCCGGGTGTGTCCGGCCCAGGTCTCACGTGTCGCTGAAAACTCGATCTTTCGAGAGAAGACCAGATCACCCGTCCCATGCAGCGAGTCGGATGATGCCGGTTGAAGGGAAACTCCCTTGGTCCCGCCATCGAGCGAAGCGATCATGCGACGAACTCGAGAACGCAGAGAATCATCATCGCCACAAGCCACCTCGATGATCTGCTCCTGCTCGGCCTGAGGCGAGGAGAGAATCTCAGCCACGATTTGGTGAGCTCGCCATGAACCGACGAATGCCCTGTCTGAGGGTGACCCGGAAAGCACTTGAAAACTCCGAACTGAAAGAGGCTTCTTGAGCATGCGACACCGACCCGCGTCGCCGTCGAGGGCATGAGTCCCGATGAACATNAATACGGAGGAAATCGAGGAACTCATGCCTTTGATTTCAAAAATNCCTCGTTGAAACATGAAAATTTCAGAAGCACGCAAGCCGCAGCCCCTGCGGGTTATGCTTGGGGAACATGATCGACACTCACTGCCATCTGACCTTTTCTCAACTGAACGAGGACCTGCCCGAAGTGCTTCGCAAGGCACGTGAGGCCGGAGTGGCGGGCATGATCACCATTGCGACCACCAGTGAAGGCTCACTTGAGAATCTCGCAATCGCGAGATCACACGAGAACATCTGGTGCAGTGCTGGCGTGCACCCGTTGTATGCGGATGAAAAGATCGACTGGGATCAAATCCGGGACGTGGGCGAAGACGAGCTGTGCGTCGCATGGGGAGAGCTTGGCCTTGACGGGTTCCATCCGAAGCCGGCGATGGATCTTCAAAGAGACGTTCTTCGAGCTCAGCTTCGAAAACTGGAGGAGTGGACGCGCGAGGGCATCGAGAAACCCGTCGTGATTCATTGCCGTGACGCCTACGATCTCCTGCTTCCCGAACTCGAGGCGGCAGCACTGCCGAGGGATCGATACGTCTTTCATTGCTTCACCGGAACACCACGAGAGGCGGAACGTGTACTCGAGTTCGGTGCGATGATCTCCTTCACCGGGGTCGTCACCTACCGAAATGCGGCCGAAGTNGCTGAAGCGGCGAAGCTTGTTCCCGAAGATCGAATCATGGTGGAGACGGACGCCCCGTACCTCAGTCCGGAGCCGCTGCGAGGCACATACCCCAATGAGCCAGCAAACGTGATGCACACCGCACGCTTTCTCGCGTCACTTCGTGGACGCCCAGAAGATGACTTTGAACGTGCCCTGGACGAGAATGCCTGCCGTTTCTTCGGGATCACNTTGAAAAAATCACGACCCATCGGTGATTCGAACTAACCTGTCACACCATGCCACTCGATCAAGACCAGGAATTCGAACGATCAATGATGAGCTTCGGGGATCACCTCGAGGAACTCAGACGTCGTCTCATTTTCGCACTGATCGTTCCACTTCCGATGATGATCGTCCTGTTTCCCTTCGCGGACGAAATTCGAGGCATTCTCACTCGTCCAGTCTTCGGAGCACTTCGATCGGCAGGCCTTCCCGCCCAGCTTCAGGCGATGAACCCTGCGGAAACGCTGGCGACCGACCTCAAACTGAGCATCATCTTCTCGCTGGTGCTGAGCGGGCCCTGGATTCTCTGGCAGGGTTGGAAGTTCATCGAACCCGGGCTTTACAATCAGGAACGAAGGTTCGTCCATCTCCTGGTCCCCGGCAGCACACTGCTGACGTTTGCAGGACTCGCCCTGCTGTACTTCGGCATGCTTCCGTTGATGCTGCGAGTCCTCATCGCATTCGGACTTCCGCCCGATCAGCCGGTCTACCCGATTCAGAACGCCGATGACTCCGCGATGACCGCGGACATGATTCCGGCGGACTCGGCGGTTGAAATTCCCATCTTCACCGAGACCCCGAAGAACCTTTCGCCGGGCATGATGTGGCTTGCACCGGGCAAGGACACCCTTCACGTCGCGGTTCCTGTGGGAGAGGGCTCGGGAACTGTTCGTGTTCTGAATGTCGCGTTGATTCCTGAAGGCATGGTGCTTCAACAGTACCGCCTCCGTGAATACATCAATTTCATACTCATCCTGATGGTGGGCATCGCCATCGCGTTCCAGATGCCGTTGGTCATCCTGCTGCTGGGATGGGTGGGCATCATCGGAACGACACTTCTGGAGAAGAATCGACGATATGCCCTGCTGGGATGCGGAGTGGTCTCCGCGATCATCACACCAGCGGACATCGTCAGCATGATTCTGATGCTGGTCCCNCTGTACGCACTTTATGAGCTTGGAATCATCCTGCTCAAACTGGCACCGGCTGATCGAGTGGCGCAAGGCAACGTCTTCAAGGGCGCCGTCGAGGATGTCCTGGGGCGATTCCAAAGCCAGGACGATG
The DNA here is from genome assembly GCA_002684315.1 of Planctomycetaceae bacterium. Next base: position 3,237 of record NYVB01000082.1, on the reverse strand, counting down.
ACGATGATGACGATGATGACGATGATCCGTCTCCGGAACCGGGAGGCTTCGAACCCAGACCATCGCAACCGCCGCAGGGCACCATGCCAAGAACGGACGACGTTGACTCTGACACATCCGCCCCCACTGATCGACGGGACGATGATGAAGACAGGGCGCATTGATGAGTGTGAGAGATGCTCTGTTCGCATGGCTGACCGCCTTGTCCGCGAAGCGACGAACGTCGCCGCCTGAAGACGAGGGTGTCACTGCAGTGGACAGACTGATGATGGAGCGAGCGCTCACACTCGCACAGGAAGCGGCAGACCGTGGTGAAGTTCCGGTCGGTGCCGTGGTCTATCGAGATGATGTCGTCCTTGCGGAAGCCTCCAACAATCGGGAAGCCTCCGGTGATCCCACCGGGCATGCTGAAATCGTCGCGCTTCGTGAAGCCGGCCGAAAGAACGGAGGATGGCGTCTGGAGGATTGTTCGGTGGCGGTGACGCTCGAACCATGCCCCATGTGTGCCGGCGCCATGGTGAATGCGAGAGTCGGGCGATTGATCTACGGTGCCGCCGACCCGAAAGGGGGAGCCTGTGAAAGCCTGTATGAAATCACCTGCGACTCGAGGTTGAACCACAGGCTTGAAACGATCGGTGGTGTCATGGAGGAGCGATGTGGCGCGTTGCTTCGCACCTTCTTCAAGGAACGCCGAGCCCTCAAGAAAGCGGCACGATCCAAGATCAGGGAACAGAACTCTTGAAATGGAGTCAGGTGCGATGATCAAAGCGGTGTGCTTCGACTTCGGAGGAGTCCTCGTGCGGATCGCGCGGTCCTGGGAGGAAGCATGTAGGCGTGCCGGCCTCGAACCTGAACCACTCGCAGGCCCTGAATCGGACATGATCAGAGCCGTCGGTCCGGCTGCCGAGCTCCAGACGGGCAGGATCGAATTCGAGGAATTCATCGAGAGAAGTCATCAGGAAGGCCCGAACACACCTGACAGAACGCAACTCCGTGCAGTGCATGCCGGGTGGTTGATCGAGGAATTCCCCGGAATGGATGACATCATCGATCGACTGAACGCTCTCGGCATTCACACCGCTTCACTCTCCAACACCGATGCGGAACACTGGAAGACTCTCCGCATGATGAACAGTGTTTCGAGACTTCGAAGTCAGATCCTCTCATTCGAGACCGGATGCAGAAAACCGGATCCGGCGATCTACCATGCGGCCGAGGACCTCATGGACATTCCGGGATCATCGATCCTTCTTCTGGACGACTTGCAAGAGAACGTCGAGGGGGCACTTCGATGTGGCTGGCAGGCATCGCTGATCGACCCTCATGAACCTGTCGGTGAACAAGCCCGGGAAGCGCTTCTCACCCACGGGGTGCCTCTCGACACGAGTTGATCAGTTCACGACGAAGTCGTTCTCGGCACTCAGGTCGTCGATCAATTCACGCAGGACGATGGTCGCGTAGGCACCGCGAGGAAGATCGAATGCCGTCCGGACGTAGCCACCGTGATTGTCCACACCGGAGTCGATCTCGATGTTGGAAAGCGGAATTCGCAGAGGCCGCCTGGTCCCTCGTTCGGCGTGCTTGCAGGACTCGATTCCCTCGGTGTTGAAACCGATGGTCTCAAGAACCCCGATCTCGTTGCGAAGAGTCTCGCCACCNGGGCGAAGCATGTGACCGCCCCACATCGGTCCGGTCGCAGAGACCTTGAGGGCCTTGACGTCGTTCTGAAACTCCTCGGTCTGGAGAANCTCCTGATGGACGATGAACTGACGTCGCGATTCGGAACGGATGGCGACATCGCCCTGCAGAACGGAATCGAGAAGATCGTTTTCGATTCGNTGGTCGAGCACTCTGTTGAATGCCGCGGACTGATAGGCGCTGATCCAGAACGCGAGCGTGGTCCTGGGAATCCGGTGAATCGACTTCTCGAAGGAATCACCGCGAATGAGACTGCGAAGCACCGTCGTCTCCGCGAATTCATTTCGTGACCACAGATGCAGGCTGTCCTTGTAGTTGCCCGCGTCGAAATACTCCCGAGCCTTGATCTGACGTTTCGGGAACGGGGAACCCTTGGCACCGAGAAGCTCGGAAGCCAGTGCCTCCCAGGTGCCGTTCACCAGATGTTCACCAAGCAGATGGGTGTTGCACCGATACCCGAATCGCTGNATTCCGTAGTAGTTGGGCACCCCGACACGAAGCAGGGAAAGAAGGCGCGTCTGGAGCTGGGGTGCCTTCAGCGGATCGATGTCGCGAATTCGGATCGAGAAGCGGTTGCCTTCGAGGTGCCCTCTGCGCAGCTTGTTCGAATGTCGATCCGACCACAGGAGATTGAGCCCCTCGGTGTCGAGATCGAGTGCGCGTCGTTCCGAGCCGGGCAGATGGATGGAGACGAGCTGACGGGTCACCGCGTTACGGTCCTTCATGCCGGCGAATCCGATGTCTCGGTCACCGACCTTGAAGTACTGACGAAGGTGTCTGATCATCTCGGAGTGCGCCATCCCTTCCTTCTGCAGGAAGAGGTAGAGATGGTCTCCACGACCACTCGGCTGATAGAGCGGAAGTTCCTCGACGAGGAAGTCTTCATTCCGAAGCTTGATGCGACCACTCAGATCAGGATTTGAAAGCAGTCGGCATTGAGGAAGTGGATCAAGCGCCTTCTTGGGGTCCGTCGTGGAAAACACGCGTCACTCTCCGGTCTCGAAATCATCATTTTCCACGAAAGGATCGCCGACACTTTCATCGTCCATCGTACCCAGAAGCGAATCGTCGGCGGAAGCCTCTTCGATCACGTGCTCGGAGACGAATATGGGGACGTTGTTGGCGACGCCGAGTGCGATCGCATCGGAGGGTCTCGAATCGATTCGGATCTCCTGGCCATCGTGAATGATCACGAGAGCGGCGAAGAAGGTGCCGGACTGCAGGTCGTTGATCTCGATTCTTTCAAAGCGCCCACCCAGCGTGGTCAGGATCGAAGAGAGCAGATCGTGGGTCTGAGGACGAGCGATGTCGATGCCCTTGAGTCTGCGCTCGATGGCGAACGCCTCGGGCAGACCGATGACGATCGGAAAACGTCGAGTCCCCTCGAGCTCGGTGAGCTCGATGATCTGGATGTCNCTCATCTCACGNATGTAGATGCGNGAAAGCTCAACTTGAACGGACATGCGGTCTCTCCTGGTGAAAGTGCCGAGGGAGACAATGGTAACTGGCAAACGTGTGTTGGGGACGAAGTGATCGAGC
>NYVB01000081.1 GCA_002684315.1 Planctomycetaceae bacterium | reverse complement strand
AGGTGCAATCATTGCAAGTGGACGTCGTTTGATTTTTGCGGATTCTCTGTCATTTGTCTGAGTTCATCTCGGAGTCAGCATCGATCCCATGGTTCGAAAAAGTCTCTCATCTTTGATCCCGGTCTGCTTTGGAGTTGTTCTCTGCGTGAGCTCGAACTCCGCTGTCCAGGCCCAGATGATGAACTCCGAATCTGAGGCTGAATTCTCCGCAGCGGACATCCAGTTTTTCGAGTCAAAGGTCCGACCTCTGCTCATCACCCACTGCCAAAGCTGTCATGCCTCGAATTCGGAGCGCATTCGTGGTGGTCTCGTACTCGACACCAGAGCTGGTTGGCAGGTCGGAGGCGTTTCGGGGCCGGCCATCATTCCCGGGAATCCTGATGCCAGTCCATTCATCCAGGCGATTCGCTGGGATGACGAGGATTTTCAGATGCCACCCAAGCGGCGATTGTCGGATCGTGACATCGCCATCTTCGAGGAATGGGTCCGAAGAGGCGCGCCTGATCCGAGGGTGACCAGGACTCTTGACGCTGATGAAGCCAAAGCACTTGCGATTCCCGGAGGCGGAGTCCCCAAGTCCGCCGGCGATGATCATTGGTCATTTCAACCCATCACCAATCCACCGGTCCCCGAAGTCGCAAAGCCCGGATGGTGTGACGACGACATTGATGCATTCATCCTCGCCCGACTCGAATCCGAGGGCATCAGCCCCGTGCGCGACGCGGACAAGGCAACGCTTCTTCGGCGTCTGAGCTTCGACCTCAGAGGGCATCAGCCCTCCCTCGAGGAGTACGAAGCATTCATGTCCGATCGCTCACCACTCGCATTCGAGACCGCGGTGGATCGTTTCCTCGATTCCCGTGCGTTCGGAGAACGATGGGGGAGGCATTGGCTCGACGTTGCTCGGTTCGCGGAATCAAGCGGAAAGGAAACGGAGGTTCCCTACCACCAGGCCTGGCGATATCGGGACTGGGTCATCGATGCACTGAACGATGACATGGCGTACGACGATTTCATCGTGGCTCAACTGGCCGGTGATCTGCTCGCGGTCCGCAGCGTGGAGGACGCGGCGAACAATCTGGTGGCCACCGGATACCTTGCGGTCGGAAGCAAGAGCCACAATGAACGCAATCGGAGACAGTTCGTTCTTGATGTCGCAGATGAGCAGATCGATGCGGTCACGCAGGGACTTCTCGGCCTGACCGTGGCGTGTGCCCGGTGCCATGACCACAAGTACGACCCGGTCTCTCAAAAGGATTACTACCGTCTCGCTGGAGTGTTCACATCGACCGAGACCCTCTTCGGGGGGACGCAGGACAACCGGGCCCTGAGGTCGGACATGTACACGTTGCCGCACCTCGATTCGATCTCGCTCGGACTTCCGATTCCGGTTCAGATCAGGCAACGAGCTGAAGCCGCAGAGAAGCGTGCCATGGTCGAGATCGAAAATCTGCGTGCCCAGGTCGAACGTGAAGGTCGCGGCAGCGAAGCTCGCCAGAAACTCCGTCAACGTACCAATGCTTTGGCACCCATCGCCGATCTTCTCGAGCGTTATGGCGAAGACGGCATGCCAACCGAGAAGATGCGAACCGCCATGGGAGTGCGCGAGCGGGGGACTCTCGTCGACGCGCCACTTCTGATTCGCGGGGAACTGGACAAGCCGTCGGACGTCATGCCCCGTGGGATTCCCGCCATCGTCCACCGCAAGCAGCCGCTCGAGGTGGAAGGTGGAAGCGGTCGATACGAATTTGCGACCTGGATAGCCTCAGAATCGAATCCGCTCACCGCTCGCGTGATGGTGAATCGTGTCTGGCTGCATCTCTTCGGAAAGGGGATCGTGTCCTCCACCGAGAACTTCGGACTTGAGGGCATGCCTCCGACCCATCCGGAACTGCTTGATCACCTCGCGTCACGCTTCATCGAGTCCGACTGGTCGATCAAGACTCTGATCCGTGACATCGTGACCTCTCACGTCTATCGACTCTCCTCACGGGAGAGCACGCGCGCCATGGTTCTTGATCCGGAAAATCTGTTGATCTGGCGCATGTCCCCGAAACGACTTGAAGGTGAGGCCATCCGGGACGCGATCCTGCACGCTTCTGGAAATTTCAACACCTCGCCCCCACTGGGATCCCAGGTCGGTTGGGCTGGCGGCGGAAGATTGATTCGAGATGATGATCTGAAAAAGATCCAGAACTCTTCNGTGGTTCGTTCGGTCTATCTTCCCCAGGTACGGAGTGTGATGCCACCGTTCCTGGCGGTGTTCGATGGGGCGGAATCCTCGTTCGTCGTTGGAGATCGACCGGAGACCAACGTCCCAGCTCAGGCATTGTTCCTGTTGAACAATGAATGGGTCATCGCCCAGTCCGATGTCATGGCCACCGACCTTCTCAACCAGCGCATGAGTGATCAGGATCGGATCACGAGCGCCTTCGAGAGAACGCTCGGTCGTCGGCCCTCATCCTCCGAGCGGTCAGCCACTCAGGCCTTCTTCGAGGATTTCGGTGCCATGTTCGATGCCGGCACGGTGATGAACGAAACCGCGATGTACGGAGATCGTTTCGCTCGAATGTCCGACCAGCGTCGTGAAGCCTTCCTTCGGCGTCGAAAAGCTCGTGGCGAAGACGTGGCATCCGTGATGAGTGCACGGCAAGCCGCCTTGAGTGCCCTGTGTCAATCGCTTTTTGCAAGTGCAGAGTTTCGTTACGTGCGTTAGAGGAGTCGTAGATGTCATCCAATCAAGAAGGATTCTGCTCGAATCGCACGTTCGCGTGTTCGCGACGCCAGATGTTGAAAAGCGTCTCGTCCGGGTTCGGAATGCTTGCGTTCGCAGGTATCGCGCAGGCGATGTCGTCGCGGTATTCGTTGCAGGACAACCCGCTCGCNCCTCGAGACCCTCATTTTACGCCACGTGCCAAGCGCGTCATCTTTCTCTGCATGTCGGGTGGACCAAGTCATCTGGACATGTACGACTACAAGCCCAAGCTGATCACCGACACTGGAAAGTCCCTCCCCAAGGGACGCCGACGAGGTGCGAAGCTCATGGGGTCGCCGTTCAAGTTCTCTCCGCGTGGTGAATGCGGCATCCATTACAGTGAACTGGTCGAGAACATCGGTTCACATGCCGACAAGATCGCATTGCTCAAGGGGATGCACACCGACGTGCCGGCGCACGCGCAGGCGACGATCCAGATGCACACGGGTTCATTCCAGTTCGTCCGGCCCTCGATGGGCGCCTGGGCGCTCTACGGACTTGGCACCGAAAACCAGAATCTACCCGGATTCGTCACGATCTCTCCACAACGAGGCAACGGCGGTTCCCAGAACTACGGCAGTTCCTTCCTTCCCGCAGTGAACCAGGGCACGGCCATCGGCGGTCGTACGAGTTCGGGAGCGATGTCGAACATCAGCAGCAAGCGCCTGAGTCGTGCGGGTCAGAGAAAGCAACTCGATCTCATCCAGAAGCTCAACAACGAAGCCCTTCGAAAGGGTGGGGATTCCGACGGAATCAACGGGATGATTCAGAGTTTCGAACTTGCCTTTCGAATGCAGGATGAACTCCCGGAAGTCCTGGACATCTCGAGCGTGGACCCGAGGATGAGAAGACTCTACGGACTTGATGACGAACCGACGGCTGAATTCGGGAGGCAGTGCCTCATGGCGAGGCAGCTCGCGGAGTCCGGTGTTCGTTTCATCCAGGTCTCNTCCGGAGGCTGGGATCACCACCGAAACCTTCGAGAGTCGATGGTCAACAGTTGCACGAAGATCGACCGGCCGATCGCCGGCCTGCTCACGGATCTCGAGCAACGTGGCATGCTCGAAGACACTCTCGTCCTCTGTGGCGGGGAATTCGGGCGGACGCCCGATGCTCAGAACAATGATGGGCGCGACCACAACGCCAAGGGGTTCTCGATGTGGATGGCCGGCGGCGGCGTCAAGGGTGGAATCGAACACGGTGCGACCGATGAATACGGGGCCGAGGCGGTGGATGGTCGTGTTCACATTCATGACTGGCACGCCACGATTCTTCATCTGATGGGTCTCGACCATGAGCGACTCACCTACAACCATTCCGGGCGAGATTTTCGATTAACCGACGTTCATGGCGATCTTGTGACAGATATCATTGCGTGAGTTTCTGAAATCACGTGAGATTGTCAATGCCCGCCTTAATCATGTTCTTGCTCTGTCTTTTCTGCCTTCTCTCTCAGAGTGGGTGCTCCGCACCCTCCAAGATCNTAGATGCGACAACTGTCCCCGATGATCTGTTCGTGAAGGGAACGATCGACGCTTCCGACCGGACTGGTTCGACTCGTGGCTATTCCTATCGACTTCTCGAACCCATGGGTCGAAAAGGTGATGGGCCACGGCCGCTCCTTGTCTTTCTCCATGGAATGGGTGAGCGGGGTTCCGACAATCTGGACCAGCTTGATTACCTTCCGACCTGGATGTGTTCAGCTGAATGGCGAGAACGCTTTCGTGCCTTCGTTCTGGCGGTCCAGTGTCCCTCCGACGAACTCTGGATTGACTCATGGGATGATGCGGGGACCTGTCGAGCCATCTTCGCGGTTGAAAACGCGATCGAGCGTCTGCTCAAGACCGAAGACATCGANCCTTCACGTGTCTATCTGACCGGACTTTCCATGGGCGGATACGGTTCCTGGGCACTGGCGGCTCATCGCCCTGATCTGTTTGCGGGCGTGGTCCCGATCTGCGGGGGAGGCGATCCGGGCAGTGTGGAGCGACTTCGCGGTCTTCCCATCTGGGTCTTTCACGGAACTGCTGACGTTGTCGTCGGAGAGTCGAACTCCATGGAAATGGTGAACGCGCTTCGTGACTCGGGCATTCCGGTGGGGTACACCCGCCTGGACGGCGTGGGCCATGACAGCTGGACCGACGCGTATCTGAACGAGGGCGCCATCAACTGGCTGTTTTCGCAACAGCGTCCTTGAGCGAATGATTCACTTGGCCCTGACGCTGCCGGCGATCTTGAGAAGAATCTCTTCCTCGCCGGGAACATTGGTGGTCACCTTGACACTGCCCTTGATCACGCCGGNGATGTCTCCGGTGTTGCCGACGAGGGTGAGCTCGTAGAGCCCGCCTCCGACATTCTCGATGGGTTTGATGATCACGTTCATGCTGTTGAGATTGCCACCGATGACTTCCGCGGAACGAATCTCAAGAGGCTGTCCGTCGGCGCGTGAAAGCCTGATGTTCTTCTGGAAGTNCTTGTTCTGAGCCAGCGAGAGCAGGCGGAACATCGAGTCACTGGCTTGGACCTTGCCCTGGACGTTCGCATTCATTCCAACCGTCTTGTTGATCGGTTTCGGAGCCGCATCACCCGGGTTCTGGACCGTTCCATTCACTCGAACGCTTCCCGTGTACCAGCCCCACTTGATCGAGGGGTCGATGCGCACGTCCACTTTCCATGTCTTTGGAACAGCACCCTNGGCGGACGTCCTGTTCAGTGTCAGGCTGGTCTTGTCCNNCAGGTCTCCGAAGATCTTCACNTCGCCGATCTTGAAGCTTTCGTTNGGAGCACTGATCGTGAGNGTTCGNGTGGCACCCTCGTTGAGAGCGATTCTTCCNAAGGAGAGCGCTGGGGGANTCACCGTCACCGAAGAAATCACATTGGCCTTGATCTTGATTTCCTGGCTGGGGTTCGTCACATCATTGGTCAGCACCCGGACCACCTTGGTCTGCTTGCCCGAACCCTTGGGTTTGAACGTCAGTTCGATCTGATCTCCNTCACCAGGCGCGAACAGGGTCTNNTCCAGNGCCGTNGTNGTGCANCCACACGTCGGCTGAACTCGGAANACTTCGAGGGTCTGGTCTCCGTTGTTGGTGAAGCTGACGGTCGCCTTNCGTGTTTCGTAATCCTGAATGTCACCGAAATCCACGATTGGATCGGGCATGAGCATCATCGATCCACCTGACCGTTGGCCAGTCGGTGATCGATCCGGGGTCGAGCCCATGTTCGAGGTTCCCGCCTGGGTGGTCTTGCCCGTTTCTGAGTCACCACATCCCTGAGCAAGTGCGAGAATCAAGCAGGTGGTCGAGAGTGTGACGGTTCGTGAGATGAGATTCACCATGTCGGTTCCTAAGGCGTCTTGAGTGAAAGGAGTGGCTATTCCTACAAGATATCGACTTCGATGAGGCAGGTTCCGCTTTTTTGGATTTACTCTCTTCTCACGACACAACGGCGACCCGGATTGATCCGGGTCGCCGCCTTCCCACCTTGTGTCACCTGTTATCACCCATTGACTCTGGTGACCCAAGGGGTCTCTTCACCCTGTCTTCACATCAGGGTTCCCGCGGAGAGCCATGTCTTCGCTGTTCCACTCGGCGCGGTCGATCCGAGCGGATATCCAAACCGGTCGTTGTNCAGATCCTGAGCCTGCACCTGGCCGCATCCTTGTGATCCGTTCACACTGGCTGGGTTGACCGGATATCCGTTTTCCGACTTGAATGACGCCTTTTGATTCTTCCAGGGATTGGTTCCCAGAATCACTTTCACTTCGCTGGCCACGCCCTTGCAGAGAATGATCATCTTCAGGGATTGTCCGGGACCTGCGATCTTCAGTTCATGAAGAAGAGTCGAAGGATTCGCTGGCTTGCCGTTGATTCCCAGGATCACATCGTTGGGTTCGAGGCCTGCGGAGAATGCCGGACTCCCGGGCACGACTTCACTGATCACGCATACGTTGCTTGCGTCGACCACGAGGTTGTGTGCGAGGTCCGAGCTGGCGGGCCTGACTGCGATTCCAAGAAAGGCCGTGTTGACCGGAAGTGCTGGTGTGGTCTTTCCACCGGGGTAGTTCTGAACGTCGTTTCCGTTCGTTGCCGTAAAGTATTCGGCAGGAACTTTCACGATGTCGAGAAGCTGTCCCGTGCAGGTTCTCACTTCCAGGTTTCCTGAGGCATCGTATTTGACCGAGCCGCCGGAAATCGCCTGGCCGTTGACGGTCACGTCGGGAGTGTTTCCCTTGGTTCCCGCAATNTCCAGATCAAGGATGGTGCAGTTGATTTCGCCGCACTGATTCGTCGACACGCATTCGAGTTGTCGGGTGATCTTGTAGTCACCGGATGAATCGATCGAGCTTGTCGAAGCGATGCACTTGATGGTGCTGNTGCCGCTTCCGAGTGCCTTGAAGGCATTCTTTGAATCGTTTGTNCCGTTGAGTTCGTTGACTGAGACGCTGTTGTTCATGATCGTAGTCATGGTAGTTTCCTTTCGGTTCGCTTCGGCTTTCGTCGCGCGGTTGCGCGGCGCCTTGCGGACATTGATTACGCCGCCCGGGAACCNCCTGTTTTCAAATGAGGCGAGATGTCGCAAAGAGACGATCCAGTTGTCGTGAATGAATCACCAGATGCCTTTTAATCTGTAGCATTGGGGTATGAACATTCACCTTCTGATCGTCGCTCTGCTCTCTTTCAACCCNANTCCTCTCGAGGAGGAACAGTCGGAGGTCGTGATCCGGCCCGAACCGGTGACCACGGAGCATGTGATCCAGCTCGATGGTCGCAAGATCGAGTACACCGCCACCGCTGGAACATTGCCGCTCTACGATGAAAACGACGGCAAGGTCGAGGCTCAGGTCTTCCATGTCGCATACATGGCGAAGGATGCCGATCCTTCGACGAGGCCCATCTTCTTCCTCTTCAACGGTGGCCCCGGTTCCTCCAGTGTCTGGCTGCATCTGGGTGCGTTCGGTCCCAAGCGGGTGCTCACCGGTGACGTGGGGGATCTCGCGAAGCCACCCTGGCGTCTCGCTGAAAACGATGCCAGCCTGCTTGATGTGGCGGACCTCGTCTTCATCGACCCTGTCTCGACCGGTTTCAGNCGTGCCGAGCAGGATGTCTCGCACGAACGTTTCCATGGTGTCGANCAGGATGCCAGTTCCGTCGCGAGATTCATTCGTCTCTTCATCACCAGACACGACCGCTGGAACAGTCCCAAATACATCGGGGGTGAATCCTACGGAACCGTGCGCTCCGCCGCACTGGCTCGTGAACTTCAGGATCGTCAGGGGATCTATCTGAACGGGATCCTGCTCGTGTCGAGCATCCTCGACTTTGGAACCGTGAGAACCTCCGGTGGGAATGATCTTCCCTATGCGTTGTATCTCCCCACGATGGCCGCCGCCGCGTGGTACCACGGNATGGTCGATCGCGAACGGTATCCCGATCTCGAGTCCATCATTTCAGAATCCGAATCCTTCGCAATCGAGCGATTCCTTCCCGCTCTTGCGAAGGGAAGCTCCCTCGGCCCCGATGAGACCGACAGCATGGTCGACAAGCTCCATGAATTCACGGGGCTGCCCCAGNAGGTTCTGCGACGTTCCAATCTCAGGGTCGGTCCGACTCGTTTTCGCAAGGAACTTCTCCGCTCGAAGGGGATCATCATCGGGCGCTTTGATTCCCGTTTCGACGGACCTGCGGTCGATGAGAGCTCCAACTCGCCCGCTTATGATCCCAGCTACACCGCGATCGTCGGTCCCTATACGGCGACACTCAACGAGTATCTTCGCAGTGATCTGGGCTACCGAAGCGACATCCCCTACGAGATCCTGACTGGAAACGTCCAGCCGTGGGATTATTCTCGTTTCGANAATCGTTTCGTGTCCGTCGCGGGGCGACTCCGTGATGCGGTCGTCAAGAATCCAAGTCTTCGTGTCTTCCAGGCAAGCGGATATTTCGATCTTGCCACACCGCATTTCGCCGCCGACTACGTCATAGATCATATGCTGCTGCCTGAGGATTTCAGGGGGCACATCGAGACNAAGTACTACCCGGCTGGTCATATGATGTACCTGAACGACGCGTTGCGAGTGAAACTTTCCAAGGATGTACGGGCATGGATCGAAGCCTCCAAGAACACGGAGTGAAAGATGATGCCGTCCTCGGCTTTTGTTTCGGATGTCACCATGAGCTGATCAGTTCGGGTACGGACGTCTGCTCGGAATGCGGGAAGTGGTTCGATTGCGAAGATGGTTCCACGAGCTATTCCAGGAAACCCGGATTCTTTCTTCGCATATGGCTGGTTCCGCCCGGTCTCGCCTGGTTCATTCTGACCATTCTGATGTGCGCTCTGTACCTGGCATCGGAATCTGCGCCCGGTGGTTATTTCGAACTCGGCATTCTTTGCGCACTGTGCTTCACCATGTTGTTTTTCGGTTTTTTCGGNGAGCTGTTTCTGCATTTCATCGCCCTCTGGTTCTGTGGGCGACCGTTTTTTTTCGAGCGGTTGGAGTCGAGCCATCGGAAGCCGGTATTCCGGCGCCGTGAACTGATGTGGTTCATGCCTCCGCTGCTGGTGCTTGCGAGCATCTTCCTGGTCCGACTCGACGTGCCTTTTCGCCTGGCCTTCCTCCTTTCGGAGGATGCTCTGAAGAGCTACGTTCTCGCGCCTCCCATGAATCGCTCTCCTCTTCCCGGATGGATCGGTCTCTTCGCCGCGGAGTCCATCGACGGGACCGTCATCACTCTGAAGAGCGGTGGAATGCTNCANAGCACGGGACTCATCTACGTCGATGATGTCTCTGAAGCGTCCTATATGGCAAGCCTTTACAAGAATNCTGGTGGTTCGACATGGCAGATCAACGACGAATGGATCGTCTTCATCGACACTCTGTGACCGCACTCAAGGTCGCGCTCGTCATTCCGGTTCTCTTGCTCGTCGCTTCGATGTCGATGACCTCCTCCAATGAGAATTACGGAGCGAAACTGGCTGATGGTGCCGATGCCGGACAATTGCGTGCCTGGCATGACCTGCTTGGTAGTGAACCACATGTCGCGGGCACGCCCGCTGATCATCGTGAGATCGCACGGATTGAAAAGGCCTTCGAATCGATGGGCTTGCAGACCCATGTCCATTGGTTCCATGCGCTTCTTCCCAGTCCGCAGCGCGCTGAGCTGGAGATCATCGGAGCCAAGCCTCTCACTGAAGGCGTGCGTGGCGGGGACGGGCCTCGCCCCGGCGTGATTCCTCTTCCGTTGAATGAGAAGAATCTGCCTGAGGATCCTTCATCCGCGCATCCAGGTCTCACCTACGGCTGGAACGCATTCAGCGGTTCCGGAGATGTCACTGCAGAAGTCGTCTACGCCAATCACGGCACCATCGATGATTTCAAACGGCTGGATGAACTCGGNGTCGANGTNCGTGGCAAGATCGTGCTTGCTCGNTACGGAAAGAANTTCCGTGGCTACAAGGCGAAGTACGCCCAGGAAGCGGGGGCGGCGGGATTGCTNATGTATCTCGATCCNGCCGAGTACGGCTATGAACGTGGTGAAACGTGGCCCTCCGGTGGTTGGGCNAATGAATCATGCATTCAACGGGGGTCCATCCTCGTCCTGCCGTACAAAGGCGATCCGCTGACGCCATTCGTCGAGGCCAGCGAAAACGCTGAACGACTCGACATTGAAGACGTCAATCTTCCCTGGATCCCCGTCCAACCCATCGGATACGCAGCCGCCAATCGCATTCTCTCTCGAATGGAGGGCCGCCCACTCGAGGATGAATCCTGGCAAGGCGGTCTTCCCGTCGCTTATCGCCTGGAAGGAGGTCCCGATCTCAAGGTGCGCCTTGCCATCGAACAGAATCGTCGGATCCGGCGAAGCGCCAACGTGCTGGCCACGATCGAAGGTGAAACCCTGCCGGATGAATTCATCGTCGTCGGAGGTCATCACGATGCCTGGGGATTCGGTGCCGCGGATCCACTCGCGGGAACGATCGTGCTGATGGAAACCGCACGTCTCGTCGCCGAAGCCGCCCAGCGTGGCGAACGGCCGGCTCGAACCATCGTCTTCGCCGCATGGGGGGCCGAGGAATTCGGGATCATCGGTTCGACCGAATGGGTCGAAGCCAATCGCGATCGTCTTCTCAATGACTGCGTGGCCTACATCAACCTGGACATGGCCGCGATGGGTGACAACTTCCAGGCCTCGGCATCACCGGTGTTGCGGAAGGCGGTTGCTCAGGCTCTGCTTCCCGTGGCGCAATCGGGAGCCGAGGATGCGACGCTCGCAGACACCTGGGCCGGAGGCGAAGACGGACCATCCTTCGGTGATCTTGGCGGAGGTTCCGATCATGTGGGTTTCGTCTGTCATGTCGGTGTTCCCTCCATCCGACTTGGTGCAGGGGGCGCACCTGGTGTCGTCTACCATTCGAATTACGACAATCTCAACTGGTACCGAACCATCGTCGGCGACGACTATTCCTCCGCCTTGATGGTGACTCGTGCGACCACTCGAGTGCTGGGCATGCTCGCCGATGCCGACTACCCACCCTATGACTGGAACGCGGTCGCTGAACAGTTGCGACGACTTGCTGCGCAACGCCTGGCTGAGGCTCATGAGGTTGGTTTGAAAGTGGATCTCGCCGGATTCACTCAGGCGATGGATCGCCTTGATTCCGCCGCAGCGGCGCTTTCCCAGAGACTTTCCGATCACCCATCTTTCGAGCCCGCCATTCGCCGTCAGGCAGGTTCCCTGCTTCTGGCCGCGGAGCGTTCCTGGTTGCTTGACTCAGGGCTTCCTGACCGGCCGTGGTACAGGAACACCTACATCAGCGACGATCCAACTTCCGGATATTCCGCATCACTGCTTCCTCTTCTGCAGTCTGCGATTCGTGCCCGAGCAGACGCCAAATTCTCACTGGCGGTTTCGATCATGGCTCTGCGCACGGATGATCTGGCTGATCAACTTGAGACCCTTGTGGAAATCCTTGATCGCAACAAACCCGCTTCCTAGGCCGTCTGGTCGGTTTGAACGGTTTATTTCACCCTTTCAGATCAGTTTTTTTGTTCGCCAAATGCGGATCTAAGGCGTATTCTTGAATGAGATTCCAGTCTTTATGTGCCGAACCTTTGGCAGCGGACTGTCGTCTTCTAACAGGCCAGATCAGCCTGCGTCGTCCTCCGGGCGGCACCATGTCATGACACACGTTTCAGACCCGAACCCCATCAGCAGGAACCCCACCATGTCATTCAAGAATCTCATCTGCGGTCTCGGACTCGTCCTTGCAGCCGCCGGCCAGGTGAACGCACAATCAATCGACACCACCCGCATTGCGAATGGCATGTCGCGTCCCGTCGCAATCGCTCATGCGCCCGATGATGACTCCAGACTCTTCGTAATCGAAAAACAGGGTCGGATTCGAATCATCGATCTCGAAACGAACACGCTTCTCTCGACTTCGTTTCTCGACATCAACTCGATCGTCGGTGGTAGCAATTCAATCGGGTCCGAACAAGGCCTTCTTGGTCTCGCGTTTCATCCAAACTATGCGCAGAACGGATTCTTCTTCGTCAACTACACCAACAACAGCGGGAACACTCAGGTATCCCGCTACTCGGTTTCATCGAACCCAAATGTCGCAGATTCCGGCTCCGCCAAGTCGATCATGAGCATCAGTCAGCCGTATTCCAACCACAACGGTGGTTGCATCGAGTTCGACTGCAATGGTTACCTGCTCATCTGTACTGGTGATGGTGGTGCCGCCAATGACCCGGGAAACCGTTCGCAGGACATCACGAATCAGCTTCTCGGCAAGATTCTCCGCATCGACATCGACACCCCCGACGGTGTTCCCTATCAGATTCCAAGTGACAACCCTTTCGTGGGGACCACTGGTGACGACGAGATCCTCCACTACGGCCTTCGTAATCCCTGGAAGATCTTCATCGATCCCGAGAACTGCAATCTCTACATTGGAGACGTCGGTCAGAACGGTTACGAGGAAATCGACATCGTTTCCGGAGACGAACGTGGCCTGAACTTCGGTTGGCGCTGCATGGAAGCCGACAGCTGCACCGGACTTTCCGGATGCACCTGCAATTCACCTTCTCTGACATATCCCGTCTACGTTTACGCGCAGGGATCCAACGGTTATTCCGTGACTGGCGGCGTGGTGTATCGAGGATGTGCCATCCCCGAGCTTCAGGGCACCTACTTCTTCGGTGATTATGCTTCGACCAACATCTGGAGCTTCCGTTACAACGGCAGCGGCTACACCGGATTCATCAACCGCAATGACCTTGAAACCGCCGTTGGTGGGTACGGAGTCGACAACATCGCGAGTTTCGGTACGGATGCCAACGGCGAGATCTACATCGCGGATCAATCCGGTGGCGAGATCTTCAAGATCATTCCCGCCTCCGGTGATGTCAGCTGTGAGACCTATCCCCCCGGTGACATCAACGAAGACTGCGTGGTCAATGGCTCGGACCTCGCCATCGTGCTCGGTTTCTGGGAATCAACCTCCGGTGGTGGTGATGTCGACGGTGATGGCACCACGGGTGGTTCGGACCTCGCCATCGTGCTCGGTTACTGGGGCGCGACCTGCGAGTGATCTTTGCAGTCGCCTCCACAGGTGGCGTTTATTGAATGATTCACGACGGTTCGGCTTCGCCGGACCGTCGTTTTTTTTCGTCTACGGGTATCCTCGTGGCTCACCATGACCCACAGCTCTCCTTCACCATCCATGTCATCCAGGACGCCCGAACGATCGAGCAGGCCCGGGACGCCTTCGACGACCGGCGCACTCTCGCTTGGTGCCCTTGGTGTGGTCTTCGGTGATATCGGCACCAGTCCGCTCTACGCCATTCAAGCCTGCTTCAGCAGCGACTACGGGCTCAAGCCCGATCCCGAGGAGATTCTCGGTCTGTTGTCGATCATCTTCTGGGTTCTGATCTTCGTGGTCAGTTTTAAATACCTCTCATTGGTCTTCAAGGTTGACAGTCGTGGAGAGGGGGGGATCTGTTCCATGCTCGAGAAAGTGCGTCACGAGCGCCTCTCTCGAAGGTGGAGAGGTTTCGCGTTCGCCATCACGATTCTCGGTGCAGCACTCCTTTTCGGTGATGGAATCATCACGCCTGCCATCTCCGTGCTGTCCGCACTCGAGGGTCTCTCCTCGCACTCTCCCGAAGCATCTCGCTTCATCATGCCTCTCTCCGTTCTGGTGCTGTTGATCCTCTTCGCGATCCAACGCTTCGGAACCGGAAAGGTCGGACTCCTGTTCGGTCCGATCATGCTTGTCTGGTTCTTCTCCATCGGCATTCTGGGCGCGATGGCGATCATCGAGCAGCCGTCGGTTCTTCAGGCGATCAATCCCATGCACGGTTTCGAATTCGTCCAACGCCATGCGAAGACCGCTTTCGTCGTTCTTGGAGCGATCGTCCTGGTCGTGACCGGATGTGAATCGCTGTATGCGGACATGGGGCACTTCGGCCGTCGTGCGATTCGTTTGGCCTGGTACTTCATCGTGCTTCCCTCGTTGCTGCTGACCTACTTCGGTCAAGGCGCGCGATTGCTCTCCGATCCCGGAGCGGTTGAAAGTCCATTCTTCGCCACGGTGCCGAATGCCTTGCTCTGGCCGATGATCATTCTCGCCACGATCTCCGCGATGATCGCCTCTCAGGCAATCATCACCGGTCTCTTCTCACTCACTCGGCAGGCTTCCAATCTTCAAATTCTGCCCCCGCTGAAGGTGGTCCACACGTCATCGAAACAGATCGGACAGATCTATGTGCCCGCGATCAATGCCCTTCTCGGAGGTGCCTGCATCATCCTCGTGGTGACCTTCCATGATTCGAACGCGCTTGCCGCGGCCTATGGTGTTGCGGTGACCGGCATGATGGCACTGACGACGATCATGTTCATGGTCGTCGGGCGATCGGCTCTTCGCTGGTCTCTCCCTCTGGTTCTGATCATCGGGCTGACTCTGCTCGTCGTCGATCTTCTGTTCTTCTCGGCCAACGTTCTGAAGATTCCCGATGGTGGATGGGTTCCCATCGTGGTCGCTGCCGGAATGGTCGCGATCATGGCGACCTGGCTGCGCGGAACCAAGATACTTTCACGTCAGCATCGACTTCGTTCCATGAGTTTCGCCGCGTTCAAGAGACTCTGGCCGACGACCGGACTCATCAGATCCAAGGGCACCGGTGTCTTTCTGACCACGTCCCGAATCGGGATTCCGCCAGCGCTCACGACGCTCTATCGAAGCCTGGGTGTTCTTCCGGAGAAGGTCGTTCTTCTGAGCATCCAGGTGGGGGAGGTTCCCTTCATCGACCTGGAGCAGAACATTCGTCTTTATCGAATGCCTGAGAACATCGATCACGTCACGGTGAGACGTGGTTATCTCGATCCGATCGATGCCCCGCTGATTCTTGAAGCCGCCAGGGCGAAGGGGCTCGAGGTCGATCAGGGCGATCTGACCTACTACGTGCGACAGCTCGTCGTCGACACCAGTGACAATCGGCGCATGCCTCGCTGGCGCAGTCGTCTCTTTCAATTCCTTCTTCGGAATCAGTGGCCGGCGGTCTGGGCGTTTCGCCTTCCACCGTCGCGCACCGTGGCGGTTGGAATCGTCGTCAGGGTGTGAAAGCCTCTTCGCCGATCCCGGCTTCTTGGATAGAATGCATTCATGTCACCATTCTCACACACTCGACCGTCTCTTCCTTCAGTTGGTTCCGCCGGGCTCCTCGCTCTCGTGTCGGCCTGTCTGCTTCTCGTCTGTGGCGACCTGCAGGCTCAGACGCAGGCTCAAGGCGGTGTCGGCAGCGCTTCCAACGGAACCATCATGGGAGTGCCCGCGAAATACATTCTTGGCGACATCACGCCCCAAAGCCGGCACGCTCGAACCTTCGTGATCACGAATCGTTCCAATGCCGCCATCAGAATCTCCCGTGTGGTCACATCCTGCAAATGCACGGAGACGACCGATCTTTCCGGACGACTTCTGGAGCCTCGGGCCTCCATCGAGCTGACCGCGACCCTGAACGCGCCGGCGACTCCAGGCATCAAGAATGCCAAGGTCCAAGTCGTCTTCGACAGCGGAAAACCTCTGATCTTCGAGCTTGAGGGTGATGTCGCAATGGCGGTTCGTGCCACGCCCGCTTTCATCGGAGGACCGCGTGGCAAGGAGATGGCCGGAAACGTTCAGATCAAGTCGAGTGATGGTCGACCGTTCAAGATCCTCGCTGTCTGTGATCAACCGCCGCAGTACGTCGGTGCCGATGCGAAATCAGATGTGCCCAGATCCAGTTACATTCTCCGTTGGGATCTCGCACGTGTCCCGGATCTCGGCAAGAGAATCTGGTGGGTCGTCTTCACCGATCATCCCGAGTGTCCCGTCCTGCCTCTTCGCATTCGAAACGAAGCCACTGGTGCACGTGCCGATGCCGCCAGATTCGAGCGACACTGGCTGCAGGATGAATCCTTCGTCAATGCCGGGACACTCACTGCCGGCGTGCCCGCTGAATTCAGTGTCGTCATCAAGCACTACAACCCGCGCGCGCGAAATGTCGTCCAGAAGCCNGCCTGGCGNGAAGTCACCNGTGTGANCAGNGACAANCCNNNTCTNGCNTTCAAGTATCTGGGGTCCACNCCGGTCTCGGATGAGGAAGTTCGCGTTCGCTTCCAGGTGACTCCCANNANGACCATGCGNGGTCCCACGGAAACCGCGTTTTCNGTCACCACGNNGACCGGATCGGGTCCGTTCACTCTGGGNGCGGTCNTCGAGGCACCNGCGCCATGANTGATGNTGATGGNATCCTNCTGGCCATTGAAACCTCCCAGCGNGAGGGANGTGTNGCGNTACGTCTCTCNGACGGATCCATTCTCGAACATTCCTTTGCCTGCGGCANTCGTGGNGAGGACAATCTGCTCCCATCNATCGATNCGTTGTTCACNCGTGCGAATCNCACACCAGNNGATCTGAGCNCCGTCGCGGTNAGTGTCGGNCCCGGNGGATTCACNGGTCTGAGAATNGCGACCAGTACCGCGAAGGGNCTCGCAGAGGGCACGGGCTGCCNGCTGGTGTCCGTNCCCAGTGCGATGGTCGCNGCNGAGTCCACNCTTTCGTNNGANGACCANGNCTNTCCGGTGGTGGTGCTTGCGGCAGNNAAATCNACGACCTGNTGGTTGTCACGACTCGAGCGCANGGANAGNGGCTGGNNCGAATCCGANCGAAGCGGNNTGCANGTCATCGATCCACCTGANGAAAGCGTTCTGGAATTGTGCNAGGATGCNATCGTNCTGGCTGATCGATTTCTNCCNGATGAACTNTCNGNCANGCTTTCCGGNGCTCATCGGATTCTGGAACCTCGATGGTCGGCCGCCGCNTGCGCCCGAATAGGNCATCTTCNTNNGAAGGAATGCCGANACANCGACCCNCTNGNGATGNAGCCTCTCTACCCNCGNGANCCNGAGGCCGTCTCGCTCTGGAAGGCTCGTAAGGGNTGAGACTTAGAAAAANNCGNNGACTTTCCNTTTCGNCCTCATCTGCGNTCNGATTCTGTCGATAGGTNNNNCNCCTGAGNACATCAGNAGCGTCCATTGATCACAGAATTATCGAACNAGGGAGATTGATCGTGACCAGCAAGGCAGGGGATGCTNTGGCTCTCCAGACCAAGCAGGTCTTCACCACTGGTGAAGCCGCCGCGGTNTGCGGTGTCTCNCAGCAGACGATCATCCGGTGCTTCGACAAGGGCAAGATCGATGGTTTCAGGGTTCCCGGGTCCAGATTTCGAAGAATACCTCGAGCAGGTCTTCTTCGATTCATGAAAGACAACGACATCCCCTGCGTTTCACTGGGAAGAGACAAGATACGGACGCTGGTGGTGGACGACGACGAGCAGATCGTGGCACTGCTGACTGAATTGCTTGAATCCGATGGTCGATTCGAAGTTGAAACAGCGGACAACGGCTACGACGCCGGAGTCCTGACCGAACGCCTGATGCCCGATCTGGTGTTGCTTGATTACATGCTCCCCGACGTGAATGGAAACATCGTCTGTCAGAGGATTCGTTCCAATCCGATGACGGAATCGACCCGGATCATCATCGTTTCCGGTGCGACGGACGAGGATGAGATAGCACGGATTGCCCGGGATGGTGCGGACGACTTCATCGCCAAGCCGTTCCATCCGGACGTTCTTTTTTCGACAATCGGAGCCTTGTTCACTTCTTCCTGATCCATCATTCAAGACGGAGCATTCATGGACGACAACTGCCACTCTGATGACATCGATCCCATCGCCGGTCTCCTGAGTCGTCTTGACGCCTTGCCTTCGCCCACAGCTCTGGCAATGCGTCTCATCCACGTTCTGGACAATGATCAAAGCACCGCCCGAGAGATCATCGATCTGATCGCGACGGATCCGGCGCTGTCGGCGCGTGTCGTGGGACTGTGTGCCCGAAGTGATCGTGGCAGATCACTTGGTGTGACCAGTCTGGATCGTGCAGTGGTGCTGCTGGGTTTCGATGCCGTGAAATCAGCGGCGTTTTCAGTCCGCTTCTTTCAGGCGGTCGAAGAGATCGGCACGGAGAAGTCATCCGGATTCGATGCCTCGCTCTTCTGGCGCCACTCCCTTGCCGTTGCGGTCATGGCGGAGAAGATCGCTTCTGAACGATCCGGAGTATCCGAATCCGCTGCCTTCATTGGTGGCCTGGTCCACGACATCGGGCATCTTGCGCTTCATTCACTCGTGCCGAAGATCTTCGGATCCGCCTGCGAAATCGCGGACATGAGGACTCAGACCGTCGACGTCATCATTCAGGAACACATTGGAATCGATGGCCGGACTGCTGGCCGACGAGTCGCCCGGCAGTGGGGGCTTCCCGAGGAATTGATCGATGTCGTCTGGTTGCTGGATCAACCGATGTCGGTGATCGGTGGCTGTGTGCATCCGGAACTGGTCGCGATCGTATCGCTTGCCGATGCGATCATCGCGGGTGATCATCTGTGCATCAAGGGACATGGAACTCGTGCGTCCGCGCTGCGCGAGATCTGCAGCACGTTCGATCTTGACCTGAATCGAATACTCGACATGAGATCGGATGTCCTGAAAGAGGTCGAACGGCGTGCCGAGGATCTCGGCCTTGATTCGGCACCGACCACCGAGCTTCTCCTCGAATCAATTGGACGCGCGAATCGTTCGGTGGGTCGATTCGCGCGTGCCTATCGCGACCGTCTGGTCGAGTCGCGTGCTTGCGAGTCCAGTCTTGACTCGCTGAGACGTTTCCTCACACGATTGCCTTGCGAATCCGTCGATGATGCCGTGCAGTTGATTTCAGACTCCGCTCGCGACCACATTTCGAATTCGGCTGCCTGCGTGATTCTGCCACCGGATGACGCCGCCAACGATCCGCGCATCTGGCTGTTCGATGGTGGCTCGGTGAAGAAGATCATGTTTGAGGCGGGCATGCCTGCGGATGTCGCACGCGACGTGCTGTCCAGGCACCGACTTGAACGCTGCGGTGCTCCCATTCGGCTTTCACTCCGTGGCGAAAGAGTCGCCATCGTGGCTCTGGGAGTCGAAGTGGGAAGTAGGAGTTGCGACTTCAACCCTGAAAGTGCCTTGAAATCAGCATGGAAAGCGGCCATCGACCACGTCCTCATGCGTGAGCATGCCGAGCACATCGCTGAGAAACTCGCCCACTCGAACCGAGTGCTCGTCGACCATCGTGAAACATTGTCAAAGGCGCGAGCCGCTTCAGCGGTGGCCGCGATCGCGGCAGGTGCCGCCCACGAAATCAACACTCCACTGGCATTGATCGCGGGTCGGTCGCACCTGCTCTGCAAGTGGCTGGCGAAAACGGAATTCTCGGGTGCCGCCTCGGAAATAGAGGAAGCATCCATGCGGGCCACGGAGATCATCTCCGCGTTGTCTGAATCCGTCAGACCCATCGAGATCATGGTCCGACCCACTCCGATCGGTTCCTTGATGGCTGAAGCCTGCAATGAGGTCTCGGATCATCGCGGTGAACGTGTCTCGATCCGAAGCAACGGCCCGCTCCCGGCCGCGCTGGTGGATCCCGATCATCTCCGTTGCGTGCTGGTGGAAATGATCGAAAACGGTCTTCGTGCCAGTAATGATGGTCCGATCGTGCTTGAGGCTGAGAGCCTCGACGGGGACCTTCAACTCATCGTTCGTGATCACGGTTCCGGGTTCACTGAAAACGCACTTCACAATGCTTTCGAGCCTTTCTTCTCGGACCAGCCAGCCGGTCGCCGTCGTGGACTGGGTCTTTCAATGGCTCGGCGGCTCATCGAGGCGCACGGAGGTTCCATTTCTCTGTCGAATCGAACCGGTGCCCGTACGGGTGGAAGGGTCTCGATTCATCTGCCTGATGCGGTCGTTTCCAGTCCGGCTGGAAAAACTTTCATCGCAACTTCATGAAGACCGCTCAAACAGCGACCTGATTCATCCGATGTGAGAACTGAGGCATGAGAAGGAGGCTTCCCCAGATGAATTCTAAATTCAACAATGACTTTACCCAGGACGATTCCAGGAACGACGAACTGCTGGTGGTTTCGAACCACGGCGGCGATCGAGAACGATTTGAAAAGATCTTCGAGCAGTCCGACATTCAGGTGACTCACTGCTGCGCCGACGAACTTGAAACGTTCATGGACGACACCTGCCCTGATCTCGTTCTTTTCTCCATTGAAAAGACCTCGATGGAAGTCGTCGGAGACTGTCTGTCGACTCTCGGCCGCACGCCGACCATCATCGGTGGTCGAGGAATCGAAGTCGACTCGCTCGTCGACCTCTTTCGATCCGGAGTCGATGACTACATCGATCTCTGCAGCGCCGATGATGTCGTTCTCGATCGTGTTCGAAGCGCCTTCGATGACATCTCCTCGAACGATTCCAGTGCGGTGATCGGTGCCGTCGGTGGTGCGTCCGCAGATGGAGACCCTCCCGACAAGGAGATGTCCGGCAGACTCGACATCATCTCCTCGGTCTCCGCGTACCGCGCTCTGGTTTCGCAGGACCTGGACATTGAAGGCGTCCTTCAGACGTCGCTTGAATTTCTTCTGTCAAAGACGGGTCCGACGAACGCGGCCGTTCTTCTTGCGGAATCAGAAGTCGACTACGCCCTTGGTGCCTATGTGAACTTCGAATGTCCTCGCGAGCTCGCCGACCCGGTTCTCGATCGTCTCGCCAGCGGTGTCTGTCATCATGTCGCCGAGCAAGGCGAGCTGGTGAAGTTTCACGACGTCAACGAGTTCATCGAAGCCGTCGGTCCTGAAGCGGAGATTCTCCAGAACTCCGATGTGATCGCCATGCCCTGCATTCACGAGGGTGAGTGTCTGGCCGTGGTCTTCCTCTTCCGAGACGTGATGACGCCATTCTCCGATGAAATGGCTCCTCTGCTCGATTCTCTTCGCGAGGTGTTCGGTGAACAGCTTGCGAAAGTTGTCCGCATCCACCATCGTCTCGATGCCCAGTGGCCTGATTCGGTCGCCGAGGACACCGAGGACTTCACTGATTGGGGATTCGGCAAGGGTGACAGCAAGGCGGCCTGAGTCCGTCATTCGTCGCCACGACGAACATGTCCCGCTTCAGGATTCATCCCGAAGCGTGACCAGAGTGTTGATCGCACCTCGCACACGATCGCCCTTCGCGACGTGCACGATGGTATGTTCCGGCCCGCGGTCCGGGACGATCAGTTCCGTCGTCGACCCGAACTTGATCATTCCGAATCGTGCCGCTCTCGTCAGGCGATCTCCCGGCTGCAGGGGGCAGACGATTCGACGTGCGATCGCACCCGACACCTGTCTGATTCCGATCGGGGTGCCGTCCTCGCGCGTCATCATGATGAGATTGGATTCGTTGACCTTCGCGGATTCCTCGGAGCGCGCATCCAGATGGTGACCCGGTCTGTAGCGGAGTTCCTGAACGGTCCCGTTGCACGGTGCCCGATTGATGTGGACATCCAGGACGCTGAGAAAGATCCGGACCACGACCGCCGGGCCGCCGATGGCTTCGTGGTCGTCGAGATGCTCGACTGCCGAGATGTGACCGTCTGCCGGGCAGACCAGGTCCTCCTCAAGCATGCTCTCGGGCCGTCGCCATAGAGGGTCTCTGAAGAACAGAAGCAACGCGATCCAGGCCAGGAAAATGACCGGCGTGATCCACCATGCTCCGATCGCGAATGCAATCGTGCACAGAACGGCGCATATGACCGTTGCGCCGAGCCATTCTCGAAGTCCGTACAGTGAAAGTGTCATCGTGTTCGTGGGGTGCTCAGTCGGTCGCTCGACCGACGACGAATCCTGCACCCAGAAGCACGACCAGCACGATCAGGGGAATGCCCAGGCCCATCGTGCTGTTGAACCACGATGCGATTCCTGTGCCACCTGTGGCCATGATCGCGACGACGATGAATGCCAGTGCTGCAGTGATCATGCCGCCAAGGGCCATTCCGCTGCTTGCGCCATCATATTCCTCGACGGCCACGGGGACCGACATGGGACTGTTTCCGAGTGCGGCCGCGACACTCTGTGCGCCGCCGTCCTCTTCCATTCGATTGAAGATGCCGCTGGCGCTCGAAGGCAGGTCCAGCATCTCTTCATCCTCGAATGACTGCGTCATCAGTTCCGCGCCGACCATCGAATCATCCGACTCTCGTGTGAGGTCGAGCATCTGACTTCCCGATTCGAGATTGTCATCGAGGTTGAAGTCGTCATCGCTCATCGCCGCGGCGGCCGGTGGTTCCTGTGCCAGGGCGGTGTCGAATGCGCTGATCCCGGTGGCTTCGTTCGAATCGGCCAGGCCGATGGCACTGCCGCTCGAGCTGGCATCGTCAAGTTCGATCATGTCGGAGAAGGAGTCTTCCAGAGACATCGCATCACCAATGACCGAGTCGTCGAGGTTGACTTCGCCATCATCGGTGACAAGCGCGAGTTGGTCCGACTTGATCATGACCTCGTCGTTCTGCTTGAACTCCTGAAGCTTGCCTTCCTCGATCATCTTCTTGACGTCATCAACGGACTTGCCGATTTCTTCGGCGGCTTCTTCCATTGTGAGAAACATCTTCGACATTGGGGCTGCTCCTGGATGGATGCCAACTGCGGGGGGGCAGGGGGGTTCAGTGGTCTTTGGCCGGGTTGATTCCCTCATGGAGATCGTCCGACGTGTCTTCGAGTTCAAGAGCGAGCTTTCTCGACTGAGAACGCCCTCCTGAGCCATGGAAGGTCCCCCGCGCGCTGAAGTGGTGCAACTGTCGAAGGCCTGATCTAGGATGCCTGTCGAGATTATGAGTGCTCAAGAAGACATCATTTCCCCCCTCGAGGAATCACTTTTGGATCCTCGGCAGGCTCGGTCATTCGGCGATGCACTGAGCCTCTGGTTCAAGCAGGCGGCCAGAGACCTGCCTTGGCGGCGTCAGAGGGATGGTTACCGGGCCTTGGTGTCCGAAGCGATGCTTCAGCAGACACAGGTTGATCGCGTGACAGAGCCGTTTGAGCGCTTCATGGCTCGTTTTCCAGATGTTCGCTCCCTTGCGGATGGATCGGAAGAGGATGTACTGGCTCTTTGGCAGGGTCTTGGCTACTACCGTCGGGCGAGGCTTCTTCATGCCGCAGCCCAGGTCATTCGCGATCAGCATGGGGGTGTGGTGCCGCAGGATGCCGCAACCCTCCTCACGCTTCCCGGAGTCGGTCGCTACACCGCCGGAGCGATCGCATCGATCGTCTTTGGTGAACGTGCGCCGATCGTCGATGGCAACGTCGCTCGGGTGTTCGCCCGGTTCGCCACTCGACCGGGAAGACCCGGCGACCGCGACTTCGATGCCTGGTGCTGGACCCTCGCCTCATCAGTGGCTGCGAACGTGGTGGATCCCGGTGTGGTCAACGAGGCGATCATGGAACTGGGGGCGACGGTCTGTCGCAAGCATGATCCCGATTGTGCGAACTGCCCCGTGCGAAAGGGGTGTCTCGGGCATGCCTCCGGAGAGCCCGCCTCGTACCCAGAGGTCCGAGTGCGAGCCACACGCACCACGGTGCATCACCATGTTCTGGTGTGCTTTCGCACGACGACGTCCGGGAGTGCACCGGAAGTGCTTCTCGTGCAGCGACCGGAGAAAGGTCTCTGGGCTCGAATGTGGCAGCCACCATCGCTCGAATCCAAGAAGAAGCTGGCCTGCACAACCGTCACGTCACGCTTCGGGCTTGCCAGTGATCCACTCGATCTGCAGCGCATCGAACATCGCACCACGCATCGCGACATCATCTTCCATGTGACTCGGCCGGATGTGGCCCGGATGAAGACCTTTTCGGAAGCGGATCTGATGCTGGCGCTCGGCTCACCTGAATCCCGCTGGCACCGCGCCGATCGACTCGATGAACTTGGACTCTCAAACCCTCATCGCAGGATGATCGACATCGCGGTTGCAGAAGACACCGAGCAGTCATGATCAAGTCATGATCATGCCGAGATCGGCTTGGTCTCTGGTGTGGAGTCGTTTTCTTCCTCTTCGGCCTGCTTCGTCGGATAGGCGATGCGGCCGTGATAGATCGCGCAGAGGCTCTTGATGATCGAATCCTCGATGGTCTTGAGTTCTCG
>NYVB01000080.1 GCA_002684315.1 Planctomycetaceae bacterium | reverse complement strand
CTCAATCCTCGCATGCGCGTCGGTCGCATCGTCGGTGAACCTCTCGAGGTTCACGGGCTCGCGAGTGGTGACGAACTCAGGGAGCGTGTCGAGAATCTTCTGGAACGCTGCGGCCTGTGGCGACAGGCCGCCGACAGATATCCCCATGAATTCTCCGGTGGTCAGCGACAGCGCATCGGAATCGCGCGTGCACTCGCTCTCGAGCCGCGACTCATCGTCTGTGATGAACCGACTTCGGCTCTGGATGTCTCGATCCAGTCCCAGATCCTGAATCTGCTCGCAGATCTTCAGGATGACTTCGGTCTTTCCTATCTGTTCATCTCGCATGACATGGCCGTGATCCATCACGTCTGTGACCGCATCGCGGTCATGCTCGACGGGCAGATCGTCGAAGAGGGTGATCGCGATGGAATCATCGAGTCGCCCACGCACGAGTACACGAAGGCTCTTCTGTCCGCCGTTCCCGAAGCCGACCCTCGTCGTGACAAGAAGCGACTGGTCTATGAAGGGATGCGAATGTGATTCATCACCGCTCTCGTCTGCGGGGTGTATCCTCCCGCTCGACATTTCTGATCATCATCGCGATATTCGTTCTGTCCTGGATCGCCGCCGCCATCTTCGGCTACATCGTGTCTCTCAACGTCCGCGACACCGCGCGTGAAACGGACACCACCATGCGTGCACTGGCCTGGGCTGCGTTGGTCTACACCTGTCGTGAAGATGGTCGTTTTCCAACCGATGCCCAGCAGTTGTTCTCGGTGCAGCCTCTTCCCGATCGCCTCGATTGTGTTCCGAGCGAGATCAGCGCATGGCCGACCACTCGTGAAGAGCTTCTCGGTGACCGACTTTTTCCTGATGATCTGGCCGAGGCCTCCCGCAAGATGAAACTGTATTTTTCCTCGGACGGCACCAGACCACCGGTCCTCGAAGCCAATGGTCTTCCCACCGAACTTGGCACCACCGAAGACATTCCGCTCTGGTTCAAGTCGCTGAAATCATCGTTTCCGGAAAACGACGTTTGAACTCCACGGCTGACGAGCGAGCGTTCGATCTTCATGGTTTCAAGCGTCCGGTCAGGTCACTTGCCACCTACTACTTCATCATCTCCCTCGCGGCGCTTCCGCTCTTTCCCATCGTCTGGTTATTTCGCATGTTCAAGTTCTGGACACTCGAATACGACTTCGATGAAGAGGGAATCTCCATGAAGTGGGGCGTGCTCTGGCGCCGTGAAATACTCCTGACCTATCCCAGAATCCAGGACATCCATCTCACCCGTGGAATCGTGCAGCGTTGGATGGGACTTGCGAATGTCTCGATTCAAACTGCAGGAGGATCCGCCGCCCCTGAAATGGTGATCGAGGGCGCACCTGATCCGGAGGGCCTTCGTGATGCGCTTTATCTTCGGATGCGAGGCGTCAACAAGGCACCTTCGCAGGAAGCTTCCGGTCGTTCGGGGTCCGATTCCGAGCAGGTGCTTTCCCTTCTGACCGAGATTCGGGATCTCCTTCGGGACCGACCCTCATGACCGCCTCCTCTTCCCATGAAGACTCATCGGACTCGAAGCACCCCTTCGCATACGGCCCGTTCGGTCGATTGATCGCATGGGCGCTGAGGATTCCATCCGAGCCCGCTGAAATTCCCGTGGATTCAGGTGAGTTGATCAAGAGCTTTCATCCGTCACCAAACTGGCTGCGACTCAGACGAGTGCAGGTCATCCTTGGAACACTGTTCGCACTTTTCGTGAACGTCGCCGTTATCTTCGGACAGGCGCTGGCAAGCAATTCGTTCTCTTTCCCGGTCTCGATCTTCGACTGGTCGAATATCGGTCTGTTTCTCGTGCCCATCTTTCTCCTGGCCGGTCTCTTTCGTCTGATCACGCTGCGTCTGCAGTACGACTGCACGTGGTACGTCCTCACTGAACGAGCTCTGCGTATTCGTCGTGGTCTGATCCTGATCCGGGAGACCACCATCACGTACGCGAACATCCAGAACATCAGCCTGCAGCAGGGGCCTTTAGAGAGAATGTTCTCCGTTTCCAGTATCAAGGTCGAGACCGCGGGGGGCGGCGGGGCCGATGCCAAGACCGATTCCCTGGGCCACTCCGGGCTGATCGAGGGGGTCCAGGATGCCGATTCGCTGCGAGATCTGATGATGGCCCAGGTCCGCCTTCACCGATCCGGGGGCCTTGGCGATGTCGAGGCCGTCGTTGAACCCTCGCACGAGCCCCGGTGGACCGACATGTCGGAGATTCTCGTCCAGATTCGTGATGACCTGGCCGCTTCGACCTGAAAAAAAACTCCGGATCAATGTCGACATCCTGCCGGTCAGCCCTCCTTCGGCCTTCAGATTCGTCAGAATGGTGTCATGACAGAGGCGAGTACCAACGCAAGCAGCGAAACCGTGGCCGGNGCCCCCAGTGGCGAGGCCGTCTCCATNCGTGCGGTCGAACCNGAAGGNCCGCTTGTNGACGTGATGAACGGAAGNGCACGCTGGGAGATNCCCGTGCTCGACCATGGCTTCGTCGCTCTGGTCGACGTCATGCCGCGGCTCATCCCCGAAGGCAAGACCGCCGACAGTGCNATCGTGCAGGCCGCGCGTGTCTCCTANGGCGAGGGNACCAAGAAAGTGAACGAGGATCGCGGCCTCGTCCGNTACCTCCTNCGACATCGACACACCACGCCNTTNGANATGGTCGAGTTCAANTTCCACGTNGCNATGCCGATCTTCATCGCACGTCAGTGGATCAGGCATCGNACCGCGAACGTCAACGAATACAGCGCNCGGTACTCGATCGTTCCGGATCGCTTCTACCGACCNAGCGTCGACAACATTCGCAAGCAGTCAAGCACGAATCGNCAGGGNGGNGAGGAATCCATCGAGGTCAAGACCGCCGAGGATTTCATNTCNCTTCTGGAGGATTCGGAAAAGCTCTACTCNCGTTATCTCGAACTCACCGAAAAGGGTGTGGCNCGTGAGATGGCNCGAGCGGCNCTGCCGGTTTCGCTGTACACCGAGTGGTANTGGAAATGCGATCTTCACAACCTNTTCCACTTCCTCTCTCTGCGCATGGATTCACATGCCCAGCAGGAGATTCGCGCCTATGCGGATGCGATGTACGAGCTGATCAAGCCGATCGTTCCAGTCTCCGCCGAGGCATTCGAGCAGTACCGATTGAATGGTGTCTTCCTCACAAGTCTCGAAGTGGAATCCCTTCGCAGTGGAAAACCACTCGCGTCGGACAACAAGCGCGAACAGACCGAGTGGGAGCAGAAACGAACACGCCTGGGTCTCTAGGCGTTCTTTCCAGACACTCTTCGAGCGGTCAGTTGGAACGTTTGATGAGTTCGTTCTCGTTGGGAATCGAGAGAAATCCGATGAGTGGGCTGGTTTCGTCGATCTGTGCCTCAAGCAGCACGACCGGTGTCGGGTCGTACCAGCGAAGAAGGCCGCCGGGATTGGGACCTCCGCCCCAGACGTCCCAGAATTCGCCCATGCTGATCCGGACCGTTTCGCCTGGTCCGTTTTGTTCGACCTGATGCATGTAGCGGCGATTCAGCCACAGCTTCATGTCTTTGAAATCAATCACCGTGCCGTTCACGATCACCATGTCATTGCCACTTCTGGTGACCTGGACGTTGGCGATCGAATTCACCGGCAGATTCGAGGGATACCTCTCCGTCGCCTTGGCGGCGTTGTATCTCTTGGGAAAACAGCCACCACTGCCGACGACATGCGCCAGAAGAAGCGTTGCGAGTACCAGTCCTGTCTTGAAACGAATCCGAGCCATCAACACAGGATACCTGCGAAGTGGGTTCAATGAGGAAACCGGTGACCGAGGAAGAGTTCGGCCACCGGTTCAGGTGCTCCATGAGCCACCACATCAAAGCACTCCGGTCAGACCCACCGTCTGATGCTTCATGCTTTCTCCCATCCTCAGCGACCTGCAGGGAGATCACCCGTGAAATACGAACGGATGACGAAATTCCCGCTCAGGGCGAGGATTTAGGGAGTAGAAGATGTCCAGACATCTGTACGATTGAGTGCTATGTCTGTTCGCATGATTCAAGATGAATATGATCGCCCCTCGGCCGAAAACGGCCGCCCAGTGACGGAAATCGCTTCCAGTCATCAGGTGGACCCACGTCTGGCCGAGCTGGTGCCCGGTTTCGATGCCCCGTTTTTTCAGGCCGGGCTTGCCGGATACTCGGATGGTGCCATGAGATTGGTGGCCAGGGCCCATGACTGTCCTTATTGCATCACCGAGGCACTTCTGGATCTCACCTTGATCAATGGCGGCAAGGGGAGACGCAAGGAGGATCCGGATCTCATCGCAAGTGAATGCGGCATGGGTGATCTGGACGAGAACAGGATCTTCGGCCTTGATGATCATCCCATCGCCGGTCAGATCATGGGGACGAGACCGGAAACGATGGCGGAGGGTGCGAAGATTCTCGTCGACATGGGGTACGACATGATCGATGTCAATCTCGCCTGTCCTGTGAAGAAGATTCGAAAACAGCATCGCGGCGGTCATTTTCTGGCCCATCCCGATGAAGCCGTGGCTGTTCTTGAAGCCGTTCGTGACGCGGTGCCCGATTCCATTCCGTGCTCGTTGAAGATGCGAAGAGCCTTCGATGACACTGAAGATCACGCGCGCAACTTCGAACGTGTCTTCGATGCGGCCTACCGCATCGGGTACGCCTGGGCGACGGTGCATTGCCGCACGGTCGAACAGAAATACCGCGGCCCCGGCCGGTGGTCTTTTCTGAGAGATCTCGTCCGTAGAAATCCGGATCGAATCATCTTCGGATCCGGTGACATCTGGTGCGTTGATGACATCTTTCTCATGCTTGAGACCTGCGGCGTGCAGGCCGTTTCCGTCGCTCGGGGTTGCATTGGAAATCCATGGATCTTTCGACAGGCACGCCAGATGATGGCCGGAGCCGAGGTCGCTCCCCCGACTCTTCGGGAACAGACCGAGGTGCTCAAGCGACATCACGAACTTTCGGTCGTGATTCATGGTGAAAAAGCGGCCAGTCGGATGATGCGTAAGTTCGGCATCAAGTTTTCGGTCCACCACCCCGATCCTGACACCGTCCGTCAGGATTTCATCCGTTGTTCCAGTACCCGGGACTGGCTCGACGTTCTCGTCCGTCACTATGACCCTTCGATCGCATCTATACTCACACCATGATCAAATTCACCATTCACTCAGTCTGTCTCATCTTTGCCATCTCGGTCTTCGGATGCTCCACGCCTCCGCCTCCCATGAA
The DNA here is from genome assembly GCA_002684315.1 of Planctomycetaceae bacterium. The sequence continues at coordinate 7,742 of NYVB01000080.1, read as the reverse complement.
GCCCAAGGTCAGTCAGATCAAATCCGTCCAGGTCGGTGACATGTCACAACTGACTCGCATCGGAAATGTCTGGCTTGCGGAGCAGCCGACGAAGGACGATCTCATCTGGATTCGTGACAACTACGTGACCGTCGTGATCGACACCAGGTTGCGCTCTGAAGATCGGGATTTCGATGAACGGGCCTACGTAGTCGGTCTGGGCATGGGCTATCGTGCCGAACCTTTGAACACGAACATGGACTATTCGATCGACTATTTCGACAGAGCACGAAAGACCCTCGTCGCCCGTCGAAGCGTCCCGACCTTTATTCATGGCAAGACCGCGGACCGTGCCGCCGCCGTCTGGTTGCCTTTCCGGGTCCTCGATGATCGCGTTCCCTACTCGGAGGCACTTGCCGAAGCGAAGATCGCCGGACTTTCCGAGCCGAACACGATCAGACTCGTGAATCAATATCTTCTCTCGCGTGGTGTTGACATCGGACCGCAGGAAGTCGAAGTCACATCCACGCAGGGGCCCGATGAAATCAATTTCGAAGTGCTGCCCGTCGATGCGAAAAAGGATGAGACTTCCAAGTCATCCAAGGTCGAAAAGAACACCAGCTCCGAAAATGATGTTCGCGATTGATGACTTCCAGGTCATTGCTGTGTGATTTGGCTCGTGGCCTTCTGGGAGAGTCTCAAGAGTCATTTCTGGTACGACCCGGCTTGATTTCGAACGGGCGACTCCGCGCACTGGCTGAACGAATCGCCTCGGCACATCCTGAGCGACTCAGTCCCATTGGTGTGCTCGTCCCCCAGAATTCCGATGGATATCTGCTTTATCTGGCAGCGATCGCGTCCGGGAGACCTGTGGTTCCCCTCTCACCTTCGGCTGATCCCAGCCTGCTGAAATCCAGGCTTCAGTCCGTTTCCAGTGAACTGGTTCTCTGTCTTGAAGAAGATCGTTCCCTTGCCGAGCCGCTCGCTTCAGAAGTGCTGTGTCCCGATGAGTCGACTGCTGGTTCATTTGAATCTCTTCCCGACTGTCTTCCCGGCGATCCGGTCTTCTACTGCTTCACCAGTGGAACCAGCGGGGCTCCACGTCCGTTCGTCCGGACTCAGCATGCAATGGTTCTCCTGGGTGAGGCGCGAGGAGTGCTTTTCGAGCACACCTCGAAGACCCGGATGATGTTCTGTGCATCCATGTTGTTCGTGGGCTTCGTCAACAATCTTGCGGCGCAGATCGTGGGTGGCTTTCGCATGCAGCTGGATGACCTCTCTTCCGGCACTGAGGAGATATTGAAATCGATTCTCCTCAACAAGATCGATTTCGTCTCCCTGGTCCCCACCGTGGTCAAGTCGATGGTGACCTCCTCGGGGAAGGATGCACTTCTAAAGATGGAACAGGACTTGATCGTCAATCTGAGTGGAGAGCCCTACACCCGTGAGGACATCAGGCAGTGGTCGAAAGCCTTTTTTGGAAAGATCCGTTTCGCCAATACCTACGGTTCGACTGAATCGGGAACGGTTCTCGGGGCCGTTCTCGGTGCTGAGGATTTGTCCGGTGATGCGCCGGTTGAAACGGGCATGCCCGTGAACGGTGTCGAGGTTCTCCTGATCGGAGATGATGGTGTCGTCATGCAAAGCCCGAAGGCGGAAGGCATGATTCATGTCCGCAGTCCGATGGTCTCGAAGTCGCTCGATGTCGAGAAAGAGATGACCATTTCCATCGATGGCCATGGCTCGGACTGGTTCGCGATGGGTGACATGGCTCGTCGATCCGAGGTTGGTCGCTACTCCGTGCTGGGTCGTTTCGACGGTGTTCTGAAGTTCCATGGAATTCGACTTGATGCCCCGGCCATCGAATCCACTCTCCGTCGTCTTCAGGGAATCGATGACGTGGCGATCTTCGCCTTTGAGGATGGTAAATCGACAGCTCCCGCGGCCCTGATTCATGGTGATCAGTCCCGGCTTCCAGAGGTGATCTCGGAACTCACGAAACTCTCGCCGCTCGCGTCCAAATTCGAATTCGCGTTCGTCGACCATATTCCTGCTCTGGCAAACGGCAAACGAGATCGAAGATCTCTTCACTCGATTTTTCTCGCGCATCGTCTCACTCTCGCTGACGGTGTTCGTCGGCCGGTCGGTTCCTCCGTCAGAACGCTTTCTCTCCTCGCTGACGTCTGGTCTGAGATCCTTCGATCCGACAGACCTCATGCCGAGGATTCCTTCGTGTCCCTCGGAGGTGATTCACTCAGGCTTCTTTCCGTTCTGGTGACTCTTCGTGAGAGGGACGGATTGGAATGTGATGTTGCAGTCATTCATGAAGGTATGACTCTTTCCGAAATGTCATATTTGATGAAGCCGATCAGCGAAGAATCAAACGCAATCATTCATCTTGTTCCGAGGCCTGAAGCGACCGAGGCGATTCTTCTGTTTCCAGGTGTCGGGGGGCATTCATGGGCCTTTCAACCAATGATGTCCGCTTTGCAGACAGATCGTGACATCTTCGCCGTGGATTGGAATTCCGGTCGTTCGCTTTTCGAGGTCCTCCAGGACCTTCCAGATCATCTGGCCGGTCGGCCTGTCTGTGTGGCTGGCTTCAGTCTGGGTGTCAAGATCGCCCTAGATCAGCTGAAGTCGCTGTCGAATCTCGATGTCCGGGTTTCAGGATTTCTTGCAATCGATGGAGGCTGCGTGGTCAGCCTGTCCGACCGCGCCAGATACCTTGTGCGAAGCAGGCGGGAAAAGCGACATGCTCGAAGACTCAAGGGCGTTGATCGATACCTTGCATTTCGCAGCAGCCTCGGGTGGCGACATGCTGCATCTGCCACGGGTGTCAAGATAGATGTGCCTTGTGGTGTCGTCAGTACGCGTACGGGAACACGTTCAAAGGTCGAAAAGCAGTGGCGAAGACACTGCAGGAATGATCTGAAAGTCAGATTTGTCGACTGTGATCATCTCAAGCTTGTTCAGTCGCCCATTCCACGATCTTTGGTGGAAGCGGTCAGATCACTCGACGTCATCTGATTCGAAATCTCGCTCAAAGCCATCCTGTGTCGACGAGGCCTTCGATCAGCGCCTGCACTCTTTCCTGCCGTGTGCCCTTTGCTTCCATGAAGCCCGGGTGTTTTCGTGCGAGAGATGTGATCTTCTCATCGACTCTTTTGCGATACGGTTCGTCGGTCGATCGAACGCCGTCATCCATCAAGGGAAGATCCGCACTGATTCGAACCAGAACGACAACATCGATCACTGCGAGTGCCTTGCGGGTCTCACTTTCCAGTCGCTCGATCCATTCAGTCGTAAAGGCTTCGTTCGCCAGGTCACGTGCGACGTATGCGTGGGCGAGTGCGTCGAGTGCGCATCTGTCATAGATCACGTTTTCCTGACCTCGTACCGCGGCCAGTCGCCTCTGATTGTGTTCGATCAGAGCAAGTTCATGCTCTGGTTTCATCGTGTCCGCCCCGGAGATGAGGTTCAGTTGCGAACGGAGCACGCGAAAGGGTTCTGGTTCAACCCGTGAAGAAGGAAGCCTTTCAGCAAGATCTGCTGCCAGGGTGCTTTTGCCGGTTGATTGTGCGCCAACGAGTACAAGTCGCATAGTTCGGATGCTATCTGAAAAAAAAGGCCACGAACCCTGTCAGAACCCGAACATCCTCTCGTCTCATGCGTGGAATAAAGAGATCCTCGCAGGAGAGCATGACATGAGATTGAATAACAGCACCCAGATCCTCGGTACAGAAACGCATCAGCACACTCAGCTTGATGGCCACCCCGTGGTTTCTCGAGCCCGAGAAGCCTATCGGAATGATCAGATCGGTGTTTCTCCTTCCATGGGAGACCAGGCAACATCCTGTCGAGGTCGGATTACCTATTCAACCGGTTTGATTGGTGACGCCCGGGCTCAAGGGGTTTCCGAGGCTGACGTTCTTGCTGTTCTTGGAAGTGGTCGTCGTGAAAGGCGCTGGGATGGCTGTCTGATCGTCAGGGATTGGTTTTTAGGCCTGGAAGTCCAGTTGGATCCAAGCGGACAACACGGAATGAGACTTCGGCGGGTCGGTTGACTCACTCCAGCTCAAAGCAACAAGGGATCGTTTTATTGACGCGTTCCAAGCCAGAAAAAGGCCGTCAGAGCTCCTTCTGGGTGTTTATGTGCCAAAGGTCAAACAACTTACGAATTCTTGTACTTTGTTGTTGCAGGAGACAGGTCCTCATGTAATCTACAAGTCGGAAAAGGTTTTGGCATCGGATTAGGGCCCGGTGCGAAATGAATACAAGAGGTAGGGACGCTGTCGCTTTTGAGCACAGCGCATTATTTAGGGATTAGGGAATTGAAAAAGCGAAATGTTGTTATCGCGCTGTCAGCGTTGTGCTGCAGCTCCATGATTCATGCTGATGTTGAAGATGTCACGCTCGCTCAGTTGGGCGCAGGCAGCTACCAGAGAGTCGCCGTCAAAGGTGCCAACAACTGGAACGCCACATCAGGTGATGAGATTTTCTATAACCTCCGCACGTTCGAACACGAGTGGGTCTTCAATGGCGGCGCGAATGAAGAAACTTCATTCATCACCCATTGTGTCGAGATCTACCAGGGCGTTTCTGTCGGCGCTGAGTACATGTACGAAGTCGTCGCCATCGAAAGCGTTCCAGAACGCCCCAATGCCGGCTGGCCTGGCAACATGGGAGAGGAAAGAGCTCGCCTTCTTCGTGACCTTTACGCCGGATGGGCCAATCCCAACACCGGTGGTGTCAATGGCTCTGCCAGTGACAGGGATGCCATCGCAAGCGCCTTTCAGCTGATGGTCTGGGAGATCACACACGAAAACTTTGATGCCATCCTTGCCGAGGACATGGTCAGCCAGATCAGTTTCGACCTTGGTGCGATACAGCGTCAGTTTGATGGATCCGAACAGGACATGGTCGGTGACTACATCACTCAGATGACGGCTTCGCTTTCTGACGGCCCTCTTGAGTTCGCCGATCTGGTCGGTTGGACTGAAGAAAGCGCCCAGGATCAGGCTCGTTTCGTGCCGGCTCCGGGTGTCCTGCTGGCTGTTGCTGGCGGATTGGCTGTCTTTGGAAGGCGACGTAGATCTTGATTCGACACGTTGCATCCTTTGATCCTCTGAGGATGTGACCCGCAACGAACAACAACCCCGAGAACAGAGCGGCAGCCCATGGTTGCCGTTCTGTTTTTTTCCAGGCTTCCAGGGTTCGACGTTTTCTGAGTTGTGGTTCGGGCACGCTCCTGGTGTGGACTCATCCAGTGCACTTCTCGCTCTTGAGAGAAGATGTGTCTTCAATGGAATCGATTCAGATTCCATGACCTCTGACTCCGATCATCTTGAAGCGCTGACTTCTGCCTCTCTGCAGACCTGGCCACAAGCAGCGCCCGCTTCAGCGTGTTCCAGCTCCACTCCAAGGGAGTCCTCTGAGCGGTGGAGTGAACCATGGTCGCATCAGAGATGCTCTCATCCTCTTCATGGAGCGAGGCGTTTGTCTTCTGTTGATCAGGCCGCCATGAAAAAAGCCCTCACCAAGTGAGGGCTTCTGGATCCGAGACGGATCCTTTCATTTGGAGTTCGCATGGGCCTTACTGCTGGGAGCGGGCTCGGCGGAATTCTTCCTCGAGGTTCTTCTTGGCGCCTTCAAGAGCCTCAAGTGGTGGAAGCTGAACCATCATGCTCGTGTGATCACCCAGCTTCTTCGACCATCTGATGAGCTTGTTCACAGCATCAAGGCGTCGGCTGAGATTTCGAAGGGGGTCGTTGGTCATCCCAAGCTGTCCTTGAGCCTTCCGGCCGAGGCTTGGGAGCTCCAGATTCGCAGCCTTCAGCGTCTTCTGCCAGTTCTCGTGGATCTTTCGTCCATCATCAGTGGTTTCGTACCAGTGGGGGAGCCCGAGGAGAGCGGCAAGCTCTTCTTCATTGTCGGCGATACCAGCGGCAAAGCCGCAGGCCACAGCATCAGTGGCATTGATCGTGAGATTCTGTTCATCATTCGAGAGAATGATCTCACCCTCGAGCGTGCCATAGATCTGCGGTGGGTTTTCGTCGTCACCCGGGTCGTACGAGCAGAGCTGGCCATTCGTGATCATGGCTTCCACAAGCTCTCTGGAGTGACCGTGCTCAACCGCCATGTCGCCGAACTTCTTGACCCAGGCGTCAAGTGTCGCGCCGCTGATCGCGGTCTGGCCCGCGAACATGGTTGCGGAGCCCAGATTGCCGGTTTTCATGAAGTAGATCTGGCGACAATGAAGCGAGGTGTAGGCTGCCGCTGAAATCGCTGACTGGATCCATGCCACCATCGTGTGGCGTGTGCCCAGGTCCAGCAGTGTTTCGCTGATTCTGTCGGCTTCCGCGACCAGACCGCCCGGACTTTTCACTTTCAGAACGATGATCTGGCCCGGCCCGTATTGATCGGCGATCTCTCCGATCTGTTTCATCTCATTGTGTCGGGTGCCGTCACCCACGCCACCTTCGATTGGAAGGAAGAACACCTTGGGGAGATCGGTATTGCCATTCTTGGGCTCTGTAGGGAAGCCCCACTTATGGTTCGATGGTGTCTTGTTCTCCATCGAAACGTCTGCGGGCATCCGTCCGTTTGCAGATTGACCTGAACTCGTTCCGTCGACCTTTTCAAGCTTCGCATCATCGGTTTGCGTGTCGCCTTGCACGGAAGTGATCGACTTGATGTCATTCGTGAGGAATACTTTTTTCCCCTCGGCATTGGCCACTTCGATGATCGAACTCCGGCCCGCCGTTCTGACACTGGTCAACGCACCGGTGAAGGTCTGATCCTTGCCAGCCTTGGTGAATGCAATGGTGACCTGGTCACCCACGGCACCGCGCCACGTCTTGTTTCCACCTCGGGTACCAAGCTTGATTCTGACATTCTCGGCCGAGGCTTTCGCTGTCGGGGACGAGCTCGCCAGTGCAACAGTGTGGGTCATGCCTCCCAGCAGGCAACCTGCGGCAAGCAGTGAAAAGGTGATGGCACGGTTTCTTCTTCGCTTGGTCATGGAGTCGCTCTCGTGATTCTTCGGCCTTGTCGTGCCGGGTTCTTGTCGCTTTGCGGATCGTGTGTCTGGTGCTCGGGTCTTTCTCAGGAAAGCTGATCGGAAGACCATGTCTTCAACGGCCTCTTCGCCTCCTGCGGTCATCTGATGTCAGCGGATCTTGCCGCCACCACCTCGGCCACCACCGACGCTTCCACCGCGTCCACCGCGTCCTCCGTCTCTCGCCTGTCGGATCTCGTCCTCGATCTGCTCGATCATGCCTTTCAGGCGATCGACCGTGAGGCCGTATTCATCTTCCATCCTTCTTTCCACTGCGTTGTAGCGCTTCATCTGTCTGAGCAATTCGTCATACATCCTCTTTCGAGCCATCAGCTGCCTGACAGGATCGGTGGAGTTGCCCATGCCTCTTCCTGCCTGCATGTCTTCGTAGGTGCTCAGGCACTTCTTGTACGCTCGACGCCACTGTTCCTTGTATTTGGCGGCAATCTCATCGCCCTGGGTGTTGTGGGCATATTCCCGGTATCCCAGAAGAAACATCAGGTCTTCGAGCGACTCGACCGTGCCATCGCTGAGCATGGTGTCTTCCGCGGTCTCGGCGTCGAAGTTCGCGACCTGTTCGTCGCTGTTGTCGATGCCCCAGAGGCCGTCGAAGTTCGACAGCCAGATGACCTTGCGGCCCTTGAAATTGGCGCTCAACTGGTTTTCCGGGTCCATCATGGCGTCGCCGAGTTCCTTCGCGAAC
>NYVB01000001.1 GCA_002684315.1 Planctomycetaceae bacterium | reverse complement strand
TGTCGGCGGTGAACTGGCTGTTGGGAAGCAGGCCCGAAAGAGCGTTTCTGTAGCTCGCCATCGACGTCGCCTGCTGGTCAAGGTAGTTCAGAAGCTCTCCAGCTTGACTGTTCGGATCGATCGTGGCTTGATCGATCAGGCCGTTCAAGGTCTGTCCGAGATTCGAAAGACCTGCTGCGGGTGCGGCGTAGTTCGCGACGATCGTCGCAAAGAGCTGGTTGAAGCCGGTGTCGTTGGTGTCGGTGAAGAGTTCAAGCTGGCGTGTCACCATGCTGGTGGTGCCGTTCCAGTTCCCACCGGTGAAATCGTTGAAGATGTCGGTGAACCCCGAACTGTTCTCAAGAATCAACAGTTCGATGTTGTCAGGCATCCATTGGTCCTGTTCGATGAGGTTCACATGGATGTTCGCTCCGGGCAGGAAAGCGAACGTGATCAGCGCCGAGCTGTTGATGTAGGCTTCCGTGTTGGTTCGACCGAGAGCATGATCGTACGTGGCCCAGATGCCCATCTGATTCGTGAAAATCGAATTGCCCAATCCGAAGCCTCCCGCGGTGAAGCCCAACGATCCCTCTCCGGTATGGAAATCACCGCCGACGAGCCAGCCGGAATTCAGCTGCAAATTGGGATTTGGGAAGTCACCGGCGAGGCCGACCTGTGCATTGCCGCCGAAATAGCCGCCGTTGAGGATGAGATTCAGATCGTTGATGGTCGGCTGGATGTTGGTTGTTCCGAAGATCAGATTCGGTCCGAGGAGGAGTTGGGCCCCGTTGGAGACCTCTATGTTGCCGTTGATGACGGAGGTCGTGATGAACGGGCTGTCCGCCGTCGGTGTTGGAACGAGATTGAGAACGGTGCCTTGCCCACTCAGTGTCAGGTCACCATCGATCGCGAGCGTGCCGCCGAAGTTCGAGGTGTTGCCACCGAGTAGGGTGAGGTTCGCGGAGTTGGTTTCAAGAATGCCATTGCCGAAGAGGCCGTGCAACGTGAATTCCTGATTGGCGATGACGGCATCTCCCAGGACCACGCGGCTCACGCCCAATCCGTTCCTGCCTTCGATCATCAGTTCCACCGCGCCGACAAGAGTCTGGTCATCGAAGATGGTCAGATTTCCCGTGATCGGATCACCGTCGTTGTCGGTTCCAACCTGGATCGTCCCATTCATCTCGAGGGTCGAGCCCGCCTGGAAGACGACACCCCCCGTGCCGTAGATCAGCAACAGGGCATTCGGACTGCTCAGAGCCATCAGTTCTTCGATGGAGACATTTTCAGCGGCACCATTGGTGATCTTCGTGGTGTCGATCGTGAGGTTGCCATCGAAAAACGTGTCGATCGCCAGCGTGAGTCCGCTTCCCGGGGTGAAGGTCACAGTCGTGTGTCCGTTGTCCGGGTTGATGGTCCCGTCGGGATTGGAAAAATGAAGTGACCCTGTCCCTTCGAGCACCAGTTGCGAGAATGCTCCGTTGTCCGTGGTGATGAGTTCGGTGATTCCGGTGTAGTCCAGATCAATGCCGTCGATCGTGATGTTGCCTCCGGCGATCACGTCGAACTCGATGCTGCCATCGACGTTCTCATCCGGCCACGGCGGGCCTCCCTCAGTCCATCTGGTTTCATCAGTGAAGCTGCCATTGGCGTTCGCTTCGTACTCGTTGTCCGCCTGCCCGTGGAGGGTGGTGCTCATCAGCAGCACGGACATGGTCGTGAAGCCGATGGGAATTCTTCTTGTCTTCATCTGTGGCATGGTGTGCCTGCTCCGCATCCTGCGAGGTCCGCTGTCATTCTTCGGATAACGCCTCCGCGTCAGATGACACGGTACCCGAGAGAACGAGATCCTGTCTCAGATATTGCCTCGGAAGCCAGAGGTAAGGGTGTTTGTCGCTCAATTCGGATCAGAATTCGAAGCTCACACCACCGCCGAAGTACTGATCGTCGGTGCCATCGCCGGTTCGGCCTTCATATCGGAAGGTCAGCGCCATGTCCCAGGTCGGCATCCAGGTGAACTGGGTGCCGTAGTAGATGTTGTTTCTGTTGACCTGGTCGGGTGTTCCCGGCAATGCGAAGCCACCGATGCCCGCCTCGATGTCGCCACCGACGCTGTAATTGCCCTGCCAACCGAGGCTGCCTTCGATGATGAGGCCTGAGAAGCTCAGCAGTTCCGCTCTCGCACCAAGTCGTCCGATGAATCCGTTGAGATCCTCGGTGCTGACGTCAAGAGCGCCGGGGCCGGCGATGGCGTTTTCGGTGTAGGCCTCCGTCTGGATGTAGCTGTAGACGAAGGAGCCTTCAGGCACGATGTTGAATCCGCCACCCAGTGGGATGCGGTAGCCGACACTGGCGGAGAAATCGAGTTCCCAGCCATTCGTGCTCCAGTCGTACATGCCGCCGATGCCGGGGTTCTCTCTGGTGCCGCTCCAGTCGTTGTAGGCGCCGGTGAGTGCGAGGTCCACGTTCCAGGTGCCATCAGACCATCCATAGAACGGGCCGATTCGAATCGTACCGACGTCGACCGAGCCGAAGTTGTCGTTGAGATCTCCGTTGAAGCTGTCGTAGCCGACCAGCAGACCGAGGACCGAGTTGCCGCTGACCTGGGTTCCCATGCCGGTGAGGACGCCCCACTGAGTCGCACTGAGCCCGACGACATCACCTGAATTCTGGAGGTCGAGGCTTCGGCCGTAGCCCTGAACGAAGGCCACGGTGGAATCATCGTCTGTTCGACGCTGTCCTGATTCTGGCCCCGAGCCGTAGCCGTACTGCGAGCGCACGGTATCGGCTTCATCTTGCGCCGCGAAGAGAGACTGGGAGCTTTGTCCCAGCGGACGACGGGCGGGGCCCGGTCGTCCCAGTTCGTTGGCGCTTCTCATCTCGCCCAGTGCTTCGCTGTAGGCCTTGAAGGTCGCGGTGTCCGCGACGATCTGAAGTCCAGATGCGACGCTTTCAGGGCCCATCGCGGTGACGGCGGCCTGGTAGCCGCTGACGGTGCCGACCTGGTCGAACTGCGCGAGTAGGTCGGTGAGCTGTCCGTTTTCACTTCTTTCCTGGAGCCATGAAGAGCGTTCCACGACGACCGATGAGCCGCCTTCGGCAGGGGCGTTGTAATCGGTGCCCACGATGACTTGTCCGTCCGTGCCGTGCTCGAAGGTTCGAGTGACGGTGTTGAACCCTTCAATCTCGACGTTGCTCCAGATGCCTTCGATGTCTCCTGCGTCGAAGAGATCCCAGACGGTACCGGTTGGGATGTACTCGTCACCGGTGATGGCGAGTTCGAGCGTCGTCCCTTCGTTGACGATGACTCCCAGGCCGTCGCCGGCGGTCCCGATCAGGACCTGGGTGTTGTAGGCCGTTCCGGTCTCGGTGTCCTCATCGAAATCCCAGCCAAGCGCGAAGAGCATCGTGCCTCCGTCGGTCAGGTCGAGGTCGACGAGAGTGTTGAACTGAAGGATGCCGTCACCCGCGATGAACTCGCCTGTCTCGGAGTCGATCATTCCGGAATAGAGGGTTCCGATGATGAGTTCTTCATCGACGTTCGTGTAGTCGCCGAAGTCGATCGTGGCGATCTGGCCGCTGGGTGCGCCGGACACGTAGTCGTTGCCGCCACCGATGAAGGCATTGTCCACGTTCAGCAACTCGCTTGTCGCGGTGTTGAAGTTGAATGAACCACCGTTCTGGACGAAGAGTTCTCCGCTCACGGTCAGTTCACCATTCACTGTGAGGCTTGCATCGTCGACGATCGTTCTCGAAGACGAACTGAAGTTGATGCTGTCCGTGTCGCCATCAAATCCGAATGTCGCAATCGCATTGTCACTGACGTTGAGGATGCCGTCGATCTGGATGCTGTTGTCGCTGGCCGCCGTCGTTGCGAGGTCGAGTCCGGCTCCTGTTCCGCTGACGGTGATCTGGCTGCCTGATCCGAAGACGGTGTCGCCGTTGACTGCGAACGTCCCACCTGTGATGTCGATCGTGCCCGTGGAATCGAATGCATTTGCAAAGGTCGTGTTTCCACTGGAGGTGAAGGTGCCGCCTGCCATCGTGGAGTTGTCGATGAAATCAAGTGTGCCCGCGTTGAACAGGCTTCCGCTGTTCAGTTCGAGCACGTTGAAGTTGCCGCTTGCTCCAGTCTGAAGCACCATCGCACTGGTGCCTCCGATTTGAAGGATGCCGTTGTCGAGGGTCGTGGCGGTGATCGAGGAACCGTCGCCTACCACCACGACGGAGTCGCCTGCCAGGGTGAGATTGTCGGTGGTCACGGTTCCGGTCCCGGTTGCCGCGTTCGTCGCGACCTGTTCGTTCGTTTCACCGAAGCCGAGATCGGCGAGGGCCGAATCGAGAAGGTTCACATGGCCCACGAGGATGGCGCCGAATCCATCGACAGCGATGTCGCCGCCATCTTGCGTGTCGAGTGTGGCGCCATCGACGATTTGGAGGATCCCCTGCCCGTTTTCTCGGTCTTCAAGGTCGCCGTTGAACGTCACGTTGACGCCTTCGGCGAGTGTGTAGTTTCCACTCGCAAGCATGAGGCTCGAACCATTTTGCAGCGTCAGTCCGAACTCGGAACCTGTTCCGTTGGCTTCAATCCCGCCAGTGAGCAGAGCGAATCCGCCACCGGTGAAGGTGAGCATTCCGTCGACCGCAGATTCAGCGTTGTCCGAGATGAGTCCTTCGATGATCAGGTTGAACGCGATCTGCTGTCCACCGATTGTGAAGTTCAATGTCTGGGCGGCGTCTTCTTCTTCGGTCGAGCCGTTTCCATAGTCGAAGGTCATGTCACCTTCGAGGTTGAGTGTGACCCCGCTTTCGATGCGAAGTGCGCTGTCTCCGGTTTCAAGGTCGCCGTCTTCATCGAAGGTGAAGCTTCCCGTGCCACTCAGGATGATCAGCGACTCCGACAGGATGTTCAATCGGTCGATCGCGCTGTAGTTCCCGGCGAGGTTGATCGTGTAGGTGTCGGTGGTGCCGGCTGGGACATCCTCGAGGTCGAATGAAATGCCACCATCGACCTCATCGTCCGTCCAGGGAGGGCCTCCCTTGGACCAGTCCGAGTCATTGCCAAAGTCGTAGGTTCCCGCTGAGCCGCCTGCGGCATCAAAGACGTTGTCCTGCTCCGATTGGGCGAGCCCTTGTGAACTGCAAGCCAGGGCCAGGGTGAGTGTCGTGAAACCGGTCAGTGTGCGTGTGCGAGGCATCCCAGATCTTCTCCATGTATGGGCGAGGGCCGATGCGGCCCGTTCAGCTGTCATTTATATCGCAGTTTGTTCGTTGAAAGGGTGTCAAATCAATGCCTTCTTGAGGCCGCTTCAAGTTTGACCTTGTGCCTTGCCTCTGGCTCTCAGCGGTCCTGATGTTCTCGGATCCTGTNCTGAAAAGGAACCATCACATGATTTCTGCGGTGTTCTCTGGGTCAAAGATCGCTAAAATTCTCTAAATATGATTTAAATACGCGATACTGATGCGTTCTCGCTCGTTCCTCGCTCTTGCGTACGTGGTCCTGTGCTGAGACTTGAATGATACCCTTTGATTTCATTTAAGTTCATGCTTTTAAGTAACTTGCGGGCAATAGTTTGCGTTTATCCCCCTCAGGGTGTCAGCTCTCGGACCCAGATGTTGCGAAAGTGAATCGGGTCCGAGTGATCTTGAAGTCTGAGGACGTCTGGGCCATGGGGTTTGTTTTTTTTCCAAGGTTCCGTCGGCCCTTTGAAGGCCTGGCTGTCGTGGACCATGACCCCGTTGAAGAGNACGGTTGCTCGGGCAGGTGAGATCTGAGTGCCCTCCGAATCCCAGCGGGGTGCCCGAAAAATCACGTCGTAGGTGTTCCAGGTGCCCTTGGCATTCGCGGGATTCACCGCGGGGGGGTGCTGGCCGTAGAAGCTGGCGGCCATTCCATCGGCATAGGTCTTGTTTTCATGACTGTCGAGAATCTGGATTTCATAGCGATCCATCAGGAAAAGCCCGCTGTTGCCGCCTTTCTGGCCCGAGGTCTTTCGGTCCGCGGGAACCATCCATTCCATGTGGTACTGGATGTCGCTGAAGTTGCGGCGCGTCATCATGTCGCCGCTTCCGGGTGTCACGACGATGGCGCCATCCACGATCTCCCAGGGAGGGGCGTCGTTCTTCCCTGTCCAGGCGTCGAGGGTGGTTCCGTCGAACAGAACGAGGGCGTCACTGGGTGCCTTGCCGATCGTCTTTCCCAAGGATGGCGTGCCCGGTCTGACCACATCGGGTTGGGGTCGCTTCATGTCGTGGACTCGCCACGTGTCATCGTCTCCGAGGTATCCGCCGGCGGAACATGCCAGTACCAGAGTCGTCAGACCGCATGTGGCGAACGTGAGCAGGTTTCTTTTTCGCATGACATCTCCATCTTGTTCGTGCATCTTCTGTTGTACCAAATGCCGGTACGGGTCTTCCGTGAATGACCACGATAGACTGTGCGGTGATGTCANCCGTCTCCGAAGCATCTTCTGAATCAGTCGCAATGATCTCGCTGTCCGGTGTCTCCCAGCATTTCAGCAAGCGCTTCATTGCCCTGCAGGATGTCGACTTCGACATTCGCGCCGGTGAATTCATCGCCTTGATCGGACCAAGCGGGTGTGGAAAGACGACGCTTCTTCAGTTGATCGCAGGCATTCTCGAGCCGACGCATGGCACGCTCATTGTGAACGGTGGAGATGCCTCGCAGGCGCGTGGTGTCTCCTGTTGTTTTCAGGATCCACGGCTTCTTCCCTGGCGAACGGTCGCCTCGAACGTCGGACTTCCTCTCGAGCTGGAAGGTGTCGGTGAGCTCGAGCGCAGGGAGCGTGTGGCCGACTCACTCGAAAAGGTCGGTCTTTCGGACTTCCGCGAGAATCTCCCTCACGCCCTCTCCGGGGGCATGCGCATGCGTGTCTCCATCGCACGGGCTCTGGTGACACGACCGGAGTTGCTTCTTCTCGATGAACCCTTCGCCGCTCTGGACGAGTTGACTCGCGAGCAGCTTGAAGACGACGTCATCGAACTCTCCGAGCGGGAAGGCATGACCACCGTACTGGTCACGCATTCGATCAGGCAGGCGGTCTACATGGCGTCACGGATCATGGTGATGGACTCATCGCCCGGACGCTTGCGTCGCGAACTTCTCATCGATCTGGGGTCTCGGGATTCCGACACCCGCACCAGCCAGGTCTTCAACGAACAGGTCCGCCTCGTCCAGCATGAGATCCGAAANGAGGCCCACGCATGAACTTCCTCGTGCGCAGAGTGCTCCCGCCCGGTCTGGTCGCCCTTGTTTTCGTGGGTCTCTGGCAAGCGGTGATCATGCTCTTCGGAATCGAGCCCTATCTCCTGCCATCTCCGATTTCGGTGGTGGTCGCGGCCGGTGACAATTCCGAACGTCTGCTTCAAGCCACGCTTTCGACCGGGCTTTCGACCTTGAGCGGGTTTCTGATCGCATCGGCGCTCGGCGTGGTGCTGGGNAGTCTCCTCGGTCTGTCGCGTTGGCTCGAACGTGGTTTCTACCCTCCGACACTTCTGCTGCAGATGGTGCCGCTCGTCGCGATCGCACCTCTCTTCGTGATCTGGTTCGGCTTCGGGTTCGGTTCGACCGTGACCGCCACGGTGGTGGTCGCGATCTTTCCGGTCATCGCCAACACTCTGGGNGGAATNCGCGGCACCANNCCCGAGCTTCGTGAGCTCTTTCNNTTTCATCGTGCCGGNCGTTTCGTGACCTGGTGGAANCTCGAGCTTCCNTCGGCGACGCCNGGNATCATCACCGGGTTGCGGGTCGCCGCCGGGCTTTCGGTCATCGGNGCNATCACGGCTGAATTCGTGAGTGGNTACACCGGTGATTCGGCCCCTCTGGGGTCGATCATCATCGCTTCNGTCCGGACCTTTCAGACCGATTTGATGTTCGCGTCGGTGCTCATCGCATCANTGGTCGGGTTCACGCTCTTCGGTCTTGTGAATCTTCTCGGTTGGTTTCTCCTTCACAACTGGCATTCAGGTGAACGATCCTGAACCTGTTTTCTTCAAGGATGTCTTCATGCGCNTTTTTTNCACGATCAGTCTGTTCGCCTCCACCCTCGTTCTCACCGGATGCGATCCCGGAAGCGACTCGACATCCGCCCCCGATTCGATGGCTGCCGTCGAACTTCAGTTGAACTGGGTTCCTGAGCCGCAGTTCGGTGGGATCTATCAGGCAGAGCTCGACGGCATGTTCAAGCAGGAAGGTCTCTCGGTCGAGATCATCGCCGGTTCCGATGGTGTGTCCTCNCCGCAGATGGTGGCGGCCGGTCGCGTCGATTTCGGCATCGTCGGTGGCTCGCAGATCCTGCAATTGAATGCGCAAGGTGGAACCCTCGTCGCCTTGTTCGCGGTGTATCAGCATGGNCCTCATGGAATCATGATTCCCGTTGATTCGTCCTACACCGACGTCGCCGAACTCTGGAAGGATCCAGANGCGGTGGTCGGCATCGACACGTCNCTCGCATTCTTCAAGTCCATCAANGAGGCACACAAGGTNCCGAACGGTGCNAAATTCGTCGCGTACAACGCGCCGGCCTTCCGCGCCGGGCGCCAGGCGGCGAGTCAGTGTTTCATCACCGCGGAGCCCGTCTCTCTTGAACTTGATGGATTTCCCACCCGGATTCTTCCCAACGAGGACCGTGCCTACGATCCGTACGACACGGTGCTCGTGACCCGGCGTGCGTTTCTCGAGGCGAATCCCGAGACCTGTCGTGCGATGGTGAGCGCGTTCGCATCCGGATGGGCGAGCTATCTCAAGGACCCTTCTTCGGCCAATCGCAGAATGTCGGCCTTGAATCCCGCGATGAGTGAACANGCCATGANNCTTTCCGCGAAGGCNCAGGAACCTCTGATTCTGGANTCAACGACGAAGGAGCATGGNCTCGGGTACATGGNTGACGCCCGCTGGAGTGCGATGGGAGAGGCACTTGTCGGCCTTGGATTGCTCGAATCGGCCCCTGAACCATCGTCGGTCTTCGTCTGGTTCGGTGGAAAGGATCAGAAAGAGACATCCAACGGGAAGTGATTGCCCTCAGCAAGCCGATAGAACCTGAAGAGCTCTTTCCTCGTTCACTCGGAATCATTCATGCGCATCACCGTCGTCATCGGCGCCTTTCTTTCCATGCCTCCCGCACCGGCAGGTGCGATAGAAAAGGTCTGGGCCGATCTCAGTCGAAGCTTCGCTGCCTCCGGTCATCAGGTGACCGTGGTCTGNCCTGCGTGGGGTGATCTGCCCGAGGACTCCGTTCTTGACGGCGTCCGTTATCNCAGGCTTTCGGGGTTCGGACGATCGGGTTCCACCTGGTCGGATCTCTGGTACGACTATCGCTATTCGAAGGCGGTTCGCCCGCATCTTCCCGAGGCCGACGTCACGGTCTTCAACTGCTTCTGGCTGCCTCGAATGGTGCGAGGTCGCAAGCGACTGGGTCTTCTTGATTTCCATCTTCAGCGTTTTCCCAAGCGTCAGATGTTCCTCTACCACCACATCGACCGGATCAGCACCGTCTCGGATGCGATNGGAGATGCCGTCAAGGCACAAGCTCCGCGGCTTGCCTCACGCATCGATGTCATCCCGAATCCCGTCGACACCAACGTCTTCCGGCCCGACCCCGGGCGCACGGCGGGTGACGCGTTGAATCTCGTCTTCCACGGTCGAGTCCATCCGGAGAAGGGACTCGATGTCCTCGTTGACGCGTGTCGCCTGATTCATGATGAGGGCATCCCTCTGAAGACATCCATCATCGGTCCGCACGAGGTGAGCCAGGGTGGTGGGGGCGAAGCGTTTCTCGCCGACCTCGAGAAGCGTGCGGAAGGCATCGATCTTCGCTTCGAAGGGCGCATCGTCGGGCAGGCTGCGCTGGTCGAGCGTCTGCAGAATTGCGACATTCACTGCTATCCGTCGATGGCGTTCCACGGGGAGGCCTCACCGGTCGCGCCGCTCGAGGCCATGGCGTGTGGTGCCGTTCCGGTGGTGAGTGATCTGCCTCAGTTCTCCGGTTACGTCAGAGATCGTGACACCGGGATGGTCTTCATCCGCGAGGGGGATGGCGTCGCACGAAGACTGGCTGATGCCATCATCGAATTGATCCGAGACCCCGAGCTGCGTGGGAGGCTTCGCACCGCCACGATGGCTCAAGCGGAACGCTGTCGGGTTGATGCGATCGCCTCGGATCATCTTGCCGCCTGGCAGCGACTTGGAGCCGGTTCATGAGTGCAGTCGCACAGGTCATGCGAGCTGCCTGGGCACCCGTGCTGATTCTCCTCATCCTGGTGACCGGGGTCTTCGTCGGTGAGCACCTGATCGCGTCTCATGCCTACGATCAGAATCTCTTCCACATCCAGGTGGTCCGTCAGTTCGAGATGCAGTGGCCCGTTCCTGATCTGAGCGATTATTCAGCCGCGACGGGACCGTTGTATCACCTCGTCATGGNGGCTCTCGGCGCCATCTTCGGCAATGAACTTGAAACACTCCGTGTTCTTTCAGCACTGTTCGGCGTTGCATTCGTGGTCATCGTTTCCGGTGTGGCGGCACGTTTCACGGAGGCCCGCGCCGCGGCGTTTCTGACGATGCCGTTGGCCGCATCGATCTATGTCGTGGCAAGTGCCACCCACGTTCACACCGACGATTTCGCGTGGATGGCATCGGCGCTCTGCATCGGTTGCGTTCTATCCTCGAAGCGCTCCGCGAAGATTCTGGTGGTCGCTTCGCTGGCGATGTTCGNGGCCGTCGCNGCTCGACAGAATTTCATCTGGCTCGCCGGACCGGTTCTCTTCGCCGGACTGCTCGATCTCGGGCGTGAACGGACCGCCACCGCATGGAAGGGGCTTCTCGCGCTCATCGCGGTCGTCNTTCCCTCGNTTGCAGTCCTCATCACTTTCGTCATTCTCTGGGGGGGGCTGGTTCCTCCTCACTTTCAGGAGTTCCACGTCTCGTCCGGAGTCGATTGGATCGCACCCGGATACGCCCTGGGACTGCTTGGTCTCTACGCACCGTTCTTTCTCCTCGCGGTTCCCGAGATGGCTGCGCTGGTTCGACGCAAGATCACCATGATCGTGGTCGCGGCTCTGTCAGGCATGCTCTTCGTGTTGATTCCAGAAAGCGCTCCCGACCTCGCCGCGGGTCGGACGGGCGGACCACTGTGGACGCTTTCAGGGCTCTGGGTCGTCGCCGACCGTTCGCTTCCGCTGGCCTGTCTCTCCGGATTCGGAGCGGCCTCCCTGGTGATCTTNGCGAGTGCCCTTTCCGCGACGCCCGCACGCCGGAGCTGGGCGATCCTCGTCTGTGCTCTGGTCGCTTCGACCGTGACTCAGATGGCGAACGCTCAGTCCTTCCAGAGATATTTCGACACGCCGACTCTGCTCTTCCTCTGCTGGAGCCTCGCCATGATTCTTGGTGATCGGAAGGATGCGGTGGGGCGATCCTCGGTGGGGCCGGCTGTGCTGACCATGGTGCTTGCCGGTCTGCTGGTGGTTCGACTGGTCGCTTTCTGAGCGGATTTTCCGTCGCGTCATCTCTTTCGTATGCTGAGCCTTGATGACCGCACTCGAACGCACCATCCTGCACTGCGATCTCGATGCCTTCTTCGCTTCGGTGGAGCAGCTCGATGATCCTTCCTTGCGCGGCCGTCCGGTCCTCGTCGGTGGTGTCGGAGCCAGAGGGGTCGTTGCCGCGGCCAGTTATGAAGCCCGTGAATTCGGGTGTCGGAGTGCGATGCCCAGCAGCACGGCGTTGCGTCTCTGCCCGCACGCCGTGATGGTTCCCGGGCGTGGTGCCAGATACTCGGAACTCAGTCGTCGTTTCATGGCGATCCTCGAGGAAGCCAGTCCTCTGGTGCAACCCCTCAGTCTGGATGAAGCCTTCCTGGACGTGACCGGTTCGCTTCGGCTGCTGGGTGATGGCATGGCCATCGCCCATNACATTCGCCGCAAGACGCTCGAGCAGCTCGGCCTGGTCGTTTCGGTCGGTGTCGCTCCCAACAAGTTCGTCGCGAAGATCGCCTCCGATCTTGAAAAACCAGATGCGCTCGTGCGTTTCGAGTCCGAGGGTCTTGCTCGAAGACTTGCCGACCTGCCGATCGAGCGCATGTGGGGGGTCGGTCGGAAATCCGCCGAGTCCTTCCGCACCCACGGCCTTCGCACCTTCGCCGATCTTCAGAGGATCGATCCCGATCATCTGGTTTCACTCTTCGGCGAATCATCTCGTCGGTTTCACGAACTGTCGCACGGAATCGATGATCGCCCGGTGGTCTCCGAGCGGACGTCGAAGAGCATCGGACAGGAGCGCACCTTTTCCGAGGACATCTCGGATCGCGAAGTGCTCGGGGACATTCTGCTCGGCGAGGTCGAGCAGGTCTCCGAACGTCTCCGGCGCACCGGGGCGAAAGCCACCCGGGTGACCTTGAAGATTCGCTTCGGTGATTTCCAGACGATCACACGTTCCAGAACGATCGAGCAACCGACCGAAACCACCAGGACGCTCTGGGAACTTGCACGATCTATCTTCGAGGGGTGGTGTCTGGAGGGTTTTCAGCCGGTGCGATTGCTCGGTTTCAGCGTGGGTGGGCTCGATCGGAGCGGGCAGGTCGGGCTGTTCGAGCAGGGCGGTTCCGATCGTGATCGCGTCATCGACGAGACCACCGACGCCATCATCGAGCGATTCGGAACCAGTGCCATCTCCCGTGCCCGCGCCGTGAGGCGTGGTTCGGATCCCGCGGCCCGCGAGAAGTGACTGCCTGAGTCATTCTCCGCGCTTCAGCAGAGTCACTTCGATCGTCTCTTCCTTGCCGTCTCGAATGACCACGATCTCGACGACATCGCCGGGCTCATGCGTTCTCAGCTGATCGATCAGCACGCTGCGATCTCGGAGTTCACTGTCTCCCCAGAGGACCATGCGGTCACCGACTTCGATTCCCGCCATGTCTGCGCTGGAGTCATCGGTGACGAACACGATGCGGAGTCCGGGTTCACCGTCATCGGTGGTCGATCTGATGCCGAGCTGCACCTTGGGCATGTTGCGGGGTCGTGCGCGAACCCT